>NZ_JACVZM010000033.1:0-17195 GCF_017151935.1 Staphylococcus sp. EG-SA-14 | reverse complement strand
AAAACACGATGCAATAGCCATTTTTGACAAGTAAATGGTATCAAAATGGTATCAATAGCCATTTCCGGAAGTTAAGAATGGCTTAACAACGCGGTTTAAAGCTATCCAATACTACCTTCCATTTCGAACTTGATTAAACGGTTCATTTCGACCGCGTATTCCATTGGAAGTTCTTTTGTAAATGGTTCGATGAATCCCATAACAATCATTTCTGTCGCTTCTTCTTCAGAAATACCACGACTCATTAGATAGAATAATTGTTCTTCAGAAACTTTTGAAACCTTGGCTTCATGTTCTAATGATATTTGATCGTTGAATACTTCGTTATATGGAATTGTATCTGATGTTGATTCGTTATCTAAGATTAATGTATCACATTCAATATTTGAACGAGCACCTTTTGCTTTACGTCCAAAATGAACAATACCGCGATAAATAACTTTACCACCATTTTTAGAAATAGATTTAGAAACAATCGTTGAAGATGTATTTGGCGCTTTATGAATCATTTTAGCACCGGCATCTTGAACTTGTCCTTTACCAGCAAATGCAATAGATAATGTACTACCTTTTGCACCTTCACCTAAAAGAACACAGTTTGGATATTTCATCGTTAACTTAGAACCTAAGTTACCATCTACCCATTCCATATTTCCGTTTTCATAAACAAAAGTACGTTTTGTAACTAAATTGTATACATTGTTCGCCCAGTTTTGAATCGTAGTATAACGAACGTGCGCATCTTTATGCACAATGATTTCCACAACAGCAGAGTGTAAAGAACTAGTTGTATAAACTGGTGCAGTACAACCTTCTACGTAATGTACAGAAGCACCTTCATCAGCAATGATTAATGTACGTTCAAATTGACCCATGTTCTCAGAGTTAATACGGAAATAAGCTTGTAGTGGCGTATCTAGTTTGATATTTTTAGGTACATAAATGAACGAACCACCTGACCATACTGCTGAGTTTAACGCCGCAAATTTGTTATCTGCTGCAGGTACTACAGAAGCAAAGTATTTTTTGAATAATTCTTCATTTTCTTGTAAAGCACTATCTGTATCTTTAAAGATAATACCTTTTTCTTCAAGTTCTTTTTCCATATTATGGTAAACAACTTCAGATTCATATTGAGCAGAAACACCAGCTAAATATTTTTGTTCAGCTTCAGGAATTCCTAATTTATCGAAAGTTCTTTTAATTTCTTCTGGCACTTCATCCCATGAACGTTCAGCTTGTTCTGAAGGCTTTACATAGTAAGTAATGTCATCGAAATTCAATTCTGATAAGTCGCCACCCCATTGAGGCATTGGCATTTTATAAAACAATTTTAATGATTTAAGACGGAAATCTAACATCCATTCCGGCTCATTTTTCATGTTAGAAATTTCTCTAACGATATTCTCAGTTAAACCACGTTCTGATCTGAAAATGGACACATCATCGTCGTGGAATCCATATTTATAATCCCCAACATCAGGTGCTTTTTTAGCCATTTCAATCACTCCTTAAAAATATATTTACAACGGCGTGCGTAAGTTTTTAATTCATGATGTAAACCATATTATAACAATGACATGACATCTTATAAAAATTTTTATACTTTTATATGTCTAATATCAAAATCATCTATGATTAACAGCATTCTATTCTTCTTCAGTCGTACCTTCTGCTTTACCTTCTTTAGCAACAGTACCTTTTTCCAATGCTTTCCAAGCTAATGTGGCACATTTAATACGAGCTGGGAATTGAGATACACCTTGCAATGCTTCAATATCTCCCATTTCTTCTGTAATCACATAGTCTTCACCAAGCATCATTTTCGTAAATTCTTGGCTCATTTGCATTGCTTCTCCAAGTGAATGACCTTTAACAGCTTGTGTCATCATCGATGCACTTGCCATTGAAATCGAACAACCTTCACCTTCAAACTTAGCATCTTTTATAATGCCGTCTTCTATATCAAATGTTAGTCGTATACGGTCACCGCATGTCGGGTTATTCATATCTACTGTCATAGACCCGTTATCTAATACACCTTTATTTCTAGGATTTTTATAATGATCCATAATGACAGATCTATATAATTGATCTAGATTATTAAAATTCATAAGAGAAAAACTCCTTCGTTTGTTTCAAGGCATTTATTAACTGATCAACGTCTTCTTTCGTGTTGTATATATAAAAACTCGCTCTAGCTGTTGAAGACACATTTAACCATTTCATTAACGGTTGCGCACAATGATGCCCAGCTCTAACCGCTACACCTTCTGTATCTACGGCTGTAGCAACATCGTGTGGATGTACATCTTGTAAATTAAACGTTATTACACCTGCACGACGATCCTTTGGCGGGCCATAAATTTCAATTCCTTCAATTGCAGACATTTGCTCATAAGCATATATCGTTAATTCTTGTTCATATTTATGAATTGCATCAAATCCTATGCGTTCTAAATAGCGAATAGCTTCTGCAAGCCCAATTGCTTGTGCAATTAATGGAGTGCCCGCCTCAAATTTAGTAGGTAAATCAGCCCATGTTGCATCATACTTACTTACAAAATCAATCATGTCGCCACCGAACTCAATCGGTTCCATTTTTTGTAGTAACTCACGTTTACCAAATAATACGCCAATACCTGTTGGTCCAAGCATTTTATGACCACTAAAACTATAAAAATCAGCATTCATTTCTTGCATATCAAGTTTCATATGTGGTGCTGCTTGCGCCCCATCAACACTGATAATTGCACCATGTTGATGAGCTATTTCTGCAATGGTTTTAACATCATTAATTGTACCGAGTACATTAGAAATATGTGCAATAGCAACGATCTTTGTTTTATCATTAATCGTTTGCTTAATATCTTCGATGTTTAATTCACCGTCAGCTGTCATTGGTATAAATTTCAATGTCGCATTTTTACGCTTTGCTAACTGTTGCCAAGGAACAATATTGGCATGATGTTCCATTTCAGTGACAACAATTTCATCGCCCTCTTCAACATTTGCATCACCATAGCTATGTGCTACAAGGTTAATCGACGCAGTTGTTCCGCGTGTGAAAATGATTTCTTCAAAATACTTCGCATTAATAAAACGACGAACAGTTTCACGGGCATTTTCATAACCATCAGTTGCCAATGATCCTAATGTATGAACACCACGATGAACGTTTGAATTATAACGCTTGTAGTAATCCTCTAAAACATTTAACACTTGCACAGGCGTTTGACTTGTCGCTGTTGAATCAAGATATGCTAAACGTTTGCCATTGACTTTTTGATCTAATATCGGAAAATCCTTGATTACTTCATTAACGTCAAATGAGTGTTCGGCCACTTCATTCACGACCTTTCTTAAATAAAAATCCTAATCATTTAAATACTGACGTTGTATTAGTCTTATACCAATATCGACAGTCTATATCTATTACAAACTTTTATTTTCAAAATATTATTTAGAAACTTTGCGTTCAATTACTTCTCTCAATTGACGTTTAACGTCTTCGATAGGTAATTCACGTACTACTGGATCTAAGAAACCATGTATAACAAGACGTTCCGCTTCTCTTTGAGAAATACCACGACTCATTAAATAGTAAAGTTGATCTGGATCAACACGACCTACTGATGCAGCATGACCAGCTTGTACATCATCTTCATCAATTAATAAAATAGGATTCGCGTCACCACGAGCATGTTCAGATAACATTAATACACGTGATTCCTGATTAGCAATTGATTTAGTTCCACCATGCTTAATGTAGCCGATACCATTAAATACAGACGATGCATGTTCTTTCATAACACCATGTTTAAGGATATAACCATCTGTTTCTTTACCATATTGTACGATTTTAGATGTTAGATTAATTTTTTGTTCGCCTGTACCTACAACTACTGATTTAAGTGAACTTGTTGAACGATCACCAAATAAATTTGTTGTATTATCAATAATTTGGCTACCCTCATTCATTAAACCTAGTGCCCAATTAATTGAGGCATCCGCTTCAGTAATACCACGTCGAATGATATGACCTGTAAAGCCTTTATCCATATAGTCCACTGAGCCATATGTGATATTTGAATTTGCACCAGCAATCACTTCAGAAATAATATTTAATTGATTTCCTTCACCAGATGCATTTGATAAGTAATTTTCAACATATGTGACTTCGGCGCTTTCTTCAGTAACGATGATAACATGGTTATAAAAGCTTGCATTTTCGTCGTCGTGCAACACAACGTATTGTACTGGATGTTCTACAACTACATTTTTAGGAACATAAACAAATACGCCACCATTAACTAATGCCGTGTGTAGCGCTGTGATACGATGTTCATCTACTGTTACTGCATCTTTCATAAAGTACTTTTGTACTAAATCACTATGGTTCATAAGAGCGTCTGCTAAACCTTCAACGATAACGCCATCTTTCGATGCATTATCATCAACTTGTGTGTACGCAATCGTATTATTATGTTGAATTACTAAGTTTTTAGAATGATCTACGTCAATAATTTCTCTTACTGACTCAGGTAATTGTGATAAAGATTGATAAACATCACCTTTTACATCGTGTTGTTTAAAAGAATCAAAATCCCATTTTCTTAATTTTGTTTTATCAGGTTTTGGCATTTCTAAAGTTTCTGTTAATTTCAAAGCTTTTTTACGTAATTCTGTCATCCAAGAAGGTTCATTGTGGGCTTTAGAATAATCAACAAGTTGTTCTTCAGAAATGTTCAAAATATCAGTTGTCATAACTTTTTCCTCCTACTTGATGAAATTTACTATTTCGTATAAATGTTCATTTTCATCATATATAGATGAACATCTCATGGATACTGTATTAATAAGATTATTCAGCTGAACCGAACTCTTCTTTAACCCATTCATATCCTTCTTCTTCAAGACGTTTTGCTAATTCTGGACCACCAGATTTAACGACTTTACCAGCATACATTACATGTACTTTATCAGGAGTAATGTAATTTAATAATCGTTGATAGTGTGTAATCATTAATGCACCAAAGTTTTCCCCACGCATTTGGTTAATACCTTTAGATACAACTTTTAATGCATCGATGTCTAACCCTGAATCGATTTCATCTAAGATTGCAAACTTAGGTTCTAACATCATTAATTGTAAGATTTCGTTACGTTTCTTCTCTCCACCTGAGAAACCTTCATTTAAATAACGTTGTGCCATGTCTTTATCTATGTCTAGAAAATCCATGTTTTTATCTAATTTCTTAATAAATTGCATTAAGTTGATTTCTTGTCCTTCTTCACGTTTCGCATTGATTGCTGAACGCATGAAATCAGCATTTGTAACACCTGTAATTTCTGATGGATATTGCATTGCCAAGAATAATCCTGCTTTTGCTCTTTCATCAACTTCTAATTCTAAAATATTTACACCGTCTAAAAGTACTTCTCCTTTAGTTACTTCATAGCTTGGGTGTCCCATAATTGCAGATGATAAAGTTGATTTACCTGTCCCGTTTGGTCCCATAATCGCATGTATTTCATCAGTGTTAATTGTCAAGTTAACACCTTTTAAGATTTCTTTATCCTCAATAGACACATGTAGGTCTTTGATTTCTAATGTTGATGCCATTTTATATTCCCTCCGTAAAATATAAAGTTTTCTTAACTAGTTTATAATAATTTTAATTTGTAGTCAAAAAGACTTTGTAATAATGCGTTCAGTTAATTATAACTTACTTATACCTTAATATAAACAACTTAAACCCTTTTTATTATTTTTAATAACTCTAAAGTACAACTCTAATCCGCTCTCTTTAAAAATATAAATGATAATAAGTGCACATAATTTCTCAATGGATTTTATGAATTTAAAATATGTTATCATTTCACTAGGACATTTGTAATATGGTATGATGCTATTTATGATTTTATTCCAATCGTTTGAAAGGAGTTATTCATGCAACAATTTAAATGGATTAATATTCTAAAAGGTTTTGCTATGGGAACGAGTGACTTGGTACCTGGTGTTAGCGGTGGGACTATCGCATTATTGTTAGGTATTTACAATCAATTTATCGCTTCAATTAGCGGCATATTCTCACGACGTTTTTGGCCAAGTTTTACATTTTTAATCCCCATTATAATTGGAATGTTACTGGCAATGGGATCACTAAGTAATCTTTTTAATTATTTATTAAGCCAACACCATATTCCAACTATGTTTTTCTTTGGTGGATTAATCATTGGTATCGTTCCATATTTATTGAAAATTTCTAACTATAAAACGTCATTTACAACTAAACATTACATGATGGTTATAGCTGGTATCGCTATCTTAATTGTTATTACATTAATGAATAATGGTGATAAACATGCTGGAGAAACACTTACTCTATCAACTAGTCTTATTATTAAATATTTTATTGCAGGTATGTGTGCATCTAGTGCTATGTTACTCCCAGGTATTTCAGGGTCATTTATGTTATTAGTATTTGGCGTCTATGGTACGGTCATGCTAGCAATATCTGAAGTTGTTAAACTTAACTTTGCAGGTCTTCCTATATTACTTGCAGTCGGATTTGGCGTGCTTGCTGGATTCATTATTTCAAGCAAAATTATCCAGTATTTCCTAACACATCATAAACTAATGACTTTTGCATTAATCATTGGTTTTGTTGTTGGCTCCCTCTTTGCAGTATTTCCAGGTTTACCAACTAATATCGTGATGTGGTTCGTTTCATTAGTAGTATTTATCATCGGTTTTATTGTAAGTTTGACTTTAGGTCGAATTACCGCTGAAAATGAATAATCATTTTAGGGGTGATAAAATATTTTCAGTATCTCGTTAATCATATGCAATATATGTCTCGTTTTGTATACATATTATTGGATATCATTAGCGAGTTTTTATTTAGTTTTTTTCTAACATTAAAATAATTATTAATAAATTTTGGTATCCACTTTTTTAATACAAAAACCACCTAGCCGATGGTTATACCGACTAAGTGGCATGTGCAGTGTATTAGGAATAAAAAGTAAAATTACTCGCCTTTGTTACCTTTTACTTTATCAATAAAATCAGTTGCTTTTTCTTTTGCATTTTCAACGAATTCTTTCGCTTTACCAGAAGCTTTATCTTCTTTACCTTCGTTTTCTAAATTTTTATTATCAGTAACATTACCTACTGTTTCTTTAACATTACCTTTTGCTTGTTCAAATTTACTTTCGTCTGCCATAATAAATGCCTCCTCGGAATAATTAAATGTTATATATAATACTTACCCACTGAAAAATTATCTAAACATTTTACTTAAATAATTTTTGATATTGATTTGACGTCATTTTATAACTAGCGAAATAGATTCATCATTAACTTGAGGGAGTGGGACTGAAATAATAAAGAATCACTAATGATTTATGATGTATTAGTCACTAGCCATGTGAAATTAAAAATAAGAATAAATGAGTAGCACGCATGCATATAGGATTTTACTTTATCCGTAATAGCATCTCATTCCTAAATATCATATAAATACCTGTTTAAATTAAAAAGCCCAGCAACATCACGTTACTGAGCCATTAATATGATTTATTTAGCAGGAATAACTGCACCATTGTATTTTTCATTAATGAAGTCTTGAATATCTTTAGATTGTAATACTTCAATTAATGCTTTGATTTTCTTATCATCTTGATGTCCTTCTTTAACAGCAATTAAGTTTGCATAAGGATTATCTTTCGCACTTTCTACAGCAATAGAATCTTTTTTAGGATTTAGTTTTTGTTCGATTGCAAAGTTCGAATTAATGATAACAGCATCAGCGTCTTCATTTTGATAAATTTTAGGTAAGAATTCTGCTGATTGTTTATTATTAAACTTAATATCTTTTTTATTCTCTGTAATATCACTAAACTTAGCATCTTCAATTTTTACGCCTTTTTTGATTTTAATTAAACCTGCATCAACGAAGAATTTTAAGAAACGTCCTTGTTCAGCTGGATTATTAGACACATAGACTGTTGCACCTTTTGGTAATTCTTTTAAACTTTTATACTTTTTAGAGTATACAGCCATAGGTTCTAAGTGAACATCACCGGCACTTACGATTTTGTAACCTTTATCCTTTTTCTCTGTGTTTAAATATGGTGTATGTTGGAAATAGTTTGCGTCAATTTCACCTTTGTCTAGTAATTTATTAGGTGTAGTGTAATCGTTAATTGTTTTAATATCTAGTTCATAACCTTTTTTCTCTAATAATGGTTTTGCTTTTTCTAAAATTTCAGCATGTGGTGCTGGTGAAGCACCTACTGTTATTTTCTTGTCGTCACTGCCACTTTTGTTTCCATTACCGCAAGCTGCTAATACAACTGCAAATGTTAATACTAAAATAAGACCAAATAATTTTTTCATAAAATGAAACCCCCAATTTATCGTTTATCAAGTTTATTTGTAAGCCAATCCCCAATGAATTGGATTATAAATACAATAATTAAAATAAAAACTGTTGATACTAAAATGACATCATTTTGATTTCGAGTGAAACCTGTTAAGTATGCTAAATTTCCTAAACCACCGGCACCAATTACACCTGCAACTGCTGTTGAACCAACTAAAGCGATTGCTGTAACTGTAATGCCAGACACTAGCGCTGGCATAGCTTCAGGTAAAAGGACTTTACGAATTACTGTCCAAGTATTAGCGCCCATTGACCAAGCCGCTTCGATGACACCTTTATCAATTTCTTTAAAAGCAATTTCTACGAGCCTTGCATAAAACGGTGCTGCGCCAATGATCAAGGCTGGTAACGCACCTGTCGGACCACTTATCGTTCCAAGTATCAAACTTGTAAATGGAATTAATAATAAAATTAAAATAATAAATGGTATCGCTCTAAATAAGTTAACAATGAAAGAAACGATAGAATAAAATAACCTTGCACCGATAGACTTACCTTTAGCAGACAAGAATAATAACACACCTAAAATAAGACCAAGTATAAATGCAAATATAGTTGAGACGACTGTCATGTATAGTGTTTCGACTATTGCAGTCCAAACTTCTGGCCACTGAATATTAGGCATTGTAATCATTTCATTTATAATTTCACTAAATGATTTACCCATGTCTTAACACCTCCATTTTAACTTGTCGCTCAATTAACTCTTTTTCGAATTTTCCGAAATCTACACTTGAAATATATGGAATATGCAGAACTAAAAAGCCGACTGTTCCATTTTTTGTATTTTTAATATTTGCTTCTAAAATATTAATTTTAATATCATAGGCAGTTGATAGACTCGATACAATAGGCTCGGTTGTTGTTGAACCAGCGAAAACTAATCTAACGATATATGCATCTTTTTCTAATGGCTCTAATTCTGTTAAAGATGTTTCGAAATCATCATTTAAATCGTCTTTCACAAATCGTTTTGTCACAGTGTGTTGCGGATTTTCAAAAACCTGTGTCACCGGTCCTTGTTCTATCACTTTACCACTTTCCATAACTGCAACTTCATCACAAATACGACGAATGACATGCATTTCATGCGTAATTAGTACAATTGTTAAATTTTGTTGTTCTCTAATTTTTAGTAGTAGATCTAAAATTTCATCTGTTGTTTGCGGATCAAGTGCACTTGTTGCCTCATCACAAAGCAAGACCGTTGGATCATTAGCTAACGCTCGTGCAATCCCAACACGTTGCTTTTGTCCACCTGATAACTCTGATGGATAAGCCTTTTCTCTACCTTTTAAACCGACGAGTTCGACAAGTTCTAATGCTTTTTGCTTAGCTCTCCTTCTAGGGACACCTGCAATTTCAAGCGGAAACATAATATTTTTTAACACAGTCCTTGACCATAACAAATTAAAATGTTGGAAGATCATACTTACTTTTTGTCTTTTTGCTCTTAATCCATTTTTGGACAATTGACCTATATGGTCTCCATCTATAATAACTTCACCTGATGTAGGCGCTTCTAAATGATTAAACATTCGAATCAAAGTACTTTTTCCTGCTCCAGAAAAACCAATGACGCCATAAATCGATCCTGCTCGAATCGATAAATTAACGTGATCTACAGCAAGGACTTCTTTATTTTTAGTCCGATATTCTTTAACAACTTCTTTTAATTCAATCACGTTGATTCCTCCCTGTGTTGCTTAATAAAATAAAAAATGCTTTCTCAATATCGATAGAAAAATTGAGAAAGCAATAGTAGTATTGTTTCTCTCATCTTCAAAAGTTAAAACTTTATGTGAATTGGCACCATTTCTATATAAGACGGTTGCCGGGCTTCGTAGGGCACATCCCTCCACCACTCTCGATAAGAGTTTACGCATCATTTAATTTGTATTAATCCTAACACCTTAGTAAAATTTCGTCAATAACTATTTTAAATTTTCTAACAAATCAGTCACCGATTTAAATGCATAAATTCGTTTTACTTCTTTATCTTTATTCATCAACAATAAAATCGGCGTAGACATGATTTGCATATCTTTACAAAACTGAGGATAAAAGTTTAAATCTATTTTCAATAATGGTAACTGCAATATTTCATTAGCAATGTCTAACATTCTTTCTGAAACCTTACAAGTACCACACGTTGGTGTATAACCAAAGATTAAATGTTTGTCTTCCTCATAAAATGTAGTTACATCTTTGATGTCTAATGAATTATTCATTTACTAAAACTAACCTTTCATTATTTATATTCGGTAAAAGAGGTGTTTCTTTCTTACAAGTAAAGCCATGTTTTGAAAGTACATGCGCCAAATATTGTTTGGGGCAATTCGCAACTTGACAGTAAGTTTTATCAATAAATATATGTTCACTTTCACTCAAATAACGTTTAAACCAATTTCTAATTCGATCTCCTTCGTCATCAGAATCGGCTAATACAAAAACTTGTTTATCATACAGTGATTCTATCATATCATCAAGCTTATCTATACTCATTGTTCCATGAGTACAAATAATATTGACTGGTTCTGCAATAACCTGTTGCACCCTTTTTTTATCAGATTTTCCTTCAACAATTATCACTTTATTTACAATAGCCATCATCATCACCCTTTAAAATCAATAAACATCTGTCACTGTATCATTTCACAAAATTGGTATGAATAAAACATAAATCACAAAAAATTTAAACTAGCTTAATATAATAATTACAAACTCAATGTTTGACTAGCTGTAACATTTAACATAAGCAGACAAAGGCTAAGTCAAAAATCAACATCCTAAAATCTACAATGTTATATTACCAATAGTTAACCAAAAGAAAATACACCTATAACAAACTTTTCAATTATAGCGGGGCCCCAGCTGGCGGAAAGTCAGCTTACAATAATGTGCAAGTTGGCGGGGCCCCAACACAGAAGCTGGCGGAAAGTCAGCTTACAATAATGTGCAAGTTGGGGTGGGCCCCAACATAAAGAAATACTTTTTCTTTAGAAATTAGTATTTCTTATGCATGAGTTTTACTCATGTATTCCTATTTTTAAATGCACATTAGCTGTGGCTTATGAAAAATAACCACTACATTATAAATCACTAGTGGTTCTTTTTCATTTCTGTCCCACTCCCTAGATTGATCTATAGATACTACACTTATTAAAGTAATATATTTTTATGATTCTCTTAGCTGCAATCCCATGAATACATGTAATCATCAAACTTCATAGCCTCAAGGTCAGTAGATTTCACTAAGATATTGGCAATACCTAAATCACCCCATATAATCGAAGAATTACCATCTCTTGTAGAATCAATTTGCAGTAAGACTCTATCATACATTTTCAGTTCTTGATCGTTCGTTCTTGGATCTATTTGGTCAAAATATGGATAACCACCAAGTTGATTAAATGGTTCCTTAGCAGTAAATGTGTTACACACAGGTTCCATTAATTCATCATAACCACCAAACATTGATTTTAGCGCGAAGGATGGATTGACTTTATTCCACAATGCAAGCACGTCCTCATCGTACTTATAATCAGTACATGTAATAGTTTGTTTCGACAATCTAAATTTTATAGAAAATGCTCCACTGAACGGGATATCCTCATTATAAGCATCTAATGACTTCAAATGCGCTTGAATATTTTCGAGTGATAAATCTGTAATTGGCTCTTTTATATAAACAAGCCTTGAGTTTATATTGTTTCCCTTTAAATTTTCAGACATACCATACATTTGATCTTCTGAACTAATCCAAAACTGCAATATCCCTTCTTTTACAGGAAATAATTCTTGTTGTTCTGGAAGATTATCCAAATTAATCTGTGCTAACAATACCATTGGTACATTATTTTCATCTAATGGTATATCTTTAAAAGATTTTAAAAATGGCATTCCACCAATCTTACTCTGGTTTAATGTTTCTTCTTTCATCTCTTTTAGATCCATTTCAATACATGGTAGTACTGGTAAATTACCGATTTCTACAGATTCTACGAAACGGTTATATGCTTTTTGCTCCTTTTTAGAAAGATGACTAACGTCTTGAATGTTTAGCATATTAACTTCCCCCAATTTTTATTTTTAAAATAGCTAAATTCATTATTTCCATCATTCTTGAATAATAAAATGTAGCAATACTCCAAATAATAGTACCTAATAATTTTTCTTTCATATTATTTATTTTCTCAGACTAAAAATAAACTCCTCAATCTTAGATTAAGGAGTTACACGGTGATTATTCACCAATCATTTCTGAATATTTTTCAGCTGTTAATAAAGCTTCAATCTGACTTTCATCACTAATTTCTACTTTTACCATCCATGCTTTTTCGTATGGAGATTCATTTACAAATTCGGGACTATCTTCTAGTTCTTCGTTGACTTCAACTACTTTACCAGAGATTGGTGCATATAATTCTGATACAGTTTTAACTGATTCTACGCTACCAAACGTATCCCCTTCATTAATTTCATCATCTGTTTCTGGTAATTCAACGAAAACAATATCACCTAACTCGCTTTGTGCGTATTCTGTGATTCCAATTGTTGCTACATTACCTTCAACTTTAACCCATTCATGCTCTTTTGAATATTTCAATTCATTTGGTACTGCCAAGAGAATCCCCTCCTAATTAATCTTTACATCATTAATGATGCCATAAGGCTAGATGCTATTCAACTATATTTATAAAAATTAACAATTGTATAGCTTATTTCATTTTACATGTAATGAATCTAAATATCGAGATATTTAGTAAACGTTTACATTGTACTTACGCTAACCAAGTCTCTTTATATTGATCTTCTTTAAATCCTAACGTTATCTTATCGCCCATTACTGCTAGAGGACGCTTTACTAACATACCATCAGATGATAACAACTCTAACTTTTCATCATCTGATAAAGTTTGTAATTTATTTTTCAAATCAAGCTCACGATATTTCGCGCCGTGTGTATTAAACAATTTATTAATTTCTACGCCTGTATTTGCAATTATTGTTTTAAATTCATTTATTGTAGGTGTATGTTGAACGATATCAATTGGTTCATAACTTACGCCATATTCATCTAAAAACTTTGCTGCCTTTTTACAAGTTGTACAATTCTTATATTGGTAAAATTTAATCATACGACTGCAACCTCCTTTATGTATTTAAAATAAATATATCATTTTCCATAGCAAAAGGCTTTCATTTTGAAGCTAAAATTTTTTATTATGATATAAATTTAGCTATA
The DNA here is from genome assembly GCF_017151935.1 of Staphylococcus sp. EG-SA-14. Lineage (NCBI taxonomy): Bacteria > Bacillati > Bacillota > Bacilli > Caryophanales > Staphylococcaceae > Staphylococcus > Staphylococcus sp. EG-SA-14. Next base: position 3,494 of record NZ_JACVZM010000033.1, on the reverse strand, counting down.
ATAAAAATTATTAAACTATCTAGAGGAGTTGTTACAATGCAATCAATCAAAAGTAATGAATCATTTAAATCTGTAATTAATAGCGATACACCTGTAATTGTTAAATTTGAGGCAGGATGGTGCCCAGACTGTCGTGCTATGGATTTATGGATTGACCCAATCGTAGAACAATATAATGATTACCAATGGTATACTGTTAATCGTGATGAATTAGAGGATGTAGTTGTTGAAAATGAAGTTATGGGTATCCCTAGCTTGCTAGTATTTAAAAACGGCGACAAAATTGCACACCTTCATTCAGCAAATGCTAAGTCACCTGATCAAGTTGAATCATTTTTAGCAGAAACTTTTAAATAAATACTAAAATAAAAATGTGTATATACTGCACAATAAAAAGCTGAGACTGTGATTGTACCGACTCTAATAAGTTAGATTAAATCTCTAACTCGATAGATGTCCATCAATTCATGACTCAGCTTTTATTAATGTTTCTATAATTATACATATTAATATAATGTAATTAAGTTTCTATTTTTACGTGGTGCTTTAGGCATATCTTCTTCTAAATCCGTTAAATATAAGAATCCAGCAAGAACTTCATCCTTCTTTATACCAAGTGTTTTTCTTACTTTAGGATCATAGATATATAATGGCGATTTCCAACATGTACCTATTCCCGCTTCATAAAGTAACAACATAAGATTTTGTGCATATGCACCAAATGCAAAGTAGTTTTCATCATTTTGACGTTGTCTTGGATCTGTTTTTAAAATAAGCAATAACATGCCACCTAGTTTCGTAACTGCATCATAATGACATTGTTGCTTATCTAATTCATTAGGAAATGCAAATTTAGAAATATCCTTACTCATATCTCCTAATCTGTCTTTCGGAACATGCACAACTCTCCATGGTTCCCTCATTCCGTGATTTGGAGCATCAGCAGCTTTCTCAATTGCTTGATATAGCAATGCGTCATCTATGTGCATATCTCTTTTAAATTTTTTCACACTTCTTCTATTAGCTATTGCTTGTTGTAATTCCATCTAAAATCGCTCCTCCACGAACAATGATAATACTTCTCAATTATAAGACAGCACTTACACAAAAGCAACCTAATTCATTTTATTAGTATAAAGTCACTTGTGCTTTTAAATCAGTAACATCAATCTGTCCTGGAGCTTGTGGTTCTCCGATACAACCATAAGTCAATGCACCACCAAAAACGCCTTGAGCCGTTCTACTTATTAGTCCAAGTTTAGACATTGAAATACCAACAACTTTGCAGTCCATAGTATCTGAAAATGTAGACATTGCCTGCAATAAATTTAACACATCATTTTTATTATGTGGCATTACTGCTAATTTAACGTATTCTGGGTTGAATTTTTGCATTTTAAAAAATATAAATTGCAATTCATCTAATGGAGGCGTACTTTCGAAATTATGATGTGATATAACCACCTCTTTATTATACTGTTGCAAGTGTGTAATGATTCGTTGATGTTTTTCAATGTCAATATCTGCTTGCCATTCTATATCAATCATATCTATGCCATTGATATTTGCTAAGTCTGATATTAAATTAAGATACAAGTCATTTATAAATTGCCCATAGCCACCTTGTAACTTTGTACGATACGTAACTAATAATTTGAATGAATCTTGCATAACCTTCAGCTTTGTAATCATTTCTGCCACTTGATCAACTGTGACATTTTCAATTTGATCAATTCGTAATTCTAATACGTCTATTGCATCAATACGATGATTAATTTTTTGAATTAAAGTTTCTTCGATAGATAATTGTGGCGCGATAGTCGCTACTACTTCCACATGTGTCATAGTAAATCCCTCATTTCAGATACTCATTATTTTTATTGTAAACAACAACTTTTTATCCTTCAATCAAACAATGCTATAAATGAAAATGATTAAGGTATTTTCGAATGGGTAAAGCATAAATGTATTTTAAATTAGGAGGTTATACGAATGGCAATACATTATGAAACTAAAGCGACGAATGTTGGCGGACGTAAAGGACATGTTTATACTGATGATCGAGCGTTAGATATTGATATCGTTCCGCCTGCTCAAGCAGATGGTAAAGCTACTAACCCCGAACAATTATTTGCAGCAGGTTATGCATCTTGCTTCAACGGTGCTTTCGACCTAATTTTAAAGCAAAACAAAGTGCGTGATGCTCATCCAGAAGTAACACTAACAGTGAGACTAGAAGATGATTCAGACTCAGAAAGTCCTAAATTAAGTGTTTCAATTGATGCGACAATTAAAAATGTTATATCTCAAGAAGAAGCTGAAAAATATTTACAAATGGCTCATGAATTTTGTCCATATTCAAAAGCGACTCAAGGAAATATTAATGTCGATTTAAATGTAAATGTTGTAGATTAGCATTAACTTAAAGAGATTATTCAACGTTATTAATAAAATTCACATAAAATTCAAATTTGCCAACCAAAAATTTTTGGTTGGTTATTTTTTCTATTCGTGATTGAAATTTCTGGCAATATTTAACTGAAAAAGATTGTACCTTAGTCATCATAAATGTGACCGGTTCCAATACTGGCTTGACTTCTTCGCATACCGTCTACAAATAAAAGTCCAGTGTCGACCAATAACCAATTCCATAATTTCCTGAACTTAAAAATAAATATAATTAAATTGATAATCCATTTACAAGAATGTGCATATAAATCAGTGATTGCAAAATTTTAATAAACATTTTAATATGTAATTAAGAAATTTTTTTAGTACAAAATCTTTCTTAATAATGATTAAGGAGGTCAGTAATGATTGAAATTAAAACATTAACGAATAATGATTTTAATGAGTATAAGAGACTTGTTTCGACAGTCAATGAAGAATTCACTCAAGATTCACATTATAGTCAAACAATGACTGACACCTTAATACATGACATTTTAAATCAAGGTTCACCGAAATGTATTGTATTTGGCTGTTATGAAAACGAAACACTTATCGCAACAGCTGCCTTAGAACAAATTCGATACGTTGGAAAAGAACATAAATCATTAATTAAATACAACTTTGTTACTAATAACGATAAATCGATTAATAGCGAGCTCATTAATTTCATTATTAATTATGCACGGCAGAACAATTACGAATCTTTACTTACATCAATTGTGTCAAACAACATAGGTGCTAAAGTTTTCTATAGTGCACTAGGATTCGACATTCTTGGTTTTGAGAAAAATGCAATTAAAATCGGAAATACCTATTTCGATGAACATTGGCTTTTTTATGATTTGATTAATAAGTAATACAGTTTTATATATTCTACATTTCTCATAAATTCAAATCATATAGGTTCTATTTTTCATGAGGCTGGGACATAAATCCCTAAAAAAACAGCAGTAAGATAATTTTCAATTAGAAAATATCTTACTGCTGTTCTCTATTTATACAATACTTCGTATTGAATGGCTTCGCTTTCCTAGGGTGCCGTC
>NZ_JACVZM010000032.1:0-24547 GCF_017151935.1 Staphylococcus sp. EG-SA-14 | reverse complement strand
GCATATGCTTCTTTAGGTGAACGAATATCTGGTTCAGATACGATTTCAATTAGCGGTGTACCTTGACGGTTCAAGTCAACTAATGAATACTCACCTTTATGTGTTGACTTACCAGCATCTTCTTCCATGTGAAGACGAGTAATACCGATTCGTTTTGTTTCACCGTCGACTTCGATATCGATATATCCATTTTCACCAATTGGTTGATCAAATTGAGAAATTTGATATGCTTTTGGATTATCTGGATAGAAATAGTTCTTACGGTCAAACTTAGATTCTGTTGCGATTTCCATATTTAGTGCCATTGCAGCACGCATTGCCCAGTCTACTGCACGCTTATTAACAACTGGTAAGACACCTGGATATGCTAAGTCGATAACATTTGTATTTGAGTTAGGTTCTGCTCCAAAATGCGCTGGTGATGGAGAAAACATTTTTGAGTCCGTTTTTAACTCTACGTGAACTTCAAGTCCTATAACTGTTTCAAAATGCATGATTTCCACTCCTTATAATTTTTCATAAACGTCATGTAAATTGTATTGTGTTTCATATTGATAAGCGACACGATATAACGTTTTTTCATCGAATGGTTTACCAATGAACTGTAAACCGATTGGTCGGCCATTTGATTGTCCACAAGGAACAGAAATACCAGGTAATCCAGCTAAGTTTACTGGTGTTGTTAATAAATCATTGGCATACATTGTTAATGGATCATCAATTTCTTCACCTAAATTAAACGCAGTTGTAGGCGCTGTTGGACCAACTACTACATCATAATTTTCGAATACTTTATCAAAGTCATTTTTAATCAATGTTCTAACTTTTTGAGATTTTTTATAGTAAGCATCATAGTAACCTGAACTTAATGCAAATGTACCTAAGAAAATACGACGTTTTACTTCTTTACCGAAACCTTCAGATCTTGACATTTTATATAATTCTTCTAATGAATGAGCTTCTTTAGAATGATAACCATAACGAATTCCGTCAAAACGAGAAAGGTTTGACGAAGCTTCTGATGATGCAATCACGTAATATGATGGAATACCAAATTTAGTATTTGGCAATGATACTTCCTCAACGACAGCACCTAAAGATTTTAAAGTTTCTACAGCGTTTTGAACTGCTTCTTTTACGTCATCAGCTACACCTTCACCTAAGTATTCTTTAGGTAATGCAACTTTTAATCCTTTAATATCTTTACCAATTTCAGATGTAAAGTCTACATCATCAACTGGTGCACTTGTAGAGTCATTAACATCTGCACCAGAAATAGCTTCTAATACGATTGCATTATCTTTTACATTTCGAGTCAATGGACCAATTTGGTCTAATGAAGATGCAAAAGCAACTAATCCAAATCGAGATACACGACCGTATGTTGGTTTCATACCGACAACGCCACAATATGCAGCCGGTTGTCTAATTGAACCACCTGTGTCTGAACCTAAGCTAAATGGTACTAAGCCAGCTGCAACTGCTGCTGCAGATCCACCTGATGAACCACCTGGTACTGCTTTATGGTCAAATGGGTTAACTGTTTTTTTGAAATAAGATGTTTCTGTTGAACCACCCATTGCAAACTCATCCATGTTTAATTTACCGATTAAAACGGCATTCTCTTTATGTAGTTTTTCCATTACAGTAGATTCGTAAATTGGCACAAAACCTTCTAACATTTTACTTGCACATGTTGTTTCTAATCCGTTTGTAATAATGTTATCTTTTATACCCATTGGAATACCAAATAATTTGCCATCCATTTGATCTTTTGCTTGTAATTCATCCAATTCTTGCGCTTTTTTGATTGCATTTTCTTTATCCAGCGCTAGAAAAGACTTAATTGTTGGATCAGTCTCTTCAATTGCATCATATATATCTTTAACAACATCAGATGGTTTGATTTTTTTGTCTTTTATTAAAGTTAATAAATTCTCAACCGATTCGTAGCGAATGCTCATCTTACGCGTCCTCCTCATTCATGATTGTAGGCACTTTAAATTGTCCATCTTCTGTTTCTTTGGCATTTTTCAAAGCTAATTCTTGCGGAATACCTTTAATTGCTTTATCTTCACGTAAAACGTTTTGTAAATCTAAAACGTGATATGTAGGTTCAACGCCTTCTGTATCAGCGCTATCATTTTGTTTTGCAAAATCTAAAATGCTTTCTAATGTGTTGGCCATTTCTTCCGTTTCTTCAGGAGAAATTTGAAGTCTTGCAAGATTCGCGATATGCTCAACTTCTTCACGTGTTACTTTTGTCATTAATAAAAGCCTCCTTTAAGTCATTCATCACTAAATTGTATCAAATTTCCAATTAAAAATCTAAGTATTTATGAGGTGCTACTTTAATTTCATATAAACTGTATAAACATTATCATTCGTTTATCAAATCATTTTTTATGAAAACAACACTCTTTTAATATTAGACAACCCAATTCAATATTATGATTATGCAATTTTAATTATAAAAATTTGCTCATATCCAAAAAATACGAAAGCGCTTTCTATATTGGTATGCAAGTATTTCAAAAAGAATAAATTTAATTTTCCTACTTTTCTAAACATTTATCTTTATGTATAATGTTTTCAAGTAACTAAATTATAAATTAAATAAAGGGAGTGTTTATCATGCTTACAATGGGGACAGCATTAAGTCAACAAGTAGATGCCAATTGGCAAACTTATATTATGATTGCCGTCTACTTCTTGATACTAATCGTTATTGGCTTTTACGGTTACAAGCAAGCAACTGGTAACCTAAGCGAGTACATGTTAGGTGGACGTAGTATTGGACCGTATATTACTGCATTATCAGCTGGAGCTTCAGATATGAGTGGATGGATGATTATGGGGCTACCTGGTTCTGTCTATAGCACTGGTCTATCAGCTATGTGGATTACAATCGGTTTAACATTAGGTGCTTATATAAATTACTTTGTTGTTGCTCCTAGACTTCGTGTTTATACCGAATTAGCTGGAGATGCAATTACATTACCAGATTTCTTTAAAAATCGTTTAAACGATAAAAATAATGTGTTAAAGATTATTTCTGGATTGATTATCGTAGTATTCTTTACATTATATACACATTCTGGTTTCGTATCTGGTGGTAAATTATTTGAAAGTGCTTTTGGATTAGATTATCATTTCGGTTTAATATTAGTTGCTTTCATTGTCATTTTCTATACTTTCTTTGGTGGATATTTAGCTGTATCAATTACAGATTTCTTCCAAGGTGTCATTATGTTAATTGCGATGGTTATGGTCCCTATTGTTGCTATGATGAATTTAAACGGCTGGGGAACGTTTCATGATGTAGCAGCTATGAAACCTACAAATTTAAATTTATTTAAAGGGTTATCATTTATAGGAATTATCTCTCTATTTTCATGGGGATTAGGTTATTTCGGTCAACCTCATATCATTGTAAGGTTTATGTCTATTAAATCACACAAGATGCTACCTAAAGCTAGACGTTTAGGTATTAGCTGGATGGCTGTTGGTTTATTAGGCGCTGTGGCTGTTGGTTTAACAGGTATTGCATTCGTACCTGCTTATCATATTAAACTAGAAGATCCTGAGACATTATTCATCGTGATGAGTCAAGTACTCTTCCATCCTCTTGTAGGTGGTTTCTTACTTGCTGCGATTCTAGCTGCAATTATGAGCACGATTTCTTCACAATTACTTGTAACATCTAGTTCACTAACGGAAGACTTTTATAAATTAATTCGTGGTGAAGAAAAAGCTAAAACGCACCAAAAAGAATTTGTTATGATTGGAAGATTATCTGTATTAGTTGTAGCAATTGTTGCCATCGCGATTGCATGGAATCCAAACGACACAATTCTAAACTTAGTAGGTAACGCTTGGGCCGGATTTGGTGCATCGTTCAGTCCACTTGTGCTATTTGCACTTTACTGGAAAGGTTTGACACGTGCCGGTGCTGTAAGTGGAATGGTTTCAGGTGCCTTAGTCGTTATCGTTTGGATTGCGTGGATTAAACCATTGGCACATATCAACGAAATATTCGGCTTATATGAAATTATTCCTGGATTTATTGTAAGTGTAATCGTTACATATGTTGTAAGTAAACTTACTAAAAAACCTGGTGCATTTGTTGAAACTGACTTAAACAAAGTTCGTGACATCGTTAGAGAAAAATAATTCATAAGTCTTAACAAATTAAAAAGGTACTAATGTTAATCAAAATTATGACTAACATTGGTACCTTTTTATTATCTTTAATTTACAATTAATTACTGTAAATATGAACTTGCGGTTCTTTGTCATCTTTTGTCTTACTAATTAAAGCACGTGGTTGGTTACCATCTTTAATACGAATTTCATAGTTATCGATTTTATCGAAATATTTATTCGCTTGTTCAGTAACGTACTGTGTAATACCAATTGTTTCAGCTTGTCCATAGTAATCGATTGGTAAATCTACTACTAATCGTTGTGGCTTTTTATCAACAAATTTAACTTTCCCTACTGCTTGTGTGAAATTAGAAAAATATGATTGCAAATTATCATTAAATTGCTTGAAATTATTATTTAAATTTTCATCATAATCTGCTGCTGTTGAAGAAGGTAATAAAGCTGATTTTTCATTGATATTATGCCATTCATTAAGCTTTGTTTGACTCTTTTCTGCAGTCGCTTGAGTGATAAACTCACCTGGTGTGATTGAATCTTCACTTGATTGCTTATAAATTGCAAAATGAATTGGTATATCTTTTAAATCATCATTTTCACGTAACCTTGATAATATCTCACTAGCCATTTGTTTACCTTGCTTTTTAACTTCGCTATCATCTAGTTTTTTACTAAAAGTCGGTCCATCTTTTTCTTTTTTATAGTAATAAACACTATTCATAGCTAAACCAATCGTCATACCTTTAATATTCTTACCTTTTGTATCTCCACCACCATAAAAATCTTGCTCTAAAATGTTAGATAAATAGGCTGGTGATTTTTCTGCAATCTTTTCAGGATCTGTTTCACCTTCGTGTGATGGATTAAGTCCTAAATTTTCATTCGCTTTCTTGTCTTTTTTATCTTTTTCAGACATCTTATCGATTTCACGTTTTGTATACTTAGGATTTAAATAGGCATTAATTGTTTTCTTGTCCAAAAATTGACCATCTTGATACAAATATTTATCTGTTGGAAATACTTCTTTACTTAAGTTCAATAAACCATCTTCAAAGTCGCCGCCATTATAACTATTTGCCATGTTATCTTGTAAAAGTCCTCTTGCCTGGCTTTCTTTAAATGGTAACAATGTACGATAGTTATCACCTTGTACATTTTTATCCGTAGCAATTTCTTTTACTTGATTTGAACTATTGTTATGTTTTTGATTATCTTTTCCAGCCTGGTCATCCTTATGGTTACCACAAGCAGCGAGTATAAAGATAGCTGTAATCAATAATACTAATGTACGCTTCATCGACATACCCCTCTAACTATTTAATTCATTTTGCTTATCTACAAATTGTTGCTCTGTCCAAATTTCAATACCTAAACTTTGTGCTTTTGTTAATTTTGAACCTGCATCTTCACCAGCAATAACGACATCTGTATTTTTAGTAACGCTACTTGTAACTTTAGCACCTTGTGATGCAAGCCATTTAGATGCTTCATTGCGTGTCATTTGATGTAGCTTACCAGTCAGTACTATCGTTTTACCACTAAATTCAGGATGTCCTTCAATATCTGATGTTTTGATACCTTTATAAATCATATTAACATGTTTATCTTTTAATTTTTGAATTAAAGCACGAATATCTTCATTTTCTAAATAAGTAACTACAGATTGTGCTACTTTATCACCTATATCATGAATTTCTACTAATTCCGCTTCAGTTACCGTTAGTAATCGATCTATCGTTTCATATTTTTCTGCTAACACTTGGCTCGCTTTAACACCTAAATGCCTAATACCTAGACCAAATAATAAATTTTCTAAAGAGTTGTCCTTAGCTTGTTGAATGGCAGCTAATAAATTATCAACTTTTTTCTGCCCCATTCTGTCTAAAGGTAATAAATCTTCTTCTGTTAAATAGAAAATATCAGCAACATCTTTAATTAATTCGCTTTGATAAAGCTGTTGAATAATTTTAGTGCCTAAACCATCAATATTCATGGCTTGTCTTGATACAAAGTGAATTAATCCTTCAACAAGTTGTGCTTGGCATTTTGGATTAATGCAACGAAGTGCTACTTCGCCTTCAATACGTACTAATTCATGTCCACAACTTGGACAATGGGTTGGCATATGATATGTGACAGCATCCTCAGGTCTACGTTCTGGAATACTACGTACAACTTCAGGTATGATGTCACCTGCTTTTTTCACTACAACACTATCACCAATTCGAATATCTCTGTCATGAATTAAATCTTCATTGTGCAAAGATGCTCTTGATACAGTTGTACCAGCTACTTTTACTGGTTCTAAAATAGCAGTAGGTGTGACTACACCTGTTCGTCCAATACTTAATTCAATATCTAATAATTTAGTTACTACTTCCTCAGCTGGAAATTTATAAGCAATGGCCCATCTAGGAGATTTTTGTGTGAATCCCATCTCATCCTGTTGATCTAAATCATTAACCTTAATAACAATCCCATCAATATCATAAGGTAATGACTCTCTTTGGCTTGTCCATTTTTCAATATACTCTAAAACACCATCGATATTATTTACACGCGCTCTATTTTTATTCGTTGTAAAACCTAATTTATCTAACTCATCTAATGCTTCACTTTGCGAACGCGCATTGAAATCAGTGAAATCATTGACACTATATATAAATACGCTTAGCTTTCGTTTTGCCGTTAATTTAGAATCTAACTGTCTTAATGATCCCGCAGCAGCGTTTCTTGGATTTGCAAATAACTGCTCATCATTTTTTTCTTTTTCTTCATTTAATCGTAAAAATGAACGTCTCGGCATATATGCTTCACCACGAACTTCTACATTTAATGGTTCTTTCATTTTCAAAGGTATCGCATGAATTGTTTTTAAATTTTCGGTAATATCTTCACCTGTTGTTCCATCACCACGTGTTAAACCTTGAACGAAGTATCCATCAACATATTTCAATGATACTGCTAAGCCATCAATTTTTAATTCGCACATATATTCAACGTTGCCAATTTGTTCACGTATGCGTTGGTCGAATTTTCTCAAATCATCCTCATTAAATGCATTCCCTAAACTTAACATTGGCGTGTCATGGTTGACTTTATTGAAAGAGGCTTGGGCTTCACCACCAACTCTAACTGTTGGAGAATCTACAGTCTTATACTCAGGATGCTCCTCTTCTATTTTAATCAGTTCATGAAGTAATTTGTCATATTCACTATCTGGTACAGATGGATTATCCTCTACATAGTATTCATAACTGTATTGATTTAATAAATCATGTAACTCGTTCACACGAGACGATAAATCAGCCATCCCTTAATCCTCCTTTTTTTCAATTGGTGCAAATTGCGCTAACAAACGTTTTGGCCCTTGTGATTTAAAGATAATATCTAGTTCGATTGAGCCATTTTTCTCGTTTACATTACTCACCATGCCTTCTCCCCAGGCTTTATGCATCACTTTGTCACCTACATTCCAATCAGATGACGATACTTGTTTTTTCGTTGACGTTGTTCGTTGACTAAATCCGCGTTTAGCAAAAGGTTTTGCCTTAGGTTGTATCGTTTGTCGTTTGCCACTTGAATGATTTTCTAATAGTGATTCTGGAATTTCCTTTAAAAATCTGGATGGCATATTCGACTGAGGGCGACCAAATAACATTCTTGATGTCGCATGAGTGATGTATAACACCTCTTCAGCCCTTGTGATTGCTACATAACAAATTCGACGTTCTTCTTGCATTTCATGATCATCTTCACTCTTAATCGCTCTAATATGTGGGAATAAAGATTCTTCCATCCCCATTATAAAGACGATTGGAAATTCAAGGCCCTTAGCCGAGTGCATCGTCATTAGTGTTACGCCATTTTCAGTATCTGCCTCATCAATATCAGCTACTAACGATAAATCCGTTAAAAAGTTAATTAATGACTGTTCTTCTAATGGGGTATTTTCCTCATAGTCTTTTGGTACTGACATAAATTCATCGATGTTTTCTAATCTACTTCGAGATTCTAGTGTATTTTCACGTTCAAGCATTTCTCGGTAGCCAGACTTTTGTAATACTTCATCAACTATTTCATGAATTTCTAAAAATTCTTGTTCTTTTATCAAGCTTTGGATTAACTCGTAAAAATTAAGACACTCTTGTGTCACCTTTTTTGACAATCCGATAAAATCAGCTTCTCCAAGTGCATCAAACATACTGATATTGTTTTGAAGTGCATAGTTTTGAACTTTTTCAACAGATGAAGGACCTACACCTCTTTTTGGAACATTAATAATACGTTGCAAACTAATGTCATCATTACTATTGGCAATTATACGCAAATAACTTAATAAATCTTTGATTTCTTTACGGTCATAGAACTTTTGGCCACCAACCATTGTGTATGGCATATTAGATTTCATGAATGTTTCCTCAAGTACACGTGATTGTGCATTTGTTCTATATAAAATTGCCATATCTTGATATTTCTTACCATTACGTTGATGCTTCATAATTTCTCGTATTACAAATTCCGCTTCATCACGTTCTGTCATTGCTTCATAGTAATGAATTTTCTCACCATTCGTATTTGCAGTCCACAGTCCTTTTGGCTTACGTTCAGAATTATTTTTAATCACTTCGTTAGCCGCATTTAAAATCGTTTTCGTCGAACGATAATTTTGCTCTAAAAAGATTGTATTCGCTTCTGGGTAGTCTTTTTCAAATGATAAGATATTTTGAATATCAGCACCACGCCAACCATAAATTGACTGATCTGAGTCACCTACAACACATAAGTTTTTAAACTTACTTGCTAATAATTTAACTAATGTATATTGTGCTTTATTAGTATCTTGATACTCATCTACATGAATATATTGGAATTTGTTCTGATAATATTCTAGAACTTCTGGTACACGCTCAAATAAGTTAATCGTTGTCATAATAAGGTCATCAAAATCTAACGCTTCATTACGTGACAATTGGCGTTGATATCCACTATAAACCGTTGCTACCATTTGCGAGTGATAATCTGTGGCTTCTTTTTGAGCATCTGCAGGTGTTTTAAGTTCATTTTTCAAATTACTGATCGCACCGATAAACATACGAGGTTCAAACTTTTTACTATCAATATTTTCATTTTTTAAGACGTCTTTAATAACAGATTTTTGGTCTGTAGGATCAATTATCGTAAAATTGCGTTCTATACCAATTCGATCTGCATCACGACGTAAAATACGAACACACATTGAGTGGAATGTTGACATCCAAATAACTTCTGCTTGATCACCTACTAATTTTTGAACACGTTCTTTCATTTCTCTTGCAGCTTTATTTGTAAAAGTAATAGCCAAAACATTGTATGGTGAGACATCTTTTTCGTCTAATAAATAAGCAATTCTATGTGTTAAAACACGTGTCTTCCCTGAACCAGCACCTGCCATAATTAACAATGGTCCTTCTGTTGTCTTTACAGCTTCACTTTGCTCTGTATTCATATGATTTAATAACGCATTCATTTACTAGACTCCTTTATTTTTACTGTTTTTAAAGCTTTTTTAATATCTTTATAAATAATATCACCGACGATAATTGTATCTGCAATAGCTGCCATCTCTGTCGCTTGTTGTTCTGAGGAAATACCGCCACCATAAAAAAGTTGCGTTTCTGTTAGATGTTCTGAGACAGCTTGAACCTTTGATACGTCGCCATAAATGCCACTATACTCTAAATACATAACCGGTAATCGATACATATGATTGACCATTTGGGCATATGCTTCTAAATCTTCTGTTGTTAAATCTGTATTTGCTTTGGTATGTTTTGCCACTTTGCTATCAGCATTGCACACGACATACCCTTCAAATATTACTTCTTCAAAATCTATACTATGTCCATATGTTTTAAGCGCTTCTAATAATGTACCATTGTGAAATACAACATCTGTACTGTTCAGTACTGTAGGTACAAAATAAAAATCAAAACCAGGCATTACACTTTCGATGTTTGATATTTCAAGTACTAAAGGCAATGGGTATCTTCTTACTCTGCTCATTAAATGAATGACATTATCTTCAGTAACGTCATCAGTTCCACCAATCATAATTGCATCTGTTTGAGACATACAAATCGCATCTAAATCATCATCTGAAATATGTTTAGCTGGGTCTAATTTAAAAATATGGCGCCATTTTTTAATGTCATACATTTTCCGAAACTCCTTTTTTAACATACATATGATTATAGCATTTTTAAGTGTCGAGTTCTAAAGACTTAATATGAAATTTAAGTTCTTTTACTCTGTAAATTTTTTCGTGAAAAAACAATGATTATCTACCTTATTAGTGCAGATAGATAACCATTGTTTATCGTTCATTTATTATTCATTTGTTTCAATATTCATACGATCTAAAATCATTGTATAAGCATCATTACCCCATTGTAATGAACGCTTCACTCTAGAAATCGTTGCAGTCGATGCTCCAGATTCTTGTTCAATCGTTGCATAGGTATAACCTTGCTTAATCATTTTAGCAACTTGTAATCTTTGAGACAGTGATTGAATTTCATTTACAGTACACAAATCATCGAAAAATTGGTAACATTCTTCTCTATTTTCTAACGTTAGTATTGCATCAAACAATTCATCTAACGCTGCACCTCGTAATTTTTCAATTTGCATATCGAAACAACCCCTATAATTTTATTCTTTATGTCATTTTAACGCATTAATCTATTAAAGTGTAGCGATTTATATTTTATTAAATCTGAATCGTTACTTTATTTAATTTTATGCTAATCCAGCGCGTTCGAAAATAGTGTCAACTTGATTCAAATGATGTTTAGGATCGAAACATTCATCCAATTCTTCTTTTGTTAAAACACTTGTAATAGACTCATCTTGTTCGATTAATTCACGGAAAGGTGTTTTCGTTTCCCAAGATATCATCGCTTTTGGTTGTACTTTGTCGTATGCTTCTTCACGAACCATACCTTTATTAATTAATGCTAATAAGACACGTTGTGAGAAAATCAGACCAAATGTTTTATCTATGTTATTACGCATATTATCTTCAAATACAGTTAAACGGTCCACAATATTTGTGAAACGATTCAATGCATAATCTAGTGCTATTGTAACATCTGGTAACATAATACGCTCAGCAGAAGAATGAGAAATATCTCTTTCATGCCATAATGGCACATTCTCATAAGCTGTAGTAATATAACCACGAATGACTCTTGAAATACCTGTGATATTTTCAGAACCAATTGGATTTCGTTTATGAGGCATTGCAGATGAACCTTTTTGGCCTTTTGCAAATGCTTCTTCAACTTCTCTTGTTTCGGTTTTTTGAAGGTTACGAATTTCAACGGCAAATTTTTCTAGTGACGTCGCGATTAATGCTAATGTCGCAATATAGTATGCATGTCGATCGCGTTGCAATGTTTGCGTTGATACAGGCGCTGTGCCAATACCTAAATGTTTACACACATAACTTTCTATTTCAGGAGGAATGTTAGCAAAAGTACCTACTGCACCACTCATTTTCCCTACTTCAATTTCTTCTCTTACTTGTTTGAAACGTTGTAAGTTACGTTGCATTTCCGTGTACCACAATGCCATTTTGACACCAAATGTAGTTGGTTCTGCATGCACTCCATGTGTACGTCCCATCATCAATGTATATTTATAATTTTTTGCTTTTTCAGCTAAAACGTCGATAAATCTTTCTAAATCTTTTTCAATAATGTCATTTGCTTGTTTAATAACGAAACTTAAAGCTGTATCTACAACATCAGTAGAAGTTAAACCATAATGTACCCACTTACGTTCTTCACCTAGCGTTTCAGAAACTTGTCTAGTAAAGGCTACAACATCATGGCGCGTTTCTTGTTCAATTTCTTGTGCACGTTCGACATTTACCTTTGCGTTTTGACGAATTTTTTGTACGTCAGCTTTCGGTATATGTCCTAATTCACTCCATGCTTCACATGCTAAAATTTCCACTTCTAACCATGCTTCATAGCGATTTTGATCAGTCCAAATATTAGACATTTCTTCTCTAGAATAGCGTTCAATCATTTTTTTAACTCCTATCGTATGTATACTCGAATTTTCAAAAACAGAACATTTTTAATAAAAATAAACAAAAAGTTCGTTTTTAACTCTACTCTTCACAGTTTAACAGAATTGGTTATAAATGTATAAAAAATTTCCGTATATTCTCATTCTATTTTATTTTTTACATTAATACAATTATCTATGGCAGATTAATACTGATTTCTAATTGTAAATGTTCTCAATACTTTAATCTAATTGGTATTTATAATGATCCATTGAGAATATATTTTTGCATTTTAGTTTTTCTCCCCTCAACTACACTATCCAACTTTTTATTACAATTAGGACAATCAATAGCTTTAGTAATACCAGATTTTATTCACTTTACTTCTCCTATTGTATGGAATTTCTAACAATCTACTTTACCTAGTTTCATAATACTCCTTCTTACATTTCCATAATATGTTTTAAAATTATTCACTTCTAATATAACAAACTTTCTACTCACAAAAAGAATATATGTTCTATTGCATAGGTATGGCATTTTAAATATAAGGCATTAATATTGAACTCCAGAATCGTATAAATACGAAACTGATTATAGAAAAATACGCAGAGATTTTTTTAATAGTAAATTTTTATAGAAAGACATAAATTGACTACGCTTCTTTCAAAATCGACTAATATATTTTCATGAAACTTTCGATCATATTAATTATTGAATGAGATGTTTGCAATTTAGTAAATAAGCTACTAAATTATTACATAAACTGATAATGTGTAAAAATTAAATATTTTTAAACATAGATTAAAAATTTATATTGAAACTCTTAACTAAATTTAATATAATTATTTTATAATAAAATAAAGGAGTTTTTATATGAAAAGAAACTTTCCAAAATTAATAGCTTTAAGTTTAATACTTTCTTTAAGTGTTACCCCTATTGCAAACGCTGAGAGCAATTCAAATATCAAAGCAAAAGATAAGAAGCATGTGCAAGTTAATGTCGAGGACAAGAGTGTTCCTACTGACGTACGTAATTTAGCGCAAAAAGACTATCTTTCTTATGTTACTTCACTTGATAAAATCTATAATAAAGAGAAAGCCTCGTATACACTTGGTGAACCTTTTAAAATTTATAAATTCAACAAAAAGAGTGATGGTAATTATTATTTTCCAGTTTTGAACATTGAAGGTAATATCGATTATATAGTTACAATTTCACCAAAAATCACTAAGTATTCTAGTTCATCTTCTAAATACACAATCAATGTTTCTCCATTTTTATCTAAAGTCTTAAATCAATATAAAGATCAACAAATTACTATTTTGACAAACTCAAAAGGTTACTATGTGGTTACTCAAAATCATAAAGCTAAACTAGTACTAAAAACACCACGTCTAGAAGATAAAAAGTTAAAAAAGACCGAGAGTATACCTACTGGCAATAATGTAACGCAACTAAAGCAAAAAGCTTCTGTCACTATGCCAACCAGTCAATTTAAAAGTAATAATTATACTTACAACGAGCAATATGTAAATAAACTTGAGAATTTCAAGATAAGAGAAACTCAAGGTAACAATGGTTGGTGTGCAGGCTATACGATGTCTGCATTACTAAATGCGACTTATAATACTAACAAATATCATGCAGAAGCTGTGATGAGATTTTTACACCCAAACTTACAAGGACAACGATTCCAATTTACTGGTTTAACGCCAAGAGAGATGATTTATTTTGGACAAACTCAGGGAAGAAGCCCACAACTTCTTAATAGAATGACTACATATAATGAAGTTGACAATCTTACTAAAAATAATAAAGGAATTGCTGTTTTAGGTAGTAGAGTAGAATCAAGAAATGGTATGCACGCAGGTCATGCCATGGCAGTTGTTGGGAACGCTAAATTAGATAATGGACAAGAGGTTATAATTATATGGAATCCATGGGATAATGGTTTTATGACTCAAGATGCTAAAAACAATGTTATTCCAGTATCCAATGGCGACCATTATCGATGGTATTCATCTATTTATGGTTATTAAAATTTGTATTTTAGAAAGGTAAATAATATTATGGAACAAATTGAATTATTTAGTATTGATAAATTCAAATGTAATTCAGAGGCTAAGTATTATCTTAATATTATTGAGGGAGAATGGCATCCTCAAGATTTAAATGATAGTCCTTTAAAATTTATTCTCAGTACCTCAGACGATTCTGATTACATTTGCAAATATATAAATACAGAACACAAACAACTCACATTATATAATAAAAATAATAGCTCAATTGTTATTGAAATATTTATACCAAATGATAATAAAATACTACTAACAATTATGAACACAGAAGCTTTGGGAACTTCTCCTAGAATGACTTTCATTAAGCATAAGTCATAAGACTATCTAGATATGATTAAGTAAACTATTAATCTTATTAAAGGTCTCTAGGAAGAAAAAATTTCATGCGATGAGATTGTTTTAGAAAAAGCGACGATATATATAATCTAACAATAATTTTTAAAATATTAAGAACCCCCAGCATATGCTTTATATAGCTTGCTGGGGGTTTCTCATACAATATGGATCGAGCATCTTGCATGTATAAACAAATAGGCTATTCAAAGTAAAATCACTCAAACTTTGAATAGCCTTTCCTCTTCAAATAGTCTTTATTTAAATTGGATTATGTTATTGGATTTTCTTACCTACAAAAACGATTTCTTGATGTGATACTTCAACCGTGCCATCTTTTTGCTCTTGAAACACGGGTTTTTCAATACGTTTTACCGGCATATACCCTTGCATTTTCATTCGTGACAAACAATCAGCAATTGTTTCATTCTCATTTACTTTGAATTTCATGTTCTACTACACTTTCCAGTTCTTCTGGTTCATAATCTTTAAGCTTTCTACGACGAATGCCTTTAGTCCAGAATCCACCATGTATGTTTCGAGGTTCATACGCAATGATAAATGCTTTCGGATCTAAATTTTTTATCGTATCCATCAATTTACGTTCATATTTTCTTGGTGTTAAAATTTGCATCACCATACGACTACCATCTCTACCAAACGCAGCATAGTGCGTAACGCCATATCCTAAATTTCGAAGTTCATTCGGTAAATCTAACTCATATTCTGCTGAAGTTACATTTACAACTGTATAACCTAATGCCAGTTTTTCTTCTATTTTCATACCAACAATGATACCTATTGAAAAACCAAATGCGTAGGCAATAATATTTTGAATATGGTCTAAATTAGACATAACCAAACCTAAACCAACGATATAAACTAATACTTCTAAAAAACTAACTGATGCAGCAATATAACGATAACCTTTCAACGTTAAAATTGTTCGCATCGTTAAAAACGTTACATAACAAACGTTAATGATAAATATAGTTAGTACCATTAACCATGGATTTTCTGTTACGAATGACATAAGGCGCCCCACTCTCTTTCAATTACACTTTAAATACCAAACTGCTTCAACCTAACCTTAATGAATGCATATTAATATAATATAGTACGAAAACTCTCATAAATAAATAGCGAATTTGTCATAAATAAAAATTTATTCTCAAATGAACATACTTACTTTAGTTCATACACTTTCAATTTATACACTGAAGTAGTCTAGCTGAATGTGGTTTAATGTTATTAATTCTAACTCATATTTAATTTAAGTCACACGTTAGAAGAAAAAATTAAATTAGGATTTTGGCCACGTGTATCTTGTATATGCAAGTTCACGTTTGTGTGCATTTCGTATATAATGATTTTCAATTACTTTTTGTTCTTCTGGCGTAACTGGCTTACCTTCTAAATAATTATCAATCGCCTCATAAGTTACACCTAATGCATCTTCATCTGGAAGCTGTGGTTTATCATCTTCTAAATCAGCAGTTGGCGTTTTTTCATATAATTCCTTTGGCGCACCAAGATACGCTAATAATTGACGACCTTGTCGTTTATTCAAACCAAATATAGGTGCGATATCTGCAGCACCATCACCGTACTTCGTATAAAAACCAGTTATATTTTCAGCTGAATGATCTGTTCCTACTACAATACCTTGTCGGTTTGAAGCAATTGAAAATTGTACTTTCATACGTTCACGCGCTTTTTCATTTCCTTTTTGGAAATCTGTAAGAACAATACCGGCTTCTTTTAGTGATTGCACACTTTGATCAACTGCAGGCTTAATATTGACTGTTACTATTTCATCTGGTTCAATGAATCGCAAAGCTTGGTCAACTTCATCAGCATCTTTTTGAACTCCATAAGGTAATTTAACTGCAATAAACGTACAATCAATGCCTTCTTCACGTAATTCGTTAACAGACATTTGTACTAATTTTCCAACTAATGTAGAATCTTGTCCTCCTGAAATACCTAACACTAAAGATTTTATAAATGAATGTGATTGTACATAATTTTTTATAAATTGCTTTAATTCCATAATTTCTTCAGCACTATCGATACGCTTTTTCACTTTCATTTCTTGTACAATAACGTCTTGTAATTTACTCATTATCTTCTTCCATCTCCTTAACGTGTTCCGCAACTTCAAAAATACGTTTATGTTTATTATCCCAACATGCCTTGCTTAAATCGACTGGATATTCTTGTGGATTCAGGAAACGCTTATTTTCATCCCAAATAGATTGTAATCCTTGTGCTAAATATTCACGTGATTCATCTTCTGTTGGCATTTGATATACTAATTTACCATTTTCATAAATATTATGATGCAAATCAATGGCTTCGAAAGATTTTATAAATTTCATTTTATAAGTATGCACTGGATGGAATAATTTTAAAGGTTGTTCATCGTATGGATTTTCATTTTCCAAAGTAATATAATCGCCTTCTGCCTTACCTGTTTTCTTGTTTATAATGCGATATACATTTTTCTTACCTGGCGTCGTAACCTTTTCAGCGTTATTTGATAATTTAATACGATCACTATATGAACCATCTTCATTTTCAATAGCTACAAGTTTATATACTGCACCCAATGCTGGTTGATCGTATCCTGTAATCAGCTTTGTACCAACGCCCCAAGAATCTACTTTTGCACCTTGTGCTTTCAAACTCGTAATCGTTTCTTCATCCAAATCATTAGACGCGATAATTTTAGTTTCAGTAAATCCTGCTTCATCAAGCATACGTCTTGCCTCTTTAGATAAATAAGCGATATCTCCAGAATCTAATCGAATACCTACAAAGTTAATTTTGTCACCTAATTCTTTTGCAACTTTTATTGCATTTGGCACGCCAGATTTTAAAGTATGGAACGTATCTACTAGGAACACACAATTTTTATGTCTTTCAGCATATTTTTTGAAGGCAACATATTCGTCTCCATAAGTTTGGACAAATGCATGTGCATGTGTACCAGACACAGGTATACCAAATAATTTACCCGCCCTAACATTACTTGTAGAATCAAAGCCTCCGATGTAAGCAGCTCTAGCGCCCCACAATGCTGCATCAATTTCTTGCGCACGACGTGTACCAAACTCCATTAATTTATCATTTGATGCAATTTGACGAATTCTACTTGCCTTTGTTGTAATTAGTGTATGGAAATTTACAATGTTTAATAAAATTGTTTCTATTAATTGCGCTTGAATCAATGGTGCTTCTACGCGTAACAATGGTTCGTTACCAAAGCATAACTCGCCTTCTTGCATCGAACGGATGCTTCCTGTGAATTTTAAATCTTTTAAATATGATAAGAAATCATCCTTGTAGCCAATAGACTTTAAATATTCCAAATCAGATTCTGAAAATCCAAAATGTTCTATAAAATCAATGACGCGTTTTAAACCATTAAAAACAGCATAGCCACTATTAAATGGCATTTTTCTAAAATACAAATCAAATACAGCCATTTTTTCATGAATATTATCATTCCAATAACTTTCAGCCATATTTATTTGATATAAGTCATTATGTAACATTAAACTGTCGTCTTCTAATTGGTACACTTGTATCTCTCCAATCGACCTAAATATTTTCTTACATTTTATCATAATTCATTTTTTTATATACATAAGAGCCCCTTAATTTCCATACTTTTAATTAAAATCAACCAACAATTTAATGACATATACATAATTTTTAAGAGTATTTTAATAATGTAGACTATAATATAAAGCGAGGTGTTGTTAATGTTATTTAAAGAGGCTCAAGCTTTCATAGAAAACATGTATAAAGAGTGTCATTATGAAACGCAAATTATCAATAAACGTTTACATGACATTGAACTAGAAATAAAAGAAACTGGGACATATACACATACAGAAGAAGAACTTATTTATGGTGCTAAAATGGCTTGGCGTAATTCAAATCGTTGCATTGGTCGTTTATTTTGGGATTCGTTAAATGTCATTGATGCAAGAGATGTTACTGACGAAGCATCGTTCTTATCATCAATTACTTATCATATTACACAGGCTACAAATGAAGGTAAATTAAAGCCGTATATTACTATATATGCTCCAAAGGATGGACCTAAAATTTTCAACAATCAATTAATTCGCTATGCTGGCTATGACAATTGTGGTGATCCTGCTGAAAAAGAAGTTACACGCTTAGCAAATCACTTAGGTTGGAAAGGAAAAGGTACTAATTTTGACGTGTTACCACTGATTTACCAATTACCTAATGAGTCAGTTAAATTTTACGAATATCCTACTTCATTAATTAAAGAAGTACCTATTGAACATAATCATTATCCAAAATTAAGAAAATTGAACTTAAAATGGTATGCAGTCCCTATCATTTCCAACATGGACTTAAAAATCGGTGGCATTGTGTATCCAACTGCACCCTTTAACGGTTGGTATATGGTAACTGAAATTGGCGTACGTAACTTTATTGATGATTACCGTTACAATTTACTAGAAAAAGTTGCAGATGCGTTTGAATTTGATACACTTAAAAATAATTCATTTAATAAAGATCGAGCACTTGTTGAATTGAACTATGCTGTGTATCATTCCTTTAAAAAAGAAGGCGTATCAATTGTCGATCATTTGACCGCTGCAAAGCAATTCGAACTATTCGAACGTAATGAAGCACAACAAGGTCGTCAAGTTACCGGAAAATGGTCTTGGCTAGCACCGCCATTATCTCCAACATTGACGTCAAATTATCATCACGGATATGACAATACAGTAAAAGATCCAAACTTTTTCTATAAAAAGAAAGAATCAAATGCTAACCAGTGCCCTTTCCATCATTAAGTTAGTAGAGGTGTAGCATATGCAATTATATTATTTAGGCCCTAAAGGTACATTTTCATATCTGGCTTGTCGTCAGTATTTTTCTGAAAATGAAGCAACTTTTCAACCAAAGTCAAATTTATTTGAAGTCATCAAGGCAGTTGCAGATGATGACACATCGATTGGTGTTGTCCCTATTGAAAATTCTATAGAGGGAACAATCAACATTGTGGCAGATGCACTTGCACAGCAAGATGTCTTTGCACACGGTGAAATACGTTTAGATATTAACTTTGCATTATATGGTAATGGTTCGAACACCATTTCTGATATTAAAAAAGTGTATTCTATTGCACCAGCAATCAGTCAAACAACAAATTACATACATCAACATCAATTTGACTATGATTATGTCGACAGTACAATTCAAAGTTTGACTAAAATTGAAAATGGCGTTGCAGCAATTGCACCTTTAGGTAGTGGCGAAGCTTATGGTTTTACACCTATTGATACACATATTGAAGACTATCCACATAACGTGACACGTTTTTTAGTTATAAAAAATCAGCAGCAATTTGATCAAAATGCGACATCATTGATGTTTTTAATTACACCAATGCATGATAAACCTGGGTTGTTAGCAAGTGTGCTTAATACATTTGCTTTGTTTAATATTAATTTATCCTGGATTGAGTCTCGTCCTTTAAAAACACAATTAGGTATGTATCGATTTTTCGTTCAGGCTGATTCTGCAATTACAACCGATATAAAGAAAGTCATTGCTATTTTAGAAACCTTAGATTTCAAAGTAGAAATGATTGGTGCTTTTAATTAAACTTTATTTTCTAGGTTCTACAATTTAAATAAAATAAAGAGTCAACCAAGGATTAAAATAGGAATCCATCCTTGGTTGACTTTCTTTTGTTTGTATTGTTTTTACACGATGCTGCGGTATACGTTTCGTTACCACTCGTTCAAGCAATTGCTAATGTAACCTTTTATTTTTCGTTCTAATCTGCAATTACTATTTCAATGGCAGTGGTTGATTTATATCAATACCTAAAACTATAGGCATTACATAATACACGACTAAAATAATAATTATTGCACTGATTAAGTTTACCCAGAATCCTACTGATGCCATTTGTTTGATAGATATTTTACCTGAACCAAAGATAATTGCATTCGGTGGTGTCCCTACTGGTAACATGTATGCACAGTTAGCCGCCATAGCTGCAGGTGCCATAAGTAGTAATGGATGCACTCCAACAGCAACAGACAACGTTGCTAAAATCGGTAAAATCATCGTTGCAGTTGCAGTATTAGATGTCACTTCAGTTAAAAATAAGACAAAGATTGTTATGACAATTACAATAAGAATCGGACTAACACCATTTAATGATTTCAACTGTTCGCCTAACCATTTTGCTAAACCACTTTCAGAAATACCTTTCGCTAATGCTAAACCGCCACCAAATAAAATTAATACACCCCAAGGGAGCTCTTTTGCAACTTCCCAGTCAATGATACGGCGATGTTTTTCAGTATTTTTAGCTGGAATAACAAATAATAATATTGATATAAAAATAGCAATCGTACCATCTGCAACGGATGACGTAACTTCCCATTTTTTCAGAAGAAACTCTCTTGTAATCCATAATAAGCTGGCAAGTACAAAGATAGTTTGTACTACCTTTTCTTCATACTTCATTTTGCCAAGCTCGTCTAACTTTTGTTTAATTAACGTCTGACCACCAGGTAAATATTTCAAATCATGTCTAAACGCAACATATCTTAAATAGAGCCAAGTAATACCTAACAAAACAATGACCGTTGGAATCCCTACAATCATCCATTTAGCAAAACTAATTTCATGTCCAAAATGTTGCATGTATTGTCCTTTTAAAATAATTAATGGCGGGGTTCCGATTAATGTACCCAAGCCACCAATCGTACCTGCATAGCCAATTGCTAAAACTAGAGATTTTTCAAACTTTTGAATACTTGTTTGATTCGTATTGGCTTCTTGTAAATCATGTGCTTCCTTAATAATTGCTAAACCAATCGGAATCATAATCATTACAGCTGCAGTGTTCGATACAAACATAGATAAGAATCCTGTTGCCACCATGAATCCAAGTAATATTTTTGAAGTGCTTGCACCAATCAAATTAATAATTGTCAACGCTACTCTCGTATGTAAATTCCATCTTTCCATTGCAATTGCCAAAATAAATCCACCTAAAAACAAAAAGATAATATCATTGCCATATTCGGATGATACTTGTTCTGGTGTAAGTATATGACCTAATGGTAATAACACAATTGGTAATAAGCTCGTTGCTGCAATAGGAATTGCTTCAGTAATCCACCAAGTCGCAATCCATAAAGTAATCGCTAAAACATAGACGCCTTTCCAAGGTAAGTCTTGTGGATGAAAGAATAATAATGTTAATAGGAAAAGTAATGGACCTAATATTAGTCCAATAAGTTGTCCCGCACTAAACGGTTTCTTTTTCTTTGATTTTGAAAAGAATGTTAAATACCTTTTCGATATCATTGATTGATGTTGATTGAAATAAGCCATAAATTTCCCCCTCATGATGATTATGACAAGCTACTTCAACTCACTATATTAGAGTATAGAAAGTTGTCTATCTTGTATTATCATTACCGTCAAAATACCCCTTTTATCAGATAATTGGGTTTATTATAGCATATTTATACCGTTTTATGAATGCGCTTTCAAAAATTATCTGCTATTCTTAATCCTAATGTCATGCGAAACTTTTTACTTTTTTATTTCATCTACATTGATTGTAGTAACTTGAATACCCGCTTCAACAGGACTTAAAAACACTGTATCAATATCTTCTAAATGAATTGATTGAGTCGAATTATTGAATGAATTCCCAACGATTAATACATCTTTATGTTTAACATTATTATAATTACGTACATGTATCGCATCTTTAGACATTGATCCTTTAAATTCATTTCCAATTATATTCATATTTATGCCTGCTTGGGAACCTAAGTCTTTTCCTGTCATCACATCTGCTGCATTTTTACCATCTCTAACTCCTAAATATCTAATACCACCCTCACAGTTAATAAACTTATTATTAATAATGAAAGCATCTTTATACTTCAAGGGAGTTAATGCATAACCTTGTATATCTTCAAATATATTATTTCTAATATGAATATTCTCATAGTAACGATTATGTCTACTTGCATGTGAGCCAATAGCACGATTCCAACTTCCCATTTCGGGCAATTCTGAAGGTCCAAAATAACAATCTTCGATAACGACATTTTTCGTTATCGTACCATCTGTCGTTCCGAATTTTGGAAAAGCACCAGGTACTTGAATGTCTAATTGTATTGCTTCAGAATAAAAGCGTTCGCCACTATAGTCTATAAATCCTTCAAATGAACAGCTTTTAATATAGAGTCCATTAATCCCGCAAGCATCAATTGCATGACCACTCACTACATTCTTAATAGTCACACCTATTAATTGAATATCTTCAGCATGCCCAATGCACATAGCTGTATTGTTATAAGGATACGATACGCCATTCATATCAAACTTGCCGCCTTTAATATGAATATGACTGTGTCCATTATAACCACGATAAAAACCAAAGCGATGACCATTTTTTAATAAAGGACCAGAATGACATCGGCGTAAAATAGTTTCATTATCCAACAAAAGTGTTGTATTGCCATATATCGTTAATGGTTTGCAAATATCATACGTCCCTTTCGGTATATAAACTGTCGTTGGTTTACATCTTCCACGATTTAACGCATGTTGTATTGCTCGAGTATCTTTAGTTTTGTTTATGCCTGTTAACCCATAATCTTTCATATTGATATACATAAATCGTCATCCTTTGTCTATTTTCTAATTACTCATATATTAACCAATTATTCAAATTATAATCGTGTTAGGTTGATTTAACAGATAGTCATAAATCTCGTGATGCCATCTATTAGCATTTTTATATTCAAAACATCAACACTTGATATTAGTTCTAAGTTTGTCACATTTAGTATTCTATTACAGCTATTTTAAAACTATCGCAAAAACTTCTTATATTATTTGTTGATTGCGTGATTTGCTCTTCCAAAAAAGTTGATTAATCTATATACTTAATCTATATTTATATATTAACCATTAGGGTTAAAAATTACTCTAGCATTTATGAATAGATGGGAGTTTATTTTATTATTATATAGGAGAGATGTTGAATGACACATCGCGCACTATTAGTTGTTGACTATTCATATGACTTTATCGCAGATGACGGCTTACTAACATGCGGTAAACCTGGACAAAATATTGAAGATTTTATTGTTTCTCGTATCAATGACTTTAATTATTATCAAGACCATATATTCTTTTTAATGGATTTACATTATTTACATGACATTCATCATCCTGAAAGTAAATTATTCCCACCACACAATATCGTAGATACAAGTGGTAGAGAATTATACGGTAAAGTAGGTAAATTATACGAAACAATTAAAGCGCAACCTAATGTACATTTCATTGATAAAACGCGCTATGATTCGTTCTTTGGTACCCCGCTTGATAGTTTATTGAGAGAAAGAAGTATTAATCAAGTCGAAATCGTTGGTGTATGTACCGATATTTGCGTGTTACATACAGCAATCTCTGCATACAACTTAGGTTATAAAATTTCAGTACCTGCTGAGGGAGTGGCTTCATTTAATCAAAAAGGGCATGAATGGGCACTTGCACATTTCAAAAACTCATTAGGTGCAGAGGTAGAACAACACGTTTAAATCGTGCTAAAATAATTATAAATAATACAATTTACAAGGGAGATATTTGACAATGGCTAAAACATATATTTTCGGACATAAGAATCCAGACACTGATGCAATTTCATCTGCGATTATTATGGCAGAATTTGAACAACTTAGAGGTAATTCAGGAGCCAAAGCATACCGTTTAGGTGATGTGAGTGCAGAAACTCAATTCGCGTTAGATACATTTAATGTACCTGCTCCGGAATTATTAACAGATGATTTAGATGGTCAAGAT
>NZ_JACVZM010000031.1:0-24716 GCF_017151935.1 Staphylococcus sp. EG-SA-14 | reverse complement strand
GCTATCGGCTGTTAACCGATCGGTCGTAGGTTCGAGTCCTACCTGTGGAGCCATGGCTCCTTGGTCAAGCGGTTAAGACACCGCCCTTTCACGGCGGTAACACGGGTTCGAGTCCCGTAGGAGTCATTATTTTGGAGAATTAGCTCAGCTGGGAGAGCATCTGCCTTACAAGCAGAGGGTCGGCGGTTCGAACCCGTCATTCTCCACCATTTTGATTATTAAATTATATGAATAAGCTGGAGGGGTAGCGAAGTGGCTAAACGCGGCGGACTGTAAATCCGCTCCTTCGGGTTCGGCAGTTCGAATCTGCCCCCCTCCACCATATATATATTGGGCTATAGCCAAGCGGTAAGGCAACGGACTTTGACTCCGTCACTCGTTGGTTCGAATCCAGCTAGCCCAGCCATTAGAGCCATTAGCTCAGTTGGTAGAGCATCTGACTTTTAATCAGAGGGTCAGAGGTTCGAATCCTCTATGGCTCACTACTTGCACTTTCCATTTTTGGGAAGTGCTTTTTTTTATGAAGTAATAAGATAAACAGATTATATGTGTAGCTATTGCTTGATAATGGTAAGCGCATACATTATTCTTTAATTACATAGAGCAAAGGGGGACGCTTATGACAAAGACAAAAGCAATTGATATTATAGGTGCACCATCAACATTTGGACAAAGAAAATTAGGTGTTGATTTAGGACCAACAGCAATTAGATATGCTGGATTAATTTCAAGATTAAAGCAATTAGACCTTGATGTATATGACAAGGGGGATATTAAGGTACCTGCTGTGAACATTGAAAAATTTCATAGTGAACAAAAAGGATTAAGAAATTATGATGAAATTATAGATGTTAATCAAAAATTAAATAAAGAAGTTTCAGCATCAATTGAAAATAACAGATTTCCTCTAGTTCTTGGTGGAGATCATTCTATTGCGGTAGGTTCAGTATCAGCAATAAGTAAACATTATAATAATTTAGGTGTTATTTGGTATGATGCACATGGTGATTTAAATATACCTGAAGAGTCACCAAGTGGAAATATTCATGGTATGCCTCTAAGGATTTTGACAGGCGAAGGTCCCAAAGAACTTTTAGAATTAAATAGTAATGTAATCAAGCCAGAAAACATCGTACTAATTGGTATGAGAGATTTAGATAAAGGTGAAAGACAATTTATCAAAGATCATAATATTAAAACATTTACTATGTCAGATATTGATAAATTGGGGATAAAGGAAGTAATTGAAAATACAATAGAATATTTGAAGTCACGCAATGTTGATGGCGTTCATTTATCTTTAGGTGTTGATGCTTTAGATCCGCTTGAAACGCCAGGCACTGGTACTAGAGTTTTGGGTGGTCTTAGTTATAGAGAAAGCCATTTTGCATTGGAATTACTGCATCAATCACATTTAATTTCCTCAATGGATTTAGTTGAAGTAAATCCATTGATTGACAGTAATAATCATACTGCTGAACAAGCGGTTTCATTAGTTGGAACATTTTTTGGTGAAACTTTATTATAAATAAATGATTTGTAGTGTATAAAGTATATTTTGCTTTTTGCACTACTTTTTTTAATTCACTAAAATGATTAAGAGTAGTTATAATCTTTAAAATAAATTTTTTCTATTTAAATATATGTTCGTATGACAGTGATGTAAATGATTGGTATAATGGGTATTATGGAAAAATATTACCCGGAGGAGATGTTATGGATTTTTCCAACTTTTTTCAAAACCTCAGTACGTTAAAAATTGTAACGAGTATCCTTGATTTACTGATAGTTTGGTATGTACTTTATCTTCTCATCACAGTCTTTAAGGGAACTAAAGCGATACAATTACTTAAAGGGATATTAGTAATTGTTATTGGTCAGCAGATAAGTATGATATTGAATTTGACTGCAACATCTAAATTATTCGATATCGTTATTCAATGGGGGGTATTAGCTTTAATAGTAATATTCCAACCAGAAATTAGACGTGCGTTAGAACAACTTGGTAGAGGTAGCTTTTTAAAACGCTATACTTCTAATACGTATAGTAAAGATGAAGAGAAATTGATTCAATCGGTTTCAAAGGCTGTGCAATATATGGCTAAAAGACGTATAGGTGCATTAATTGTCTTTGAAAAAGAAACAGGTCTTCAAGATTATATTGAAACAGGTATTGCAATGGATTCAAATATTTCGCAAGAACTTTTAATTAATGTCTTTATACCTAACACACCTTTACATGATGGTGCAATGATTATTCAAGGCACTAAGATTGCAGCAGCAGCAAGTTATTTGCCATTGTCTGATAGTCCTAAGATATCTAAAAGTTTGGGTACAAGACATAGAGCTGCGGTTGGTATTTCAGAAGTATCTGATGCATTTACCGTTATTGTATCTGAAGAAACTGGTGATATTTCGGTAACATTTGATGGAAAATTACGACGAGACATTTCAAACGAAATTTTTGAAGAGTTGCTTGCTGAACATTGGTTTGGCACACGCTTTCAAAAGAAAGGTGTGAAATAATATGCTAGAAAGTAAATGGGGCTTGAGATTTATTGCCTTTCTTTTGGCATTGTTTTTCTTTTTATCTGTTAACAATGTTTTTGGAAATATCTTTAACACTGGTAATCTTGGTCAAAAGTCTAGTAAAACGATTCAAGATGTACCCGTTGAAATTCTTTATAACACTAAAGATTTGCATTTAACAAAAGCGCCTGAAACAGTTAATGTGACTATTTCAGGACCACAATCAAAGATAATAAAAATTGAAAATCCAGAAGATTTAAGAGTAGTGATTGATTTATCAAATGCTAAAGCTGGAAAATATCAAGAGAAGTATCAAGTTAAAGGGTTAGCTGATGACATTCATTATTCTGTAAAACCTAAATTAGCAAATATTACGCTTGAAAACAAAGTAACTAAAAAGATGACAGTTCAACCTGATGTAAGTCAGAGTGATATTGATCCACTTTATAAAATTACAAAGCAAGAAGTTTCACCACAAACAGTTAAAGTAACAGGTGGAGAAGAACAATTGAATGATATCGCTTATTTAAAAGCCACTTTTAAAACTAATAAAAAGATTAATGGTGACACAAAAGATGTCGCAGAAGTAACGGCTTTTGATAAAAAACTGAATAAAT
Source organism: Staphylococcus sp. EG-SA-14 (assembly GCF_017151935.1). Classification (NCBI taxonomy): domain Bacteria; kingdom Bacillati; phylum Bacillota; class Bacilli; order Caryophanales; family Staphylococcaceae; genus Staphylococcus; species Staphylococcus sp. EG-SA-14. The sequence continues at coordinate 21,570 of NZ_JACVZM010000031.1, read as the reverse complement.
TAAATGTATCGATTCAACCTAATGAAGTGAATTTACAAGTTAAAGTAGAGCCTTTTAGCAAAAAGGTTAAAGTAAATGTTAAACAGAAAGGTAGTTTAGCAGATGATAAAGAGTTAAGTTCGATTGATTTAGAAGATAAAGAAATTGAAATCTTCGGTAGTCGAGATGACTTACAAAATATAAGCGAAGTTGATGCAGAAGTAGATTTAGATGGTATTTCAGAATCAACTGAAAAGACTGTAAAAATCAATTTACCAGAACATGTCACTAAAGCACAACCAAGTGAAACGAAGGCTTATATAAATGTAAAATAAATAGCTAAATTAAAGGAGAGTAAACAATGGGAAAATATTTTGGTACAGACGGAGTAAGAGGTGTCGCAAACCAAGAACTAACACCTGAATTGGCATTTAAATTAGGAAGATACGGTGGCTATGTTCTAGCACATAACAAAGGTGAAAAACACCCACGTGTACTTGTAGGTCGCGATACTAGAGTTTCAGGTGAAATGTTAGAATCAGCATTAATAGCTGGTTTGATTTCAATTGGTGCAGAAGTGATGCGATTAGGTATTATTTCAACACCAGGTGTTGCATATTTAACACGCGATATGGGTGCAGAGTTAGGTGTAATGATTTCAGCCTCTCATAATCCAGTTGCAGATAATGGTATTAAATTCTTTGGATCAGATGGTTTTAAACTATCAGATGAACAAGAAAATGAAATTGAAGCATTGTTGGATCAAGAAAACCCAGAATTACCAAGACCAGTTGGCAATGATATTGTACATTATTCAGATTACTTTGAAGGGGCACAAAAATATTTGAGCTATTTAAAATCAACAGTAGATGTTAACTTTGAAGGTTTGAAAATTGTTTTAGATGGTGCAAATGGTTCAACATCATCATTAGCGCCATTCTTATTTGGTGATTTAGAAGCAGATACTGAAACAATTGGATGTAGTCCTGATGGATATAATATCAATGAGAAATGTGGCTCTACACATCCTGAAAAATTAGCAGAAAAAGTTGTTGAAACTGAAAGTGATTTTGGGTTAGCATTTGACGGCGATGGAGACAGAATCATAGCAGTAGATGAGAATGGTCAAATCGTTGACGGTGACCAAATTATGTTTATTATTGGTCAAGAAATGCATAAAAATCAAGAATTGAATAATGACATGATTGTTTCTACTGTTATGAGTAATTTAGGTTTTTACAAAGCGCTTGAACAAGAAGGAATTAAATCTAATAAAACTAAAGTTGGCGACAGATATGTAGTAGAAGAAATGCGTCGCGGTAATTATAACTTAGGTGGAGAACAATCTGGACATATCGTTATGATGGATTACAATACAACTGGTGATGGTTTATTAACTGGTATTCAATTAGCTTCTGTAATAAAAATGACTGGTAAATCACTAAGTGAATTAGCTGGACAAATGAAAAAATATCCACAATCATTAATTAACGTACGCGTAACAGATAAATATCGTGTTGAAGAAAATGTTGACGTTAAAGAAGTTATGACTAAAGTAGAAGTAGAAATGAATGGAGAAGGTCGAATTTTAGTAAGACCTTCTGGAACAGAACCATTAGTTCGTGTCATGGTTGAAGCAGCAACTGATGAAGATGCTGAAAGATTTGCACAACAAATAGCTGATGTGGTTCAAGATAAAATGGGATTAGATAAATAAATACTGTATTACAAATAAGCCGATGCGTATGCATCGGTTTTTTTGTGTTTCTAGAAATAATTTATAGTACAAACGTAAAATGATATAAACAAAATAAAAACAAAGTAATCAATATGTAATATAAAATACACTGGTACTCAATATATAATGATGATAAAATTAATTTTAATTAGATAGAGTTGCTTTGTGTTTTTAACGCAGATGCTACTACTTATCTTAACAGTTGATTAAGTGAAATCATTTAACAGCGAGAATAATCAACCAGGAGGATGACTTAATGAATTTATTCAGACAACAAAAATTTAGTATCAGAAAATTTAATGTCGGTATTTTTTCAGCTTTAATTGCCACTGTTACTTTTATATCTACTAACCCGACAACAGCGTCTGCAGCAGAGCAAAATCAGCCTGCACAAAATCAACCAGCACAACCAGCTGATGCCAATACACAGCCTAACGCAAATGCTGGTGCTCAAGCTAATCCTGCAGCACAGCCAGCAAACCAAGGTGGACAGGCTAATCCAGCAGGAGGAGCAGCACAACCAAATACACAACCAGCTGGACAAGGTAATCAAGCTGATCCGAATAACGCTGCACAAGCACAACCTGGAAATCAAGCAACACCGGCAAATCAAACACAGCCAGCGAATGCTCCAGCAGCAGCGCAACCAGCAGCACCTGTAGCAGCAAACGCACAAACTCAAGATCCAAATGCTAGCAATACTGGTGAAGGCAGTATTAATACGACATTAACATTTGATGATCCTGCCATATCAACAGATGAGAATAGACAGGATCCAACTGTAACTGTTACAGATAAAGTAAATGGTTATTCATTAATTAACAACGGTAAGATTGGTTTCGTTAACTCAGAATTAAGACGAAGCGATATGTTTGATAAGAATAACCCTCAAAACTATCAAGCTAAAGGAAACGTGGCTGCATTAGGTCGTGTGAATGCAAATGATTCTACAGATCATGGTAACTTTAACGGTATTTCAAAAACTGTAAATGTAAAACCAGATTCAGAATTAATTATTAACTTTACTACTATGCAAACGAATAGTAAGCAAGGTGCAACAAATTTAGTTATTAAAGATGCTAAGAAAAATACTGAATTAGCAACTGTAAATGTTGCTAAGACTGGTACTGCACATTTATTTAAAGTACCAACTGATGCTGATCGTTTAGATTTACAATTTATTCCTGACAATACAGCAGTTGCTGATGCTTCAAGAATTACAACAAATAAAGATGGTTATAAATACTATTCATTCATTGATAATGTAGGTCTATTCTCAGGATCACATTTATATGTCAAAAATAGAGATTTAGCACCGAAAGCAACTAACAATAAAGAATATACTATTAATACTGAAATCGGTAACAATGGTAATTTTGGTGCTTCATTAAAAGCAGATCAATTTAAATATGAAGTAACATTACCACAAGGTGTAACTTACGTTAATGATTCATTAACTACAACATTCCCTAATGGTAATGAAGACAGTACAGTATTGAAAAATATGACTGTTAATTATGATCAAAATGCAAATAAAGTTACATTTACAAGCCAAGGTGTGACAACGGCACGTGGTACACACACTAAAGAAGTTTTATTCCCAGATAAATCTTTAAAATTATCATATAAAGTTAATGTTGCGAATATCGATACACCTAAAAATATTGATTTTAATGAAAAATTAACATATCGTACTGCTTCAGATGTTGTAATTAATAATGCGCAACCAGAAGTTACACTAACTGCAGATCCATTTTCAGTAGCGGTTGAAATGAACAAAGATGCGTTGCAACAACAAGTAAACTCACAAGTTGATAATAGTCATTACACAACAGCATCAATTGCAGAATACAATAAACTTAAACAACAAGCAGACACTATTTTAAATGAAGATGCGAATCACGTTGAAACTGCAAATCGTGCATCTCAAGCGGATATTGACGGTTTAGTAACTAAATTACAAGCTGCATTAATTGATAATCAAGCAGCAATTGCTGAATTAGATGCTAAAGCTCAAGAAAAGGTTACAGCAGCACAACAAAGTAAAAAAGTTACGCAAGATGAAGTTGCAGCGCTTGTGACTAAAATTAACAATGATAAAAATAATGCAATCGCAGAAATTAATAAACAAACAACATCACAAGGTGTCACAACTGAAAAAGATAATGGTATCGCAGTGTTAGAACAAGATGTGATTACACCAACAGTTAAACCTCAAGCGAAACAAGATATTATCCAAGCAGTTACAACTCGTAAACAACAAATTAAAAAGTCAAATGCATCATTACAAGATGAAAAAGATGTAGCAAATGATAAAATTGGTAAAATTGAAACAAAGGCAATTAAAGATATTGATGCAGCAACAACAAATGCACAAGTAGAAGCCATTAAAACAAAAGCAATCAATGATATTAATCAAACTGCACCTGCAACAACAGCCAAAGCAGCAGCTCTTGAAGAATTTGATGAAGTTGTACAAGCACAAATTGATCAAGCGCCTTTAAATCCTGATACAACAAATGAAGAAGTAGCGGAAGCTATTGAACGTATTAATGCAGCTAAAGTTTCTGGTGTTAAAGCAATTGAAGCGACAACGACTGCACAAGATTTAGAAAGAGTTAAAAACGAAGAAATCTCAAAAATTGAAAATATTACTGACTCTACGCAAACAAAAATGGATGCCTATAATGAAGTTAAACAAGCTGCAACAGCTAGAAAAGCTCAAAATGCTACAGTTTCAAATGCAACAAATGAAGAAGTAGCAGAAGCTGATGCAGCAGTAGAAGCAGCTCAAAAGCAAGGTTTACATGACATCCAAGTTGTTAAATCAAAACAGGAAGTTGCTGATACAAAATCAAAAGTATTAGATAAAATCAATGCAATTCAAACACAAGCAAAAGTTAAACCTGCAGCTGATACAGAAGTAGAAAACGCATATAATACACGTAAACAAGAAATTCAAAATAGCAATGCTTCAACTACAGAAGAAAAACAAGCAGCATATACAGAATTAGATGCTAAAAAACAAGAAGCAAGAACAAATCTTGATGCTGCAAATACAAACAGTGATGTAACAACAGCTAAAGACAATGGTATTGCTGCAATTAATCAAGTGCAAGCGGCAACAACTAAGAAATCGGATGCTAAAGCGGAAATCGCTCAAAAAGCAAGTGAACGCAAAACTGCAATTGAAGCAATGAATGATTCGACTACTGAAGAACAACAAGCAGCGAAAGACAAAGTTGATCAAGTAGTAGTTACTGCAAACGCTGATATAGATAATGCTGCAGCAAATGCAGATGTAGATAATGCAAAAACTACAAATGAAGCTACAATCGCAGCCATTACACCTGATGCAAATGTTAAACCAACAGCGAAACAAGCAATTGCTGACAAAGTACAAGCACAAGAGACAGCAATTGATGCTAATAATGGTGCAACAACAGAAGAAAAAGAAGCTGCTAAACAACAAGTTCAAACTGAAAAAACGGCTGCTGATGCCGCAATAGATGCAGCTCATTCAAATGTGGAAGTTGAAGCGGCTAAAAATGCAGAAATTGCTAAAATTGAAGCGATTCAGCCAGCAACAACAACTAAAGATAATGCGAAACAAGCAATTGCTACGAAAGCGAATGAACGTAAAACAGCAATCGCTCAAACGCAAGATATTACTGCTGAAGAAATTGCAGCGGCTAATGCGGACGTAGATAATGCTGTGACACAAGCAAATAGCAACATTGAAGCTGCTAATAGTCAAAATGATGTAGACCAAGCGAAAACGACAGGTGAAACTAGTATTGATCAAGTAACACCAACAGTTAATAAAAAAGCAACTGCACGTAATGAAATCACAGCAATTTTAAATAACAAATTGCAAGCAATTCAAGCTACACCAGATGCAACAAATGAAGAAAAACAAGCAGCTGATGCAGAAGCAAATACTGAAAATGGTAAAGCAATTCAAGCCATTGCAGCAGCTACAACAAATGCCGATGTTGATGAAGCGAAAGCTAATGCAGAAGCAGCAATTAATGCGGTAACACCAAAAGTTGTGAAGAAACAAGCGGCTAAAGATGAGATTGATCAATTACAAGCAACGCAAACAAATGTTATCAATAATGATCAGAACGCTACAAATGAAGAAAAAGAAGCAGCTATTCAACAATTAGCAACAGCAGTTACAGACGCGAAAAATAATATTACAGCTGCAACTGATGATAATGGTGTAGATCAGGCGAAAGACGCTGGAAAAAATTCAATTCAAAGCACACAACCAGCAACAGCGGTTAAATCAAATGCTAAAAATGATGTTGATCAAGCTGTGACAACTCAAAATCAAGCAATTGATAATACAACTGGTGCTACAACTGAAGAGAAAAATGCAGCAAAAGATTTAGTTTTAAAAGCTAAAGAAAAAGCGTATCAAGATATCTTAAATGCACAAACAACTAATGATGTTACGCAAATTAAAGATCAAGCAGTTGCTGATATTCAAGGTATTACTGCAGATACAACAATTAAAGATGTTGCGAAAGATGAATTAGCAACAAAAGCAAACGAACAAAAAGCGCTTATTGCACAAACTGCAGATGCGACTACTGAAGAAAAAGAACAAGCAAACCAACAAGTAGACGCACAATTAACACAAGGTAATCAAAATATTGAAAATGCACAGTCAATCGATGATGTAAACACTGCAAAAGATAATGCAATTCAAGCAATTGACCCAATTCAAGCATCAACAGATGTTAAAACGAATGCAAGAGCGGAATTGCTAACTGAAATGCAAAATAAAATAACTGAAATACTTAATAATAATGAGACTACTAATGAAGAAAAAGGTAACGATATTGGACCAGTTAGAGCAGCATATGAAGAAGGTTTAAATAATATTAATGCAGCAACTACTACAGCTGATGTAACTACTGCTAAAGATACAGCAGTACAAAAAGTTCAACAACTTCATGCAAATCCTGTTAAGAAACCAGCAGGTAAAAAAGAATTAGATCAAGCTGCAGCTGATAAGAAAACACAAATAGAACAAACACCAAATGCATCACAACAAGAAATTAATGATGCAAAACAAGAAATTGATACTGAATTAAATCAAGCGAAAACAAATGTCGATCAATCATCAACAAATGAATATGTTGATAATGCAGTTAAAGAAGGAAAAGCTAAAATTAATGCAGTTAAAACATTTAGTGAGTACAAAAAAGATGCTTTAGCTAAAATTGCAGATGCATATAATGCTAAAGTAAACGAAGCGGATAACTCTAACGCATCGACTTCAAGTGAAATTGCTGAAGCGAAACAAAAACTTGCTGAATTAAAACAAACTGCGGATCAAAATGTTAATCAAGCTACTTCTAAAGATGACATTGAAGTTCAAATTCATAATGACTTAGATAATATTAACGATTACACAATTCCAACAGGTAAAAAAGAATCAGCTACAACAGATTTATATGCTTATGCAGATCAGAAGAAAAATAATATTTCAGCTGACACTAATGCAACACAAGATGAAAAGCAACAAGCAATTAAGCAAGTTGACCAAAATGTTCAAACTGCATTAGAAAGCATTAATAATGGTGTGGATAATGGTGACGTTGATGATGCATTAACACAAGGTAAAGCAGCAATTGATGCTATTCAAGTAGATGCTACTGTTAAACCTAAAGCGAACCAAGCTATTGAAGTTAAAGCAGAAGATACGAAAGAATCTATTGATCAAAGTGACCAGTTAACTGCTGAAGAAAAAACTGAAGCATTAGCAATGATTAAACAAATTACAGATCAAGCTAAACAAGGTATTACTGATGCAACAACAACTGCTGAAGTTGAAAAAGCGAAAGCTCAAGGACTTGAAGCATTTGATAACATTCAAATCGACTCAACAGAAAAACAAAAAGCTATCGAAGAATTAGAAACTGCACTAGACCAGATTGAAGCAGGTGTAAATGTCGACGCTGATGCTACAACTGAAGAAAAAGAAGCGTTTACGAATGCTTTAGAAGACATTTTATCAAAAGCAACTGAAGATATTTCTGATCAAACTACAAATGCAGAAATCGCTACTGTCAAAAATAGTGCGCTTGAACAACTTAAAGCACAACGTATTAATCCAGTAGTTAAGAAAAATGCTTTGGAAGCAATTAGAGAAGTGGTTAACAAGCAAATAGAAATAATTAAAAATGCAGATGCAGATGCATCGGCGAAAGAAATTGCACGTACAGATTTAGGTAGATATTTTGACAGATTTGCTGATAAATTAGATAAAACACAAACAAATACAGAGGTTGCTGAATTACAAAATGTAACGATACCTGCAATTGAAGCGATTGTGCCTCAGAATGATCCAGATGCTAATGATACTAATAATGGTACAGATAATAATGATGCAACAGCAAATTCAAATGCTAATGCAACACCAGAAAACACTGGACAACCTAACGTATCTGAGACGACAGATAATGGCAAAGCAGACGCTTCTCCGACAACACCAAATAATAGTGATGCGGCAACAGGTGAAACAACAGTAACATCAGCAACTGATGATGCAAAGGATAAACCGCAAGCTAATAACAATTCTAGTGCAGATGCATCAACAAACAGTCCGACAATGGATAACGATGTAACTAGTAAACCAAAAGTAGAATCAACTAATAACGGCACAACTGATAAACCTGTAACAGAAACAGATAATGCAACGCCAGCAGAAAGCACAACAAATAACAATAGTACAACTACAGCAACAAACGAGAATGCACCAACAGGATCAACAACGACGGCTCCAACAACTGCGAGCACAGAAGCAGCATCATCTGCTGATAGTAAAGATAATGCATCTGTAAATGATTCAAAACAAAATGCTGAAGTAAATAATAGTGCTGAATCTCAATCAACTAATGGCAAGGTTGCACAACCAAAATCTGAAAATAAAGCTAAGGCAGAAAAAGATGGTAGAGATTCAACAAATCAAAGTATGGTTGAATCAACAACTGAAACATTGCCTTCAGCAGACATAACAGAACCAAATGTACCTTCTAATACATCAAAAGATAAAGAGGAAAGTACGTCAAATCAAACTGATGCAGGACAACCTAAGTCTGAAACTAACGTTGCATCTAACGAAGCAGATAAATCGCCAAGCAAAGCTGATACTGAAGTTTCGAATAAACCATCAACATCTGCATCTTCTGAAGCAAAAGATAAAATGACTTCAACTAATGTTAGCCAAAAAGATGATACGGCAACAGCAGATACTAATGATACGCAAACATCAGTTGGCCCAGATGCAAACAATAAAGCTATGCAAAATGGTGGTGCAAATGCATCTTCAGCAACAGTTTCTAATGGTAGTCATAGTATGCATCAAGATATGCTTAAAGTAACTAACACTGACGACCACCAAGCTAAGACAAAATCAGCTCAACAAGGAAAAGTTAATAAGCCTAAACAACAAGCTAAAACTTTACCAGATACTGGTATGTCACATAATGACGATTTACCATATGCTGAATTAGCTCTAGGTGCAGGTATGGCATTCTTAATTAGAAGATTCACTAAGAAAGACCAACAAACTGAAGAATAAAATTTATTCAAGAATGTGAACATCTAGTTATTTCATAGGGAAATATTCCTTACTAAGTAACCAAGTCTAACAGTTAATATGAATTTGTTTTAGTAATGACCAATAGCCATCGAATAGGTGGCTGTGGCTCGAAAATAAAACAAATTATTAACGCAAAAATACTCCTTTCATACATAACACAAGTTAAGTGTCTATGTTGAAGGGAGTATTTTTTATGTTCAGAAATTTAATATTGTTAATTCAACGGAACTACTACATTATTACTGATTGTTAACGAATAACGTTGGAAACTTCTTGTTTCAAACAAAGCTCAATAAATTATGAAAGTGAATTGTACGCTTCAATTATTTCATCGGCTAAGCCATCGTCAACTTTAGCATATTCACTTAAAAACGCTTTTAAACCGTGTTCTTTAATGTAATTATTTTTCTCAACAGTTTCTTGGTCTGCTGTATCATCATACTTCAATAACAATGCAGCTGTATTTAATAAACCAGTGCGTTCTAAATCTTTATTATAAAGATATGTTAATGGTTTTATAATTCTATCTTTAGGGCCAATTTTACGTAACGTACCTCGTCCGACACGTGTCACTTCATCAGATAAATAAGAATTGTTGAAACGGTCTATTATTTTTTCAACATAACCAGCTTGTTCCGCTTCAGTAAAATCAAATTCATTAGTAATATATTGACTTGTTTCAGCTAAAACACGGCGTAAGCCAGCTTCAATTGAACTATCTTTTACAGCGTCTAATACGGTAGCTTTACCTGCAAATTTACCAGCATACGCTAAATATGCATGTCCTGTATTCACAGTTAATAATTTACGCTCAATATATGGTGTTAAATCATCAACATATTTAATATGGTTTAGTTCTGGACCATACCATGCATCTTTTTCAACAACCCATTCGTAAAATGGCTCAACCATAACGTCTAATATATTTTCATTCTTTTGTAATGGTACAATTCTATCAACTGCTGAGTTAGCAAAATGAATATTGTTACCAAGAGGGCCAGTAATATCAAGTACTGCTTTTTTCAATGTATCAGTTGCCATAATAGCATTCTCACAAGCAACAATATTAACATGGTTTGTTTTTTCTTTTAAGAAAGGCGCAAAAGATTTAGCAATAATAGGTAGTATATTAACACCAACAGCTGTTGTAATAATATCTGCTTCTAAAATTGCTTGTTTCAACGCTTCAGAAGGTTGCATTGAATTAATTGCATCAACATTATTCACGCGCGTCGTTGTTTTAGACTCATCAGCTAAAATAACATCGTATTGATGATCATGAGCTAAAGCATTAATGATTTCTTCATTGACGTCTGCAAATGTTACTTTAACATTGTTGTCTGCAAGAATATAACCAATGAAACCACGACCTATGTTACCAGCACCAAAGTGAACTGCTTTCATTATGCATCTGCCTCCTCGAATACTTGTTTAATTTCTTCTGCAGATTTTGCTTGAACGATACGATCCACATTTTCTTCTTCGCTAAATGTAATTGCAATTTTAGATAACAAGTCTAAATGTTCGCCATCTTTACCAGCGATTCCCACGACAACTTTAACTACTTCGCCATCCCAGTCAACACCTTCAGGGATTTGTAATAATGTTAAACCTGAGTGAATCACATTTGTTTTAGCTTCATCTGTGCCATGAGGAATTGCTAAGCCATTTCCCATAAATGTTGATACGACTTGCTCACGATCTTTCATTGCTTGAATATAAGCATCTGTTACAGCACCACTATCAACTAAGGCTTTACCTGCTTTTTCAATTGCTTCATTTTGGCTGTTAACATTTACATTTAAAAAGATATTGTCATTACTAAATAATTCGCTCATTTTGTACACTCCTAAATAAATTGTTTTTTAATTCGTTCTAAAAATTTGTTTCTTAATAATGTTTCAAGTTCCTGTGGATTTTCCATAAAAGTATCAATAGATTCTAATTTCAAACTTAAAAATTCGGACAAGTCACTTACCAGTGATGCCATAAAATCATTGTCAGGAATAAACATGGAAATCATATATTTAATTGTTTGATTGTCATTTTGAATACTAGGCAATATTAACGGTTCTTCTAAAACTGTGATTAGAATCATAGGGTGTTTAATCATATTGTCTCTTAGGTGTGGTATTGCAACAGGATATGGACTTAATATCCATCCTGGATTGTCAATCAATCGTTGCTCTAGTAGTTCAGCGAATGACGTTGGATCGTTTATTACATCGCATTGATATAGATAATCTGCGATATATGTTTGCCACTGTTTAACTTCGGTACTAACTATTTTCACTGAATCAAGCAAAGTTAAACCCGAACGCATATGATGCATTAATTGTTCTGATTTTTCGTCACTTAAATGTTTTTCGAAAACTGAAGTTAAGTATGAAGTTTGTTCATTTTCAAAAGATGTGTTGCCATCAATATCTTTCGTTTCAACATGAACATCATCCTTATCAATCATGTTTGATGATTTATCATGCGTCTCTTGGAACGTAGACTTTGTATTTAAAAACTGTGCGACATAACTGATATCACTATCTGGTAATAATGGGTTTACCGTTAAATAGGGGGAGTCGATGTCTAAATTCACAGTAGAAATAATGCCATCATATTGACTTAAATCTAGTGACTTCAAATCGCTGACTGATGCTTGTGTAATACGCTCAATCTCACTAAAAACTTGCTCTAGACGAGTTGATAATAGACGACTAGTTCCCATACCACTGCTGCAAACGACTAATATGTTTAAAAATCGATTACCTTGGTTTTTAATCGAGCCACCAAAGTGTAAAACTATAAAAGCAATTTCACTCTCTGGAAAAATCAAATCAGGCCAACAATCATTTAAAGCTAATCTTACATTTTCAAATAGTCTTGGATATTTGAACTTAATCATGTCTGTTAACGGATTATAGGTCTCGATATTAGCTTGCAAACGATTGATTGCAGGATTAAGGTGTAGCGTCAGTCCATCTACTAAAGTATCCAAATCCGCAAATGTCATACCTGAAATCATTTCTACTTTGTTAACAAACGCTTTAATTTTGTTTTCTTCACAACGATTATTTAATGATGTATCATTAAGATTTTTTCGTTTAGCTCCACGTAAATGGATAGTAATGAAAGCAATTTCTGCCTGATTAAACGTGACGTCATATATTTGACCAAGTTTATCAGCAAGTTCGCTTGCTACTTTGTGTTCAAATGTGTTTTGTACAGAATCATAAATATCATCGTTTAATGCGACATACTCTCCATTTTTTATACGTGAAATGGATAGCACGATATGGACAGTTAAAGTTAAATAACTTGATTCGGTAAGTTGGTAGGGTAAGGCACTTAGGTAGTCCATTAATAGTCTTTCAACATTAAAAATACGCTCTAAGTCAACAAAGTCTTTGTGGATTTGATTTAATGAATGAAAGACAAAATGATTTTCAATTACTGAATAAACGCTAGTACTATTTAAGTTATTCACCATTAATTGACTTAAAAATTCACGTTTCTTTGATTCAGTACCTACCAAGTAAATGCCTTCGCCACGCTTTCGAGATAAAGATAGTTGGTACTTATTTAAATCAAGCTCTAAATCATCTAACATCTTTGCTAAAGTCTGGACAGAAACGCCAATTTCTTGAGCTAAACTATATTGTTTAACTGGCTCCTTGGCTTGTATCAAAGCGTATATAATAATTACTTTCTGCTCTTCAACAGATAAGTCAATGGTTTGATGTTGTGCAATCGATTGCTTCAAATCGTTTAAATCAGAATCTGCGCCAGCAATGCGTAGCCCTTTTTTGTTTGCGCGTTCTAAAGTTAATGAAAATGAAGTTAAATATGCTTCAACACCTTTTAATTCACGGTGAATAGTACGAGAGGACACCGCAAGTTGCTGAGCAATGTCGTGTATAGTGATATATTGACCGTGGTACTTAATCAATAGGGCTATCATTTCTTTTTCACGTGTACTCAATAACATGGCGGTATCCTCCATTTTTTAATTTATTTAATTATTATGCTTGATCATCTTTTTTTAGATTATTTAAAAGTTCTTCATATCTTGGTGAATTAAGGAAATTATCCACTGAAATATGGATGGCATTTGGTGTTTGTTTAATAGCACGATCAGTTAGTTTTTTCTGAGTGATAACTAATTGAGCATCTTTTGGCAATTGATTAATCGCAGTATTTGTAACTGTAATATCATTAATGCCCGCCTTTTTAAATTTATTACGTAACATGCTTGCACCCATTGCACTAGAACCCATACCCGCATCGCAGGCAAAAATAACATGATTTATATTATTGTAATTGTGTGCATCAACATCTTCAGTGTTGTAATTATCCAATAGCGCTTCAGGATCATCATCTGATGAAGATGTTTCACTAACATTACCACTAGCATTTTCTTCTGTATTAACATTTTTATCAGAAGATACTAACTTAGAAGCAACGCTTGATTTTTTCCCTTTAGTATTTTCCATTTGAGCTGTCGCAGCTTCTAAATCCTGCTTTGGTTCTCTAGTGAACTTCATAATTAAAGCAGCTACAACGAATGATACAAGTGCAGCAAGGAAGACACCGAGTAACATGTGCAAGAATTCACCTCTAGGTGCATTTAAACAGTAAACTATAAATGAACCTGGTGACGCGGGACTTTTAAATCCAAATCCTGTTGCTTGATAAGTTGCAACACCAGTCATTCCACCTAAAATAACAGCGATAAATAATAAAGGACGCATTAATACATATGGGAAATAAATTTCATGAATACCACCTAAGAAGTGGATAATTCCAGCACCATATGACGTTGCTTTTGCAGTGCCTTTTCCAAAAATCATATAAGCAAGTAAGATACCTAAACCTGGTCCAGGGTTAGATTCAATTGTGTATAAAATTGATTGACCAGCTTTTGCAGCTTGATCTGCACCAAGCGGTGTGAATACACCATGGTTAATCGCATTGTTTAAAAATACAATTTTTGCAGGCTCTACTAAAATACTTACAAGTGGAAGTAGGTGTGCATGTACTAATGCTTCAACTGCCACTGATAAAATATGCATAATAAATTTCATAAGTGGTGCTAAAATTTTAAATCCTGCAATCGTCATGATAAATCCTAAAATACCAGCAGAAAAGTTATTAAATAACATTTCAAAACCTTGCGGCGTTCTAGGTTGAATCAATTGGTCGGTCTTCTTCATTAACCAACCAACAAGTGGACCCATAATCATTGCACCAAGTAACATTGGTGTATCAGGTAATGCAACGATGACCCCCATAGTTGCTGTTGCTGCGATGATACCACCACGTAAATCATAAATTAAACGACCACCACTAAATGCGATCAATAATGGGATTAAATAAGTAATCATTGGTCCTGCTAAAGTAGCTAAATCTTTGTTAGGTAACCATCCATTATCTATAAAAATGGCCGCGATAAAACCCCAAGCGATGAAAGCGCCAATGTTTGGCATGATCATACTACTTAAGAATGATCCAAATGCTTGAACACGACGACCAATTCCTTTTTTCTCTTCAGTTTGTGACATATTTACACCTCTTTTTTAATATATGTGACTATATATAGTGTATAGAGACGTTACTTGTTACTCAATATAAACAAAAATCAACTTTGTCAAAACAAATGTGACAAAATTAAATAAAGTGTCATCAATGTGACAGTATAGATATTTTGAAAAAGTAAAACAAAAAAATTGTTTTAGGATTTTTAAAATTTTATTGTGAAAATATTTGCAAAACAAAACAACACCGTTGTACAATAATGATTAATGGAAAGGGGGAAAGTTCGGCAGTACAGTTAAAGCGCCTGTGCAAATAAATATTTGTATTTGAAGATTAAAGGTTAATATATGAGTGGCCTTTATAGAGTGCAATATATGTATTTGTAGACGAGGAGGATAGTGATCGAATAGATCGGCGGATGCTATCCCGGATGTGGCTCATTCGTTAGCTTATTAAGTAAAACATTAGGGTGACTTAATGGACAAAGTTAATAAGATCGCCAGAAATTGAATATAAAAAATATTAATATGGAAAGTACAGTGTGAGCAATTTGTATAGTTGTAAAAATAACTATGCTTAATTTGTTATGGATGAATGCGATGATAGCATGTTCCTATTTATATTATGAAAGCAGATTGTCAATCTAAATTATCGGCAATAAATCATAATTTACGCTTACTATTCCAATATGGAGGAAAATGTCGTTATGTGTGGAATTGTTGGTTATATTGGCTATGATAATGCCAAAGAATTATTATTAAAAGGTTTAGAAAAATTAGAATACAGAGGTTATGACTCTGCAGGTATCGCAGTAGTAAATGATGATAATACAACTGTATTTAAAGAAAAAGGTCGTATTGCAGAATTACGTAAAGTTGCTGATAGTAGCGATTTTGATGGACCTGTTGGAATCGGTCACACACGTTGGGCAACACACGGTGTACCGAATCATGAAAACTCTCATCCACATCAATCATCAAATGGCCGTTTTACTCTAGTTCATAACGGTGTTATTGAAAACTATGAAGAGTTAAAAGGTGAATACTTACAAGGTGTATCATTCATTTCAGAAACAGATACAGAAGTTATCGTTCAATTAGTTGAATACTTTTCAAATCAAGGACTTTCAACTGAAGAAGCATTTACAAAAGTTGTGTCATTATTACATGGTTCATATGCATTAGGTTTATTAGATGCTGAAGACAAAGACACAATCTATGTTGCTAAAAATAAATCACCATTATTATTAGGTGTTGGTGAAGGTTTCAATGTTATCGCATCAGACGCACTTGCAATGTTACAAGTGACAAGCGAATATAAAGAAATCCATGACCATGAAATCGTTATTGTTAAAAAAGATGAAGTTATTATTAAAGATGCAGATGGAAACGTTGTAGAACGTGATTCATATATTGCTGAAATTGATGCATCAGATGCTGAAAAAGGTGTTTATGCACACTACATGTTAAAAGAAATTCATGAACAACCAGCAGTAATGCGTCGTATTATTCAAGAATATCAAGATGCAGAAGGTAACTTGAAAATTGATCAAGACATCATCAATGATGTTAAAGAAGCAGACCGCATTTACGTTATTGCAGCAGGTACAAGCTACCATGCAGGTTTAGTAGGTAAAGAATTTTTAGAAAAATGGGCTGGCGTACCAACTGAAGTACACGTTGCATCAGAGTTTGTCTACAACATGCCATTATTATCTGAAAAACCATTGTTCGTTTATATTTCTCAATCAGGTGAAACTGCAGATAGCCGCGCCGTATTAGTTGAAACTAATAAATTAGGTCATAAATCATTAACAATCACTAATGTTGCAGGTTCAACTTTATCACGTGAAGCAGACCACACATTGTTATTACACGCGGGTCCTGAAATCGCAGTTGCATCTACAAAAGCATATACTGCACAAATTGCAGTATTATCAATCTTGTCTCAAATCGTTGCAAAAGAGCATGGTCGTGAAGCAGATATTGATTTATTGAGAGAATTAGCAAAAGTAACAACAGCAATAGAAGCAATTGTTGACGATGCACCAATTATGGAACAAATTGCTACAGATTTCTTAGAAACAACACGCAATGCATTCTTTATCGGACGTACTATTGACTATAACGTAAGTTTAGAAGGTGCGTTAAAACTTAAAGAAATTTCTTACATTCAAGCAGAAGGTTTTGCTGGTGGAGAACTTAAACATGGTACAATTGCCTTAATCGAAGAAGGTACACCAGTTGTAGGTTTAGCAACACAAGAGAAAGTTAATTTATCAATTCGTGGTAACGTTAAAGAGGTAGTAGCACGTGGTGCACATCCATGTATTATTTCTATGGAGGGTCTTGAAAAAGAAGGCGACACTTATGTCATTCCTCATGTACATGAATTGTTAACGCCATTAGTATCAGTGGTTGCATTACAATTAATTTCATACTATGCAGCATTACACAGAGATTTAGATGTTGATAAACCACGTAACCTTGCTAAATCAGTTACTGTGGAATAATTCACTTTTTTAGAATCAATCATGTATTAAAATTAAAGTATATGGCACCCTTTTAGATTAATCGACTAGAAGGGTGCTTTTTTAGGTCGACTTAGCTTTTACTTCATCTTAATTTGGCAGAAATGCGTAAAAATGAAGTGTTTTATTTATTTAAATAGTCTGACAATTAAGGGTGTTATGTTAATATGATTTTATGAGAAGTATGGAGTAGCAATAAAGGGGTGACCTCGCATGTTAATTCAATTAGATCAAATTGGGCGAATTAAGCAAGGAAAAACAATTTTAAAAAAGATTTCTTGGCAAATTGCTAAAGGTGATAAATGGATATTATATGGGTTGAATGGTGCTGGCAAGACAACACTTCTAAATATTTTAAATGCGTATGAGCCTGCAACATCTGGAACTGTTAACCTTTTCGGTAAAATGCCAGGCAAGGTAGGGTATTCTGCAGAGACTGTACGACAACATATAGGTTTTGTATCTCATAGTTTACTGGAAAAGTTTCAAGAGGGTGAAAGAGTAATCGATGTGGTGATAAGCGGTGCTTTTAAATCAATTGGTGTTTATCAAGATATTGATGAAGAAGTACGTAATGAAGCACATCAATTACTTAAATTAGTTGGAATGTCTGCTAAAGCGCAACAATATATTGGTTATTTATCTACAGGTGAAAAACAACGAGTGATGATTGCGCGAGCTTTAATGGGGCAACCCCAGGTTTTAATTTTAGATGAGCCAGCAGCTGGTTTAGACTTTATTGCACGAGAATCGTTGTTAAGTATACTTGACTCATTGTCAGATTCATTTCCAACGCTTGCGATGATTTATGTGACGCACTTTATTGAAGAAATTACTGGTAACTTTACTAAAATTTTGCTATTAAAAGATGGGGAAAGTGTACAACAAGGATTAATAGATGATATTTTGACATCTGAAAACATGTCACGATTTTTCCAGAAAAATGTAGCAGTTCAAAGATGGAATAATCGATTTTCTATGGCAATGTTAGAGTAAATATTTTGCAAATACTAACTAATAATGACAAAATTTAATTAAGATAAAATGGACAGTGGAGGGCAATATGGATAACGTAAAAGCAATATTTTTGGACATGGATGGAACAATTTTACATGAAAATAATCAAGCATCAACGTATACGAAAGATGTCATTAATCAATTGAGAGAGAAAGGATATAAAGTATTTTTAGCAACAGGACGTTCGCATTCTGAAATACATCAACTTGTACCTCAAGATTTTGCGGTTAATGGCATCATTAGTTCAAATGGAACAATTGGAGAAGTAGATGGAGAAATTATCTTCAAGCATGGTTTATCATTGGCTCAAGTGCAACAAATTACTAATTTAGCTAAGCGCCAACAAATTTATTATGAGGTATTTCCTTTTGAAGGTAATAGAGTTTCTTTAAAAGAAGATGAAACATGGATGCGAGATATGATTCGTAGTCAAGATCCTATTAATGGCGTAAGTTATAGTGAATGGTCTTCAAGACAAGATGCGCTTGCTGGTAAGATAGATTGGGTAACTAAGTTTCCTGAAGGTGAATATTCAAAAATTTATCTATTCAGTTCTAATTTAGAAAAAATAACAGCATTTAGAGATGAATTAAAGCAAAATCATGTGCAACTACAGATTAGTGTTTCAAATTCATCAAGATTTAATGCGGAAACAATGGCTTATCAAACTGATAAAGGCACTGGTATTAAAGAAATGATTGAACACTTTGGCATTCATCAAGATGAAACTTTAGTTATTGGAGATAGTGATAACGACAGAGCAATGTTTGAATTTGGTCATTATACAGTTGCTATGAAAAATGCACGTCCTGAAATACAAGCATTAACTTCAGATGTAACGGCATACACGAATGAAGAAGATGGCGCAGCAAAATATTTAGCAAAACATTTTTTAGCTGATTAATAACATCGGCAGTTATTTATTATTTAATTTACAATAGTTGAAGAGTAATTTACAAAGGAGCAGTAAAGTTATTTTCTATTAGAAAATGTCTTACTGCTCCTTTGTATGCTAGTAATCCAGATACTAGTGTTATTTCTTCTTTTTGTCTTTCTTCTCCATATATGGAATGAAGAAAATCACAAATAGGGCACAGAGTATAGCTACAATTGAACCGTATGTCATATTAGCATCACCTTTTATATGGTTTATGCATTTAAGTATACTATAACAACTACCGTTATTTTAAGTAGGGGTGTATTTGCGTTAGAGCCCCTAACAACTCCAAAATCGCATTTGTGATTTTGGGATAATCAAACATTTCATTCCATAAGTAAGATATGTTTCACTTTATATGAGTTTTTTACATTCACATTCTGTAGTGGTTGTAAGAAAATTTTTTCTTTCTCTTAGGCAGTAATAGGCAATTTACCTGTACTAGTATGAACTTAGTAGTTAAATCGTTCATTAAGATTAAAAAAACTTAGGAATCTCTTCCAAATGCAATTCGTCTTGGTAAGCATTAATTTCATCTAATATTTTTGTTATTGATTCAACTTTATCTTTTTCTAGGGAGGCCGGAAATACAAGGTTTTACTTGAAATTTAAAACCATCAGCGAATTATTTAAATCTACGATTTATTCGACCACTTGTACTTTCTTTTCTTGGCTTATACATGACTATTTTCAAGTTATCCGTTACAAGTTCATTATATACACCTTCTATTAGCTCAAACGATTGTGTTAATGAATTAAATAAGGCATCACTTGATTTACTCATTGTTATGCATGATTATAAAACGAGAATAATAAAGTAGTAGCACACCTATATATAGTGGAATCCTTTGATTATCTTTCGTTTTAAAGTTAATGCTTTCTTTCCAGTCAAACTGTGCTTGATGATCAGGTTTTGTCTCGAATCTTGTTGTATCTTTAGGCGACATCTATTGATAACATTTCATAATATAAGGAGTAAATTCATCATGTTTAAGTATATAAGCTCTAAATGTATAATATGCACAGGTTAATCCATGTTTTTCCTTCGAATATTGCCAAAGTATACGCTTATAGTAAAATTTTTGTTCACTAGTGTCTGAAAGTAATTTTTCGAGGATAGGATAATACTTATCAATAATAGACTGACGATTTCTCTTTCAAAGTTTTCATTTTTCAATGTCTATTTTGAAGGGAGCATATCAGCCGAAAAGGTTGGTGCTCTTCTTTATCAGAGAATAAAAAATGAGAAATTAAATTTTTATATGATGAACAAACGATAACAGGGGAAGAAATAGCTAGTTAGACAAGGGTATGTCACTCAACTGTTTATCGAGTTGATTAAGAAATGAAAAAACTTATACTATGAATTACTGTTTAAAAGTGTGCATGTTATAATATTTATTGAGCAAGTTGGATAGATGGTGGCTAATCTCTTAATAAAGGGGTGATGCCTATGGTTATAGTTGTTACTCCTAGAAAGGACTAGCATGTCTGATTTTGAAATGCTGATGGTTGTATTAACAATCATTGGTTTAGTATTGATTAGTACTCAAGACCATAAAAAATAACCTTCTATTCGCTTTGACCGGCATTTTGAAGGCTATTTTTAAATAAAATATAAGGTCACCGTCTTTTTAACGGGCTCATTAGGGTAACATGTTTCCGAGTGTTGCCCTTTTTGTGTTTCAAGAGTTAAAGATTTTCATCTTTTGCTTCTACTTACTACAAATATATTTTAACACATTTTTCTTATGAATTGTAGTTCTGAACATAATCAGAATTAATAAAACCAACTTTCCATACAGCAGAAAATACAATTAAAAGTATAGAATGTAATCACGAATTATATAAAAAGTATTGGAGACCTCTTCATATATAGATAATTCACTTAGTTATTTTAGAAAGAAGCCCCTAACAACTAAAGTTGAAAAATAGAGGAACACAGTTGGATGCTGCGCATCAACTGCATAAGAGCCCCTAACAACTAAAGTTGAAAAGTAGGAGCGCCTGCGCTAAGCGCATGCATAAGAGCCCCTAACAACTAAAGTTGAAAAATAGAGGAATACAGTTGGATGCTACGCATCAACTGCATAAGAGAGGCTGGGACATAAATCCCTAAAAAAACAGCAGTAAGATAATTTTCAATTAGAAAATATCTTACTGCTGTTCTCTATTTATACAATACTTCGTATTGAATGGCTTCGCTTTCCTAGGGTGCCGTC
>NZ_JACVZM010000030.1:0-25847 GCF_017151935.1 Staphylococcus sp. EG-SA-14 | reverse complement strand
TTACAAATATAATTGAAGAACAGCGAAAAATCGGAACCTTTTTTAGAAAAATTGACCGCCAAATCGAGTTAGAAGAACAAAAACTTGAATTGCTTCAACAACAGAAAAAAGGCTATATGCAGAAAATTTTCTCACAGGAACTGAGATTTAAAGATGAGAATGGTAATGATTATCCAGATTGGGAAGAGAAGCAATTAGGGGAATTATCACAAATTGTACGAGGGGCTTCTCCTAGACCTATTAAAGATCCTAAATGGTTTAATAAAGAATCAGACATAGGATGGCTAAGAATTTCTGATGTTACAAATCAAAACGGGAAAATTTATCATTTGGAACAAAAATTATCAATTGAAGGTCAAGAAAAAACAAGGGTTTTAGTAACAACACATTTACTATTAAGTATTGCGGCAAGTATTGGAAAACCTGTAATGAATTTTGTGAAAACGGGAGTTCATGATGGATTTTTAATATTTTTAAATCCTAAGTTTAATTTATTCTTTATGTACTATTGGCTTGAATATTTCAAGGATAAATGGAGTAAATACGGTCAACCAGGTAGTCAAGTTAATTTAAATACAGAAATTGTCAAATCTCAAACACTGAATATGCCAAGCAATCACGAACAAGAAAAAGTGGGGCAGTTTTTTAATAGAAATGAAAAACTAATTGAATTGCAGCAAGAAAAAATAATGTATCTTAAGCGACGTAAGCAGGTTTTACTTCAAAAAATGTTTATATAATAGTATTAATTATGATATTTAGTTCAGCATAGATTATAAGTAAACATAAATCCCTTCACTATTTGTTTAGCGAGGGGATTTACGTAATGTATAAAAAAGTACAGATAAATTAATAATTTCTCAATATCATCCATTTATCTTCAATGTATTTAATAGGGTCTCAAATTTTTGTTTAAGATTTTCGTTATTGTTTTTGAGTTTATTTATACTTTGTTGGGCTGCTTCGCTTGCTTTCCCTTCAAATGTACCTTCTAAACTTTGCGAAGAATTATTAATTGTTTCAATGATTTCATTTAATGTTTGAGATTTTAATGCTACATTATTTTTAGCATTGCTAACCATATTATCAGTACTATTACGCATTTCTTGCTTTAATTGTTGTAATCTAGCTTCTTCTTGACTTTTCTTTGCATCTTTTGAGCTCATATAAATTACCCTCTTTAACTAAATAGTCCAAAAACATCGCTTTCTTCTAAATCTTTTTCTTCGAATTTATTTGCAGCAAATTCTAGTTTTTCAGCAAATTGTAGCAAGTCTTTTTTGTTTTGATCTAATGCCTGAATTAAGTCATCCATTAAACCACTATTATAAAACTTGAAATTACCCGAACTTCCCTCAACTGATAAAATCTCCATATACTGTTCAAAATCGTTAGGTGTTATAAATTCATGTGAACCGCTTAGAAGCTCTGATTGATATTTATCTAAAATACGATTAGCCCCTGACATTGTTTCTTCTCTATATTCATCCAATGCAGTAATTATTTGTGTATACAAAAATAGTCTATCACGAATTGTGCTAGCGATATTACGCACTTCATCAGGCTGAATTTTTACTTTTTTGCCTGAATTTTTGGAACTACTTTTGGTTTTTTTAACAGAGATTTTCTTTTCTGCTTTTAATTTTTTACTATCGCCTCTTTTGGGAATTAATGGTTCGTCCTCATTATTTAATTCATCATCAAAAGGATTTAAATCAATGCTTAAATCTTCTTTTTGTTTATTATTAAATCCTTCTATATCAAGGTCATTTGATTCGAATAATTTATCTTTTTTATTGAGAATAGCAAAAGGATCAAAATCATTTTCACTTGTTCTATTTAATATAGAACTATCGATTTTAATAGAGTCGAAAAATCTGCTTTTTATACCAAATGGGTCAAATAATTGAAATCTATTATTAAGAGATTGGTCATCATTAAATTGTTCAAGTTCTGGCATTTCCTTCACTGTACCATCCGCATCGAAATCATTGTATGATTCAATTGTGTGTTGACCAATTAAAGGAAGAGCAGTTATAAATCCATCATAATGTGGCATTACAATTATATTTTCACCAATTGGATGATCGAAGAAGTTAAAGTTATTAATAGGATCATCAAAATGGCCAATATTGCGTATTTTTGAATCATATACACCATTATCAATGTCTTTTTTAAAGTCGCCAGTAAATGAATGGTATACGTTAGGTGCTGCAAACGTTGTACCGTTATCCAGATTATGTTTTATTAAATTATATTGAGCTAAAAACGCACCTAAACTATGTCCTAATGGGTGAATTTCACTATCTGGATATTTCTTTTTAACTGATTCAGTAAAAGCATCACTTTCGTCCATTTGAGTCGGTGCAAACTTAGCTGCCCATAGATCACCGAAAAGTGCTTTATTATTTAAATTAGAAGAAAAACTAAAAAGGTCATTTTTATCTTTTATTGTATTGTATTTTTTGTGAATAGTTGAGTTTTTTAAATCTTTATAATGATTATTAATTTTTAGATTATTTGTGTTATGATGAATGGGAAGTTGTAAATCAGTACGAATATCATTTAGACTATATGGGTCAGTGCCAGCGTAACCTATTAAAAGTTGACTCTTATCAACTTTACCTTTGATTACTGGAGCGAAAACATATGCTCTAAACCCATTCTGGGTGTCGTCGCGTTTTTCGATGACTTTGTATTGTTTTTTATTTGAAAATGTATATACCTCATCAACTGATAACTTATCATATGAATTTTCGGATAACATTCTTGCATCGCTATCTCTTAATAACATGTGGAACACTCCTTATAAAAAATAAAAAAGAGGTAATAATAAAAATGAAAAAATATATCAAACTACTTATTATAGTAATTATAACATGTTTAATTATAGTAGGGTATTTGTTACACAAAAGTAAAAAAGAACATTATATTGAGACACAAGAAAAGCGAATAGATTTGTATTTTAAATATAATCTTAACAATTATCATTCAATGAAAGTTACAAGTTTTAAAAAGAATCCAATGGGGGGTTATTTTATAAAAGGCTTTGTCAATAATAAAAAAAATTATAAATTTGATGCTGTGATATTTTCTGATACTAATAAACAATTTAAAGGAGATTTAGGTTATAAAGAGGATGAAATAGGTGAATTATTTAGAGAAAAAAATGCTAATGACCGATTAACTGTCGATGAAATAATTGAAAAAGAACACTTGGACAAAAGTGAATATGAAGCCGAGCCACCGTTATTTTTCTTTTCAGGTCCACTTGAATAAATAATATGAATAGATTAGATAATTTAATGATTTATATTTTAAAGGAAACTAAATCTATATTAAAGAATATGTAAAACTAAAATTTACTAATGTTAAAACCATTAGTCATATGGGTTGCAACGTTTTTACATTCATCGTAATACTCTGTATGCTTCATTAATTTAAAATGTTCGTCAATAAATCCAATGAAAAGGAGATGGGTTTTTTGAATAAAAAACCTCTTGTGATTGTATTTATAATTATAATATTGATTCTAGGCGGAATCTTTTTGAAGATGAAATATGATGAAATGAAATATTATGATGAGCAAAAAGAAAGAATCATATTATTTATGAAATATAATGTTAAAGGGTTTAAAGAAATACAATTCGAGGAACAAAAAGAAAACCCAATGGATGGTTATTCTATTAGTGGTTATATAAATAATGATAGAAAGTTATCATTTACAGCTGGCATAAGATCTATTGATGATTTTCAATTTGATACCGATATTTCTTATCCAGGTGAATTGGGTAGAAAATTTATTAAAAATCCTAAGTCAGTTTCTGAAATAAAGAAAGAGCAAAATACGTCCAATAAATAATAGTTCATATTGTGATGAATCAAAAATATAAGTCATTAGATGAATTTAAATATGATATAAAATCTTGCAATGCTTATAAAATCTCGACACTATAAAAATAGTATAGTGCCGAGTTTTTATTAATTATTTAGTTAATTCAAAGTTTACACCGGCCTCATTAGAGTTTGTGACACTTTTATTAATTAAAGTGTAACCTGCAATTGAAATTTTTGATTCTATATTTGAAGCTGTATTTGTAGTTTCAGGATTATAGAAGCTACATTCATATGTTTTATCATCTTTCTTTTTAATTACAAACATACCTTTGGCTTTAACTTCGACTTTAGTACCATTAATGTCAAAAGTTTTAGTACTATCACTATAATTAACCCCAGCAAATATGCCATCATTATCTTTTATTACATGAAAATCTTCATCTTGTTTAATAATATTTACAATATTATTCTTCGATTTAAAATCACTTTTTGTTAAACCAGGATACAAAACATATGCATATTTACTGTCTGATGTATTATGTGTTTGAGTTACTTCGTAATAATCATCATTTTTTTGAGTGTTGCTTTGACTGTTGTTAATATCTTTCCACTTGCCAATATGTGTTTCTTTTTTTACAGATATTTTTGGCTTGTCTAAGAAATGGTAACCAATGTTCTTTTTAGTATCGCTGGACTCTAAAAAGACGGAATGGGTTTCCTGAGTATTATCATTTGAAGTAGTATTTTCAATATCATCTTTATATAATTTATACTCATTTGCTTTACGATTTTCAATCGTTGTAATTGGATTTTCTGATGAACCAGTACTTTTAATGCCAGTTCCTAAGAAGACAATTTTATCGTTTAATATGAAATATGATTTTTTGGCAGTTAAAGTTTTGTCCTGATTTTCAAAATCCATACCAATGCTAGCATGTTGTTCATCGAATTTTGTTCCGCCTACAAAGGAATTATCATTCTTAGTATTTGTAGATGGCATATCATTTAAAGTAGTAGTACCTGGAAGACGAGTCATATCGGCTGTTGCCCAGAAGTTATCACGATAGTGTTTGACATCGCTGTTATATAAATAAGACATGCCTGCACCGGTGTGCCAACCTTTTAAGTTCTCTCCATTGATACTTTCGTAACGTGCGACATTTTTCGATGTCATACTTAATCCAAATGCAAAGTCTAATTCTTTGTTGTGATAGGTGACACGATCCATGTCATTATATATTTTAAGTTGTTGTGTTAAACCGTTAGTAGAAATAGTGCTGTCTTCAATTAAAGACTTCATTTTGCTTATATCTGAATAAGAGCTTAAATAATCGTTTTGTTTATAACTTGAATCAGATTTAACAGAAGTTTTAACGATTTGCTTATATTTAGCTTTTGTTGACTCATCCATGGCATCACTTAATCTCAACAATGATTTCATTACAGTTGCAGATGCTGAGTGACTCGTTTCATTTTCACGGCTAATGGCTCTACCACGTGATAAATCCATCATTTCACCTTTATAAATGAGTGGTAAAAATCCGTCGTCAATCCATGATTTTAAGGTTGTATTATTTTGGGTTTTATCATTAAAAGGTGTTTCTTTTATCATCGGCATCATTTGAGAAATCCCCTCTAAGAGTACAACGCCATAAGCACCAGTGTATGGGACATCTTTATGGTCGATATATGAACCATCTTTATAAAATCCATTACGTTCTTTATCAGTGGCAGAATCTTGAACGTAAGTGAAGACTTTATTAAATGAATCTATTGAATTTTTCATCATATCTTTATCTTCTTCGATAATACTTTCTAAAAGTTTTACTTTAGAAATGTCTACTAAATTTCCGCCTTTAGCTTGTTCAGGTTTTCCTACAGAAGATAATATTTTGTCACTATCTGGGGCGAAAGTTTTAATAGGGGCAGTGTATTTTTTCTTTTCATCACTTGAAATATCACCATTCAGTAATATTAGGGTATTTGTTAATGCTCTAGGTGTTCCAATTTCATAATCCCACCAATTTAAAGCTTTTTTCTTTGATGAATCAGTTATTTTAAAATTCTCAGTCAATTCTTTTACTTTTTTATCTGGCTCTTTTCCATAGGCATTTTCATGCAGCCAGTCAAGTGCATCTTTCACTTTCTTCTTGTTTTCATCTGTTTTTAACTTAGTATCTTTATGCTTCATCGCTTCTGCGATTTTCTCAATATTACGATAGGTACGAGTCATATCCGCAGACTTCGTATCTAAATCTTTTGAGTTTTCCCACAAGTATTTCCTATCACTTTCAGTTTTCATTTCCTTGAGTAATTTCTCTGCCTCTTTCTCCGTAGCATCAAACTTCTTCTTCATATCTGGATTATTCTCATCATACTTATCATAACCATAGTTAACGTCCAGCCATGTGTTCCTCAACTTTTCATAATCTGGCGTTTGAACATTCGTATCAGCCACAGCGATTTGATGTTTATCAATACTTCTGAATTCACCACCATTCAAAGTAATCACTCCGGCCATTAATAACGTAATGGTGGATAATTTTTGCCATTTCTTCATTTTATATGTCATTGACATGTCTCCTTTTTGTGTTGCGCGTGCGCAATTAATATTATGATTAATTAATAATTTAACTTTCCAAAGGATTGGAAAATTCGTTGATGCATGGAAACTATCAGTCACCATGAGATTTATTTAGTATCTATAAATGTAAAGAAATTAAAATTAGAAAATTAAATATTAACAATCTTATCGATTATAGCATTTTAAATAATTAATTTATACAATATTTAAAATAATTAAAATTGATGTAATGTAAAATGTTAGAAATGAGACAAATTTTGTTTTAAGTAATAAAATGGTAAGTGAACCTAAGAAGATATTTATTTATATTTATAATAAGATTGCTATTTTATATATAATGCGAAATGCAAAGCTGCGCGATTTTATGTATTTATTACTATGTCAAGCGAATAATTATTAAAAGTATTTTGAAACAATGCATTATAAGAGGAATATACGGAACATTGAAAAAAGATAGCATGTCAAAGTAAATTGTTTTTTGAAATCTAAAATCTATAAGAAATAAATACTACAATAGGGGGTTAAAATGAAAAAGAGATGTGTATTTGTGGTAGTTGTTGCAATATTAATAGGCCTAATTGTTATTGCTTATGCGCATAATAAACAAATAAAGGCTCATTACATTGAGACACAAGAAAAACGAATCGATTTGTATTTTAAGCATAATCTTAACAATTATAAAAATATGAAGGTGACAGATTTTCATAAAACTCCGATGGGTGGGTATTTCATTGTAGGTTATATAAATGATGATAAAAAATATAAATTCCAAGCAAGTATAGATTCGGGAAGCAATAATCAATATCAGAAAGATATTGGTTACCATGAAGATAAATTAGGCAAATTATTCAAAGAAAAAGACCCTAAATATAAACTCTCAGTCGATGAAATAATTGAAAAAGAACACTTAGACAAAAGTGAATATGAAGCCGATCCACCGTTATTCTTCTTTTCTGGGAGATTAGAGTGATGAAAAAGAAATATATCTTAATAATAGTTGTAGTAATTATAATAGGTTTGGTAGTTATTGCATATGCGCATAATAAGCAAATTAAAGACCATTACATTGAAATACAAGAAAAGAGAATAGATTTATATTTTAAATATAACCTTAATAATTATCATTCAATGAAAATTACTAGTTTTAAAAAGACGCCTATGGGTGGCTATATTGTGGATGGATATGTTAATCACAACAAAAATTATGATTTTAAAGTTCTCATCTCTGCAACTGACAATCATCAATTTGAAGATAGCATAGGATACGATGATAAGACATTTGGTAAATTATTTAAAGAAAAAGACCATAAAAATGAATTAAAATCTACAGACATTATAAAAAAAGAACACTTGGACAAAAGTGATTATGAAGCCGATCCACCGTTATTCTTCTTTTCTGGGAGATTAGAGTGATGAAAAAGAAATATATTTTAATAATAGTTAGTGTAATTTTAATAGGTATGATAGTTATTGCATATGCACATAATAAACAAAAAAAAGACCATTACATTGAAACGCAAGAAAAGAGAATAGATTTATTTTTTAAGTATAACTTGAATCATTATAAGTCACTTAAAGTAACGAGATTTAAAAAGTCGCCAATGGACAGTTATTTTATAGGTGGTTATATAAATAACAATAAAGATTATGAATTTCAAGCTTTTATTAATGTAGGTGGTAGAAAGCAATTTCAAAGAGATATAGGATATGACGAAGAAAAACTTGGAAAACTATTGAAAGAGCAAGAAATAAAAAATTGGAAAACCGTCGATCAAATAATTAAAAATGAACATTTAGATAAAAGTGAATATGAAGCCGAACCGCCGTTGTTTTTCTTTTCAGGATCGTTGGATTAGATTCGGTTGTATGGTGTAATAAAAATTATTATTATCCTCACAATCATTAAAGGACAAGAGTATTTAAAAAAATCATTACATAACATACAAAAAGTGACTATTACGAATACCAAAATTAATAATACTCGCTTTTTTGTATATATAATTGATTAAAACTATAGCTATACAGATAAACAGAACAATCTCTAAATTTAATAAGATAAACTCTTTTGACCATATATCAGATGTAGTCTTATTAAATAGATTTAAGAAATTTCCAACAGGCGGTATAAAAAATAGCAAGAACTTTAGTACTGGATAACTTTGAACAGTAATTAGGGACAACTTTCTTTACAGATGACTAGTCTATTAAAATGAATCAGCTTTTTTGAGAATTATTTTACTTAGACTGGTACTCTATAGTTTCTCAAATATCTTGTATTTTAATTTGACGAATTCAATTTAAGAGGATAGACACTCTTTGTTCAAGCATTAATAAAATCGCCTACATTTAAAATTAAACAACCCTTTAAAGGAGTTTTTTAAATAAAGCTAGGCGACTCATTATTGAGTTGATCAAATATCATTGAAACCAGAGCAAGTCTATAAAATATTTGTAACTGTTATTACTTTATCATCCTCTTTTTCAAAATAAAGTATATCTTCTTTATATTCATCCTCTAAATGTAAGTATTCTATTTCTTCCATTTCCCAAGTTGCTATATGTCGCAATGTTTAGTTGTCTAACTTCCGATATTGAACGCATCAGTCCAATTTGGCATAGAGCACTCTTTAGTTCTTGATGTTTCTCTTTAAAACCTTGCATATTTTACAAAAAGAAAAATTAGCAGTATAATTGAGATAACGAAAATAAGTATTTACTTATACACCAATCCCCTCACTATTTGCGGTAGTGAGGGGATTTTTATTGGTGCGGGGCAATTAGTGTTATTTCTGCACTAATAGGAGGTTTAGTTGGCGCAGGTGTTGGTAGTTTCCTTGGATCTATAGCTGCATCGAATATTGATACTAGTAAGGGAATATATTTAAAATTAAAAACTAAAAAGAATGCAGCCGGGGAATACGTTCTGATAGGAGAAAAATGGGGATATCAGTAAGGGTGATTTTATGGATAGATTAAAATATTCACTTAAAGTTGGTATTTTAGCATTATTATTATTTTGTACTTTAAATTATTTAGTTCCAATGCAAAGCAATGCTTTTTCAATAATTATATATTCGGCAATTTTTGCTGTGTTACTTATGCTTTTAGTTTATATATTTTTAGGAATTTTAAAGAAATGACATGAAACAAATTAACATTGGCTATGAAGAAATCTATGGGGATAGAATTTTTCATAGCCATTTTTTAAAAGGCAAGAAGTAAAAAATTGGAAAACCGTCAATCAAATAATTGAAAAAGAACACTTGGACAAAAATGAATATGAAGCCGAGCCACCGTTGTTCTTCTTTTCGGGATCGTTGGATTAGATTCGGTTGTACAGTATAATGAAAAATATTATAATAAATTTATAAAAAAGGTATTTTATTTTGAAATCATGTCCCTTCGTTACATTTAGTAGTGGAGGGGTTTTATTTTAATAATGTTTGCACCTATAGTTTTAAATTTATTAAATGATGTAGGTTCGATTTTTTAGTTAGGGAGGGGAATCAATTGAAAGTTATTGAGAAAGTTCATTATGAAGATATTTTAGAACCAGAAATAGTTCAATTAATTCAGTCATTAGTTAAGGACAAAATGGATCAACTTTTTATTACTTCTGAACATTTTGCTATTGACATAGACAAGCTATTATTTCAACTTAATTTAAAAGTTAAATATATTAAAATGGAGGGTAATACTTCGGGTTATTTAAGTGGAAGAACGATTTATATCAATAATAATCACTCGATTAATAATACAAGATTTGCAGTAGCTCGTGAACTCGGCCGTTATTTATACAAAATTAAAGATAACAACGATAATAGTCTAAAGAATTTACATGAAATGATTTATGAAAGCGCCGTAAATCAGTTTTCAGTCGACTTACTTATGCCTAAAAAGCAAATAGAGGCATTAGTCTATAATTTTTATGAAGTCAATAATATCAATTTAAATTCTGGTTTATCTGAAAAAGAACGAAACAAACTATTAAATCTTATATCATCTAAATTGGAAGTTTCGAAAATAGCCGCTGGATTAAGACTGTATAATTTAGGAATACATATTTAATAAATAATGAAATAAGCTAAGTGAACTATTAAAACCAAAAGAAAACTAATACAATTCAAGACCATGCAAACTCATTTATAAACATTGTCCGTTTATAGATAGGTATGCGTGGTCTATTTTTATAAAATATATTTAATTACAGGTTTAAACATCTATAACAAAATCTCAACAGCAAAAAATAAATCTCCATTAATCATTTATCGCGACTCAAGGAAATCATATATTTCTATTCCTTCTAACATATCGTCAATTTTAATGAGTAATTTCTCAACTAATATTCCAGGCAAATAGGCACGTGCTTTGGTGGCTTGCATCCATGCTGGTTTTGGATTATATTCGCCAATGTACCAATCAATGACTGTTGGTTTGATCATTTGACATAATCCAGCCACACCAAATTGGCCATTGGATTCTTTTGTAATAATTGCATGTAAAATTAAATGCTCGATTAGATCACAGTATACTAAGTTTTCTTTCTTTTGAACGTTGTATGAGTACTTAAATTCGGAAATGAATCTTAGGTCAGATAAGTTTTGGAATTTGTCTTCGCTTATGTGATGACAATATAATCCTTCGCTAGCTCTAGTGTATTTTCCTTTTGAAATACTTTTGATTTCTCCATTTAAAAATCGCGTGTATGATTTTTCCTTATAATAATCATCGGTTACAGCGCCATATTTATTTAAAAGGTATGCTACAGCTTGCGAGTAAGTAGCGTCTAATAATTGACTATATTCATTATATTTAGCTGTATATTCGTTTTTCTCCACTTCAATATACCTCTTTTCAAACTTTATGATATGAAATGCTTGTAATTTACAAAAAATAAAATCAGTACTCACGTAGTTACATTCGACTTTTATATGTCTATTACTCTTGTATAATACGCCAATTGATTAATATTTTGTCATTGAATTCTACATTTTTGTATTGTTTTAATAGTTCTTCAGTTCTTTGTAAACAGACTGTAACTGTATCTTCAATTGATAAATTAAATGCTGCAAAGTCTTCTAACTCTGTCCCTTTGTGAATTAAATCGATAATGTCTGGTTTCACACCTAGGGAAGAGAGTGATTCCATCATATAAGGTGTAAAGAGGGTATGCTCTGCATTGTCGATTGAAATAATACCGAGTTTAAGTTGATTAAAAAGACCATGCATAGTCATTAAGGTGTATTTTTCAAGTTGTTGTATATTCTCAAATGTTATCATAGTTTTTCTCCTAAAAATTACAATTAATCAAAGTATACCCTTATTTAACTTTAGTTTCTGCTGAATTTTTTGCATGGTTATCATGTTTTTCTACTTTATTATCAGCATTTTTATCACTTTTATCATCGACTTTTTGATTTGGTATGTCATTTTGAATTGCTTTGTTATTATCATTGTCATGATGTTGAATGTCTTCTGACTCACCATCTGTTTCATCATGATCACTCATACCTGGGTTGTATTTAGGGCTTCTCTTTTTAAATGCTTCAAATTCTTCTTTATCTTTTTCTGACATATCATCAAAAATATTAATAATCTTACCATTGTGTCGATTAACAATAGCGCAACGTTTTAAAGGTGTGCCAACTGCATCGCGGACTAGATGTTCAACATAATATTCATGTTCATTGCTTCGTTCAAGATTTGTTTTATAATTTAATGTTTGATATTCATTAACGCCTCTAGCTTTATAATTGTTTCGAACGATATCTTCGGCTTCTTGTGGTGTCATTTGCTTGTCTGTATTTGACTGTGTAGTGTTGTCAGTTTGTTGCGTCTTTTTATTAGTGTCATTTGATTTACTATTATTTTCTTTATGTTGATTAGCTCCACAGGCAGTTAATAGTGACAATGATAATGTGATTGCAACGATAGCTTTGAATTTCATTTTTTTATCTCCTTGATTTGATTATGTATAATTAATTTTTCCGTAAAAGAAGGGTAGCCGAACTACCCTGAAATTTTATTCTGTTGAAGCGTCGTACATGCTATCTTCATTGTGAATATTTTGACTAGGTGGTGCTTCACTAGTGGTAGGTTTGCTATGGGGCATAGGCTCTACAGGAGCAGTTTCTTCATTAGATTCACTTTTTTCTACACTAGATTTATCACTTTTAGACGTATTCTGCTTATCTTCATCTTTACTAGACTGTTCATTTTCTTCAGAATCATTATTTGCACTAGAAGTTGTAGCAGGTGTAGTAGCTGAAGCTTCATAACTTACATTATCGCTATTTGAACTCGCAACAGCTACTTCTGTATCTTGCTTGTCTTTTTTAGCTTTTGATGTTTTTTTAGCATCGGATAAATCAAATGTAATCTTCTTGACGCTAAATAAACTAGAAATAACTTCTAATTTTTTATCTTTTGCGTTGGCTATGTTTTCTGACACATCGAAAACAATTTTACCTTGAGCAGTGCTATCTGGATTTATACGCTGTAAGAAAAATGAATTTTCTATACTACCATTGTCACTTTGATTAGCAGACATTGAACCTGTATTATCTGCTTCAAATGTTTTATCACCGGATTTTAGCTTAAACATTGAACTATCAATTGTTAACGCTTCTTTACCTTTGTTTTTAATCGTCACATCAGCAACGACAAATATACCTTTAGCGTTTGTTGGTGCAAGAGATGGTCCTACAGATTTCATAGTTTCCACTGAATTTACAGTGACTTCAAGGTCGCCATTTTTAACAGTTTCACCGATTTTATGGGTTTTGTTCGTTTCTTTAGAACTATTTCCGCCAAGGTTACCTGTAATACCAGCTGTACAAGCTGAAATACCGATGATAATTAAAATAAATAATACTAGACAACCACCACAGCCCCAGAACCATCCTTTTTTAGATTTCTTTTGTCCGTATTGCTGGTTCTGTTGGTTTTGTTGATTTTGGAAAGCTTGGAATTGTTCCCATTGTCTTCGCTCTTCTTCGCTTTTGAATTGATTGCTCATGCCTAAAAAATCTCCCTCATTATTTACTATGTGATTAGTGCATAAAGCTAAATACAATTTGAATTCAATTCGCTTGTTGTTTAATATTTATCAGGTTCACATGCACGTTTATCTTTATCTCTATCTAAATGTGGTCGATATGCTGGATGATCGGCAGTGACACCATTCGGATATACTTGTCTAAGTTGCTTACAATTAGCAAATGATTGTTGCGTGTTTGTTTCAGTTGATGGTGAGGTCTTAGGTTGCGTGGATTGATGATGGTTACTTGATTGTTGCTTTTCTTTTAAATCATCTTTCAAGTCGTCTTGTGATTTATCTTCTGCAACGTTTGGTGTGTTAATATCATCGTCTGATTGATCTTTTGTTGTTATTTCATCAATTTCATGTTGATTATTTTCAGTATTTTCATTTGCAGGTACTTCTTCGGTTGATTGTAAATCCTCATCTGTTGCTGTTTCTGATTTTTCCTCAGGCTTATCTTCATTTTTATTTTCATCTTTTTGAGTTAATTGCGTTTTTGATGATTGATTATTAGTGGAATTGTCATTATTACTAAACATCATTGAACAGGCTGATAATAAGATTATTAATAAAATAAAAGAAATAAGGCAACCGCCGCATCCTTTTAACATGCCGCGTCTTTCAGAATTTTTAACAGATTGGTTTTGATTCTTGTTGTTCTCTGTATTCAAAGGTAAATCTCCTCTATATTTATATGTTATTTTCATGATTTACTACATAAAACCTGGATGCATTTAAGAGGGAGTTATTAAGTGTAAAACGCTTTCACTATATCACATAATCATATTTTACCAAATTAGTAGTGGAAATACTTTAATTTTTTTCAAAACTTTAAAAATATTTTTGGATTGTAGAAGTGTTAATTTAATAATTGTAAAGTTGTATTACGACTCAAAATGACACGAACATGACAACTTAATTTAACAAAATAATAATTTCTATTTGCTATAATATATTGTATTTATTTTTAGAGGTGTTGCTTTTGAAAAAGTTTTTAAGATTCAAGGGGATGAAAATATGTTTAATGCTATATCTACTGATTTTTTTAAGTAGTTGTGGCACAAATAATAAAATAGTAGACCAACGATTTGAAATACAACAACATAATGAAACAATAGGTAGTATTTACTTTTCAGCAGACTATGCACATATAAGAGGTATAGAAAAAGGCACTGCAAAATATTTCGTAGACAAAGTAGGCAGCAAACGTTACTTATTTATTGAATATATTCCGGATAATGTATTGAATTGCAAGCCGGACTTTTGGAAAACGTTAAAATATAAAAAGGACAAGGTAACATATTATGTATATCTCATTGAAAATTTAGATGATGAAGTATTCCATTTAAGTGCATTACAAGACATGAATCGTATACCAATTGACATTGCAGATGATGTGGCAAAAATGGGTAAATCACCACATCAAAATGACAGAATGACACTAAAATTAAATAAAAATAACTGATAATAGTAGACGAATGATATAACGATATGTATTGAGCATTATAACAATCATATCAATGCATCAATTCGTCTACTTTTTTATATTTTTAAACATAACCACTGCTAGAATGTCATAAAATCGTTATAATTATAATGTAAATGATTTTGGAGGAATAACGCATGGACTTTTGGTTATATAAACAAGCACAACAAAATGGACATCATATTGCGATAACAGACGGTCAAGAATCTTATACTTATCAAAATTTATACTGTGAAGCGAGTCTATTGGCTAAAAGACTCAAGGCTTATCAACAATCTCGTGTCGGGCTATACATAGATAATTCGATTCAATCGATCATTTTAATACATGCATGTTGGTTGGCAAATATTGAAATTGCGATGATTAATACAAGGTTGACACCTAATGAGATGACGAATCAGATGAGGTCAATCGATGTACAATTGATTTTTTGTACCTTGCCACTGGAATTGCGAGGGTTTCAAATTGTATCGCTGGATGATATTGAATTCGCTGGAAGGGATATTACAACGAACGGTTTGTTGGACAACACAATGGGTATCCAATATGATACATCGAATGAAACTGTGGTGCCGAAAGAGTCGCCGTCCAACATATTAAATACATCATTTAATTTAGATGACATTGCATCAATTATGTTTACATCAGGGACAACGGGCCCTCAAAAAGCGGTGCCACAAACGTTTCGTAATCATTATGCCAGTGCAATCGGATGTAAAGAGAGCTTGGGATTTGATCGTGACACTAATTGGCTATCTGTCTTGCCGATTTATCATATTTCGGGTCTCAGTGTACTTTTAAGAGCTGTTATTGAAGGTTTTACTGTGCGCATTGTTGATAAATTCAATGCCGAACAAATTTTAACGATGATTAAAAATGAACGAATCACGCACATTTCGCTTGTGCCACAAACTTTAAATTGGCTTATGCAACAAGGTTTACATGAACCTTATAATTTACAAAAAATATTACTCGGCGGTGCTAAATTATCTGCCACTATGATAGAGACGGCATTACAATATAACCTGCCAATTTATAATTCATTTGGTATGACTGAGACATGTTCGCAATTTTTAACAGCAACACCGGAAATGTTGCATGCACGTCCTGACACTGTAGGGATGCCAAGTGCTAATGTTGACGTAAAAATTAAAAATCCTAATAAAGAAGGTCATGGAGAATTAATGATTAAAGGCGCCAATGTGATGAATGGATATTTGTATCCAACAGATTTAACGGGTACGTTTGAAAATGGTTATTTTAATACGGGTGACATTGCTGAAATAGATCATGAAGGTTATGTCATGATTTATGACCGACGTAAAGATTTAATTATTAGTGGCGGTGAAAATATTTATCCATATCAAATTGAAACGGTAGCGAAGCAATTTCCAGGTATCAGTGACGCAGTATGTGTAGGGCATCCTGATGATACTTGGGGCCAAGTGCCTAAATTATATTTTGTCAGTGAAAGTGACATTTCAAAGGCACAATTGATTGCATATTTATCACAACATTTAGCGAAATATAAAGTACCGAAACACTTTGAAAAGGTTGATATTTTACCTTATACATCAACAGGTAAATTACAAAGAAATAAGTTGTATAGAGGATGATTTGATGAAGTTGACAGCTTTGCATTTTTATAAATATAGTGAGCCATTTAAGTCACAAATTGTAACACCGAAAGTCACTTTAACGCATCGTGATTGTTTGTTTATCGAATTGATTGATGATAAAGGGAATAGATATTTCGGGGAATGTAACGCTTTTCAAACAGATTGGTATGATCATGAAACAATTGCTTCAGTGAAACATGTAATTGAGCAATGGTTCGAAGATAATAGAAATAAATCATTTGAAACGTATGAAGCAGCACTAAAATTAGTAGATTCATTGGAAAATACGCCTTCTGCAAGGGCAACTATTGTCATGGCATTGTATCAAATGTTTCATGTACTGCCTTCATTTTCAGTAGCATATGGAGCGACAGCGAGCGGCTTATCAAATAAACAACTAGAGTCATTGAAAGCAACAAAGCCGACTAGAATTAAATTAAAATGGACACCTCAAATCATGGATCAAATTAGAGTGTTACGAGAATTAGACTTTCACTTTCAATTGGTTATAGATGCAAATGAGTCCTTGAATCGTCAAGATTTCACACAGTTACAGTTATTAGCGCGTGAACAGGTTCTTTATATCGAAGAGCCATTTAAAGATATCTCCATGCTTGATGAAGTAGTGGATGGAACAATACCTCCAATTGCTCTAGATGAAAAGGCGACATCATTGTCGGACATAATTAATTTGATAGAATTATACAATGTGAAAGTTGTTGTATTAAAACCATTTCGTCTAGGTGGCATTGATAAAGTGCAAACGGCAATTGATACTTTGAAAAGTCATGGTGTAAAAGTGGTTATTGGCGGCATGTACGAATATGGTTTAAGCCGCTATTTTACAGCGATGCTTGCTCGTAAAGGTGATTATCCAGGAGATGTTACACCAGCAGGTTATTATTTTGATCAAGATGTGGTGGCGCATTCAGGCATATTAAAAGAGGGGCGACTCGAATTTCGCCCCCCTTTAGTGGATATAACTCAATTACAACCATATTAATGATTATGTTTATGTGAATGCTTGCTTGCTGACTTGTCTTTTTTTAACGGAACAGGGTCAAAGCCACCTTTATGAAGCGGATGACATTTTAAAATACGACGGATACCTAAATAAAGGCCTTTGAAAGCACCGTGGTATTGAATCGCTTCTCTAGTGTACTCTGAACATGTTGGATAAAAACGACAAGTTGGTGGAGTGAGTGGCGAAATGAAACGTTGATAAAAATGAATCATCGCCAAGAATATCTTTTTCATAATAAATGCCTCCAACAATAGTAATTAACTATTATATTAACATACAATGTAGGGATGTGATGCGCGTGAAGTTTAGGGATAAAGATAATCGTCAAGTTAATTTGACATTTAAAAAGGATAATGAGCTAGCAGATGGCAATCATGTGCTAGCTATTCCAACGTTTAAAAATCAATTGCTTTTTACCAAACATAATTTACGGGGCATTGAATTTCCTGGTGGTAAAAGGGAACGCGGGGAAAGTAGTGCTG
Source organism: Staphylococcus sp. EG-SA-14 (assembly GCF_017151935.1). Taxonomy (NCBI): domain Bacteria; kingdom Bacillati; phylum Bacillota; class Bacilli; order Caryophanales; family Staphylococcaceae; genus Staphylococcus; species Staphylococcus sp. EG-SA-14. The sequence goes on along the minus strand of NZ_JACVZM010000030.1, from coordinate 7,773 downwards.
AAGCAGTTACCCGTGAATTATATGAAGAAACAGGCGCCAAAGTTAAAAATATTCATTACATAGCACAATATACCATTGAAACACATGATCAAACTGATTTTGTAAAAGATGTATATTTTATCGAAGTTGAATCATTGGTAAGCAAGAACGATTATTTAGAAACAGCAGGGCCAGTGTTGTTTAACTGTATCAATGATATTGAACTCGCACAACGGAGTTTCTTACTGCAAGATAGTACCATTTTAAAATGCGTAGAGAGGGTGCAATCACTTGGATTTTATCAAACGTAAACGAATGCCAATTGAATCTTTTACGCATCAATTCGAAGAAATTACATATTTGTCAGATGACTTACAAGTAAAAGCTTTAATGATGACACCACATCATGAAGTAAATCGCATTGTAGTATATTTGCGAGGTGGCAAAGGTCAAGTAGGACGTGTGCGCGCAGGTAGATTAATGCAATTTTCAGATAGTCAAACTTTAGTGATTGGGCCATACTACCGAGGTAACAATGGGAGTGAAGGTAAAGACGAATTTTATCGTGGCGATTTAAATGATGTGACGCAACTATTAAGATTGCTACATGATAAATATCCACATGCATTTATCCACATGGTTGGTTTTTCGCGAGGTGGTTTACAAGGATTGTTGACATTTCAAGACTTACCAGTAACAAGTTATACAATCTGGGGTGGTGTCTCAGATATTGATTTAATGTATGAAGAACGTGTCGATTTAAGAGGCATGCTACGAAGAATGATTGGTCATCCGAAAAAAGATCGAGCGGCATATGAGGCACGCCAAGCGATTCCAAACATTAATGAAAACAGTCCGCCAATATTAATTGTACATGGAGGGAAAGACCAGCAAGTTGGTATTCATCATGCGTATTATTTAGCGGACCAACTAGAGTTAAAAGGTGCTACGCATGAAACATTTTATCAAATGGCAGAAGGACATGTGCCAAGACCACCAGCGATGGTTGAAACATTGACTTATATTAAAGAGTTTATGAACCAAGTTGAGTCGCATAGCTAGTATGAAACGTGGTGTGCGCATGGGAACTATCAAGCTTTGAAGATGTGTGATATACGTTGAATGAGGGGTATGCGCTTTCAATGAAAATGTGCTCCATGCAGATAACTGTATGTGCTTTTTGTGAATAGGAACAACTTGCGTTGAGTTAACGATAAGTACTTTATGCAAAGTGGGGCAACATGCATAGCGTAAGGAACCGGTACTTTATGTGAAGACGTGCTGCTTCCATTAAATGAGTGATGCGAGTTTGGCATGAAGGTCACCTTAAATGTGCATTGTTGTAATAAAATTGCCTATAAATTTTTAGCACATAAAATAAGAGGAGCCAACCATTGTTAGACTATAACAACGGTTGGCTCTTTAATTAGTATTCAAATTTATTTGTTGAAGCTACCTTTTTCAGCAATATGTTCAACTTTTTCACCAAATTTTTCGAAGTTCTTTTCAAAACGTTGAATTAAATCTTCTGCTTGTGCTTTATATTTCTCTTTGTCGCTCCAAGCATTAATTGGATTTAAAATTGTTTTCGGTACATCTTCAATTTCTACAGGAATGCTTAAACCAAACGTACTATCTTTTGTATATTCTGCATTTTTCAATTTGCCAGAAATCGCTTGGTTTACCATTTGACGTGTGTAATGTAAGCTGATTCTACGTCCTACACCATATTTTCCGCCAGTCCATCCAGTATTAACAAGATAAACATCAACATCATGTAAATCGATAAGTTCACCTAATAAATCAGCGTAAACAGTAGGGTGTAACGGGAAGAACGGTGCTCCGAAACATGTTGAGAATGATGGTTCAGGTTCTGTCACACCACGCTCTGTACCAGCTAATTTAGAAGTGAAACCACTCAAGAAATGATACATTGCTTGGTCTTTATTTAACTTTGAAATCGGTGGAATAACACCAAATGCATCCGCAGTTAAGAAAATAATTGTATTTGGATGTGCTGCTTTTGATGGTACTACAATATTGTCAATGTGATTAATTGGATAAGCGGCACGCGTGTTTTCTGTATAACGATTGTCTTCAAAGTCCACTGAACCATCTTCTGCAACTACAGTGTTCTCTAAAATTGCACCATATTTGATTGCGTCAAAAATCTGTGGTTCTTTTTCTTTGGAAAGATTAATTGCTTTTGCATAGCAGCCACCTTCGATATTAAAGACCCCGTTTTTATTCCAGCCGTGTTCATCATCACCGATTAGTTTACGGTGTGGGTCAGCCGATAAGGTTGTTTTACCAGTGCCAGATAGACCAAAGAATAATGCAACATCGCCTTTTTCACCAACGTTTGCTGAGCAATGCATGCTCATAATATCTTGCATCGGTAAGAGATAATTCATTACAGAGAAGATACCTTTTTTCATTTCACCAGCGTATTCAGTACCGCCGATTAAAATGACTTTGTGTTTAAATGAAATAATGACAAAGGTTTCAGATTTAGTACCATCAACTTCTGGATCTGCTTTAAAATGTGGTGCAGAAACGATAGTGAAGTTAGGTTTAATCTTTGTAGCTTCTTCTTTTGATTCAGGTCTAATAAACATATTTTTAGCAAATAAATTATGCCATGCTAATTCATTGATGACTGTAAGTTTTAACATTGTATCTTTATCGCTACCAGCGTAGCCTTTAAATACGTATAGTTCATCTTTTTTATCTAAATAGTCTAGTACTTTATGGTATAACTTCAAGAAAGTTTCTTCATCGATAGGTTGATTAATTTCTCCCCAATCAATGTTATCTCTATATGAAGGTTCAGAGACAAAAAATTTGTCTTTAGGCGAACGACCAGTATATTTTCCAGTACTTGCATTAACAGCACCAAGTTCTGTTAATACCCCTTCGTTATTGTCTAAGATTTTATTATAAAGTTGTGTCGTCGAAAGTTGAAAATGTGACGTTGGTTTTTTCAGTAATTTGTCAATTTTAGTTGTTTCAGTGTATGTGTCTACTGACATCCTAAATCCCTCCAAAGCGATAATTTAAATGTAAGCCTTTACATTTAATTAGTATAACACATTAACATAATTAATCTACAATATTTTACTGTAAATTTATTTGTGAAAAATTGACATTAATTCATTAATTAGGTACTATTATTTTTAACGGATTCTCTTATCCTGAGTGGTGGAGGGACATGGACCCAATGAAACCCAGCAACCTCTTTTTTTATAAAAGAAAGGTGCCAAACCGTTTGCAGACAAATAGGTCTGAACGATAAGAGCGAATGGACGTATTAGGCCTTCTCTCTATATTAATAGTTAGAAGGTCTTTTTTATTTAGCTCACAGAGAGAGAATTTTCGTAATATAAATTTAAAGGAGCAAACTATGTTAAATAACAAACGATTATTTACTTCAGAGTCTGTTACAGAAGGACACCCAGATAAAATCGCTGACCAAGTGTCAGATGCAATATTAGATGCTATTTTAAAAGACGACCCAAATGCACGTGTAGCTTGTGAAACAACTGTTACAACAGGTATGGCATTGATCGCCGGCGAAATTTCTACAACAACATATGTTGATATTCCGAAAGTTGTTAGAGAAACAATTAAAGAAATTGGATACACAAGAGCAAAATATGGTTATGATTATGAAACAATGGCAATTTTAACTGCGATTGATGAACAATCACCTGACATTGCACAAGGCGTGGATAAAGCATTAGAGTATCGTGATAAAGATAGCGAAGAAGAAATTGAAGCAACAGGTGCAGGTGACCAAGGTTTAATGTTTGGTTACGCAACGAATGAAACAGAAACGTACATGCCTCTAGCAATTTATTTATCACATCAATTGGCAAAACGTTTATCTGATGTGCGTAAAGATGGTACGTTAAATTATTTACGACCAGACGGTAAAGTTCAGGTCACTGTTGAATATGATGAAAATGATAACCCAGTACGTATTGATACGATTGTCGTATCAACACAACATGCTGAGGATGTGACACTTGAACAAATTCAAGAAGACATTAAAGCACATGTCATTTATCCAACTGTTCCAGAAAACTTGATTAATGAACAAACTAAATTCTACATCAATCCTACAGGACGCTTTGTAATCGGTGGACCTCAAGGTGATGCAGGATTAACAGGACGTAAAATCATTGTTGATACGTACGGTGGCTATGCACGTCATGGTGGCGGATGCTTCAGTGGTAAGGATCCTACAAAAGTAGACCGTTCAGCTGCATATGCTGCACGTTATGTGGCTAAAAATATTGTTGCAGCAGGTTTAGCAGATCAATGTGAAGTACAATTGGCATATGCGATTGGTGTTGCAGAACCAGTGTCAATTGCAATTGATACATTTGGAACAGGTAAAGTTTCTGAAGGACAACTTGTCGAAGCAGTTAGAAAACACTTTGACCTAAGACCTGCAGGTATTATTAAAATGCTTGATTTGAAACAACCGATTTACAAACAAACTGCTGCTTATGGTCATTTTGGACGTACAGATGTATTATTCCCATGGGAAAAATTAGACAAAGTGGAAGAATTAAAAGACGCAGTAAAATAATAAGATGAATTGAATATAGCTAAATAAAAGATTTTCGGTATATAAATGATAATATGTATCGAAAATCTTTAGCTTTTCTATTATAATTAAAGTTATTCGTATATTAAAAAGGAGCGTTGTTGTGATGGATTTATCTTCACCGATAGTCATTGGACTCATTATTGCAGTAGTCATTGCATTAATCTTTTTTGTCCTTTTCTTAGTTGCCTTAGGTAGTAAGAAAAAAGTTAAGCGACAAACAGAAGAAAAGTATGAACAACAAGAACAAAACATTAAAAAGTCTCATGAAGAAGCTTTAGAGAAAGAGCGTATTCAAAATAAAAAGACAATTACAAAACAACAAGAAGATTATAATCACATGGTTAGTACAAAAGATCGTGAGATTGACGCGTTAAAATTGTTCTCGAAAAATCATAGTGAATATGTAACGGACATGAGATTAATTGGTATTCGTGAAAGATTAGTTAAAGAAAAACGAATTCGACCAGAAGATATGCACATTATGGCAAATATCTTTTTACCAAAGGATGGCTTTAATAATATTGAACGAATTAGTCATTTAGTATTAACAAGAACTGGTCTTTATATTATTGATTCTCAATTGTTAAAAGGTCATGTTTATAATGGTATTAGTGGCGGTCAATTTAAAGATTTACCACCAATGGAACAAGTATTTGATACATTGGATTTAGATAAATCTAGACCGCAAACTATTGTGATGGATCAAAATGATGACAAACGTTCATTATCATTTGTAAATTATTCAGATCAAATTGAGGCGATTAAACAATTGGCTGAAGACTTACAAAAAGAATTAGGTGCCAAATATACGCCAACTTCAATTTTATACTTTAATCCTAAAAATGAAGGCGATGTAACGATTTCAAATTATAATCAAAATAGTGCTGTCAAAGTGCTTGTCGGTGCTGAACAATTAGACGAGTTCTTTAACAAATTTGTATTCCATGGTCGTATTCAATACAACGTGGAAGACTTACAACAAATGATGGATAAAATTGAATCATTCAATTAAATGTTAGGCTGAAGTGATGACTATATGTTGTTACTTCGGCTTTTTTAGTTTGTCATAAATTAAACAGAATTACTTTTACAATTTGATTAATATTTGAGAGATATTACTAGAATTTTAGTGGTTGATTGCTCTAAGTGTTTTTTATCATGTATTCAACTCAGATTTGTTATGATAACAGGGTATAATACATCAAAAAGGTGAGGCGATATTTATGGAGGTTAAAACATTTTATAATGGAAACACGATGCCACAAATTGGTTTAGGGACATTTCGTGTGGAAAATGATGAAAATTGCATGGAAAGTGTTAAGTATGCCATTGAACAAGGATATCGTAGTATTGATACCGCAAAAGTTTATGGGAATGAAGAACAAGTAGGTGCTGGCATTCGTGCCGGATTGGAGTCAACTGGTATTGCTAGAGAAGACTTATTTATTACTTCAAAATTATATTTTGAGGATTTCGGTCGTGAAAATGTAGCAGCTGCTTACGAAGCTAGTTTATCTAGATTAGGTTTAAAATACTTAGATTTGTATCTAGTACATTGGCCAGGTACGAACGAAGCCGTAATGGTTGATACATGGAAAGGTATGGAAGATTTATATAAAAATAATAAAGTTAAAAATATAGGTGTCAGCAATTTTGAACCTGAACATTTGGAAGCTTTGTTGGCACAAGTGTCAATTAAACCTGTAATTAATCAAGTTGAATATCATCCATATTTAACCCAACATAAATTGAAATTATATTTGGCAGCACAACGTATCGTGATGGAATCTTGGTCACCATTGATGAATGCACAAATTTTAAATGATGAGACAATTAAAGACATTGCTCAAGAATTAGGAAAGTCACCTGCCCAAGTTGTTTTAAGATGGAATGTGCAGCATGGTGTGGTTACAATCCCTAAATCGGTAACACCAAACAGAATCTCTGAAAACTTCCAAATATTTGATTTCGAATTATCAGATGAACAAATGACGCGAATTGATGGTTTAAATCAAGATAAGAGAATTGGACCTGATCCAAAAACTTTTGAAGGATAGATTAAAATCGCTCAACTGATGAAAAGGTTAGATGAATTGTCAGGGCTTGGGACATTAAGTTCTTAGGCAATGTAAAAAAGCTGATTTCTATTAATTATTTGATAGAAATCAGCTTTTTTGATATGTATTTTATAATGTACAGCTCGTTGAGCTGCTATTTTCCTTATATTAAGTGCCATTAATACAAAACCTAGCTCTCGTTTAACTTTATTTATTCCTCGAACTGACATTGGAGTTAAACCCAAAATAGCCTTCATAAATCCAAAAACAGGCTCTACATCAATTTTTCTTTGACTATAGATTTTTTTCGTTTCTGGTTCAGAAAGCTTTTGATTAATTTGGGCTTTAAAGAATTCCCAATTATAATTCTTCATAATTTTCTTATTGGATTTCTAATTTGGCTTCATGCATTGATGTCTCAAAGAACATGATGAACAGTCATCACATTCATATAGTTTGAAGTCTCGTTTGAAACCATATCTATCATTACGGTATGCATATCTTTTAAAACCTATTCTTTTGTTATTAGGACATATAAATTCATCATTAAGTTCGTCATATTTCCAATTTTGAGTGTTAAAAACGTCACTTTTAAACTTTCTAGTTTTATCTTTAATAAACATGCCATACGTAATAAGTGGCGTTTTATTAAAATCATCTATAATAACCATATAGTTTTGCTCACTACCATAACCTGCATCAGCTACAATATACTCTGGTAAATAACCGAATGTATTTTGAATCATTGTTAAAAATGGAATTAAAGTTCTAGTATCTGTTGGGGTTTGAAATAGGTCATAGGATAAAAAAATTGAGAATTTGTCGCTATTTGTAAATTGTATCCTGGCTTAAGTTGGCCATTTTTCATATGGTCTTCCTTCATTCTCATAAAAGTTGCATCATGATCAGTTTTAGAAAAGCTATTTCTATCTTTAAGAATCGATTTTTGTTCTTCATATTTATTTTTTCTTTCGGAATAATCATCAAATTTCTTTTTGAACTTCTTAATCTCAGTTCTTTTTTTACGGGTCTGTTTTCTAATTTGAGCACAATCTTCGTTCTCAATAGAATGATTTAAATCTTCGATTTCTTTATCTAAATGACTACCAATTAAATCTA
>NZ_JACVZM010000002.1:0-246426 GCF_017151935.1 Staphylococcus sp. EG-SA-14 | reverse complement strand
TTTGGCTATGGAATTAGTAAATTGCCATACCTTTTATATCCGTTTGTAAAAATTACAGATGCATATGTTAATCCAGAAATGGGCTGGACATTAGTGATTGTCTTTATTTTAGGTTTACTTTTATTACTTCCATCGTTAATATTATTATTAAGATTATTTGTTTTCGACAAAGAATATGTTGAAGGAAAGAAATCATAAGTTGAGACGATACCCCAACTTTCATTTACTTGCATTACTGCATTTAGATAATTTAGTTGGGGTACTCATTTATAATAATTTTAAATTTATATTTTCAATGAATTGATGAAAATCATTTAATGGAGGGCGAGTATGGGTAAAGAATATGTAGTCATCGGTCTAGGTCGTTTTGGAGGTAGTATCGTTCGTGAGTTGAATGCATTAGACATGGATGTAATGGCCATCGACCATGATGAAAATAGAGTGAATGAATATAGTGATATCGCTACTCATGCGGTTGTTGCAGACACTACAGATGAAGCAGTTATGAAAAGTTTAGGTATCCGTAACTTTGATCATGTCATTGTGGCAATTGGTGAAAATATTCAATCAAGTACGTTGACGACTTTAATTTTAAAAGAGTTAGGTGTAAAAAAAGTAACTGCTAAAGCACAAAATGATTATCATGCAAAGATTTTAAATAAAATTGGAGCAGATACGGTTGTGCACCCTGAGCGTGATATGGGTAGACGTATTGCGCATAATGTTGCGAGTGCAAGTGTACTTGATTATCTTGAGTTGGCAGACGAGCATTCTATTGTAGAATTGAAAGCAACTGAAAAGATGGCGGGGCAGTCTATCATTGATTTAGATATAAGAGCACAATATGGAATTAACATTATTGCAATTAAACGAGGCAAAGAGTTCATCATTTCACCAAATCCAAATATTAATTTAGAAATAGGTGATATTTTAATCATGATTGGACATGATAATGATTTAAATCGCTTTGAAAAAAATATTGCGACGAGATAATCGGGAGTGGGACAGAAATGATATTTTCTCAAAATTTATTTCGTCGTCCCACCCCAACTTACATTGTCTGTAGAAATTGGGAATCCAATTTCTCTTTGTTGGGGCCCACACCCCAACTCGCATTGCCTGTAGAATTTCTTTTCGAAATTCTCTATGTTGGGGCCCCTGACTAGAATTGAAAAAAGCTTGTTACAAGCGCATTTTCGTTCAGTCAACTACTGCCAATATAACTTTGTAGAGCATTGAACATTGATTTATGTCTCAAGCTCATCATATATAAAGAAAAAGCTACTAACAATGGGTGGTGAGTTTAATTAAAACTTCACTTCAAAGTTAGTAGCTTTTTGATTATTTATTGTTTGATTCTTTTTGTTCGTTTACCTTCATAATGACTGGTAAAATCATTGGTTTTCTAGCTGTTTTTTCAAATAAATAAGGTTGTAATGTTTCAATGATAGAAGATTTAATCTGATGCCATTGAATATCTTTATTTTGATTTAACTTACTAATAACATCAGTTTTGATTTTGCGTTGTGCATCATAAATTAATTGACCTGATTCCCTCATATATACAAATCCTCGAGAAATAATGTCTGGACCAGAAAGTAATTTATTTGTATTAAAATCAATACTAACAACAACGATAACTAAACCTTCTTCAGATAATAGCTTACGGTCTCTTATTACAACATTACCGATATCACCGATACCACTACCATCAACAAGTACATTACCAGATGGAATGCGACCAGCTTTACGTGCTGAATCGTGTGTTAAAGCTAAGACATCTCCAATATCAAAGATGAAGACATTATCTTCTTCAACGCCGCATTCAACACCAGTCTCACCATGTGCTTTTAACATACGGTATTCACCATGAATAGGTAAGAAATATTTCGGCTTGATTAATCGAAGCATTAATTGTTGATCACCTTGAGAACCATGCCCTGAAGTATGGATGTTAGAAATCTTGCTATGGATAACATCTGCACCAGCTTTATACAAGGAATTAATAGTTCTGTTAATACTTTTTGTATTACCTGGGATAGGTGATGAACTAAATACAACGGTATCTTCAGGTATAATTTTAATTTGCTTATGAGTACCATTAGCAATTCTAGATAATGCTGCCATTGGTTCACCTTGTGAACCAGTACATAGTATCAATAACTCATGCTTCGGTACGGTATTAATTTTATTAGGTTCAATAAATGTTTCAGGTGGTGCTTTAATATAACCAAGTTCCATACCTATTTTAATATTGTTTTCCATCGAACGACCGAACGTAACAATTTTACGGTTATTTTTGATAGCAGCTTCAACTGCTTGTTGAACTCGGTAAATATTAGAAGCGAAGGTAGCAAATATAATACGACCTTTACAATTACGGAAGATCTTATCTACGTTTTGACCAACTTCACGTTCGCTTAAAGTAAAATCAGGCACAAGTGAATTTGTTGAGTCTGAAAGTAAACATAGAACGCCTTCTTCGCCTAATTGAGCCATTTTAGCAATGTTTGCTGGTTTGCCTACAGGTGTAAAATCAAATTTAAAGTCACCGGTATGAACTACTTTTCCTTCAGGTGTATCTACGATGACGCCATAAGTTTCAGGAATACTATGCGTAGTTAAGTAGAAAGAAATCGTAAAGTGCTTAGATTTAATCACACTGTCCTCATTGATTTCATTTAGTTTAGCAGTACGTAATAAATGATGTTCTTCAAGTTTATTACGGATTAAACCTAATGCTAAAGGACCACCATAAATAGGTATATTAAGTTGTTTTAATAGGAAGGGCACACCGCCTATATGGTCTTCGTGACCATGTGTTATAAATAGGCCAACAATTTTATCTTGGTTTTGAACTAGATATGTGTAGTCAGGTATAACATAATCAATCCCTAATAAGTTATCATCAGGGAATTTGATACCTGCATCGATAATGACAATTTCGTCTTTATACTCAACTGCATAAGTATTTTTACCGATTTCACCTAGACCTCCAAGTGCATATACACCTACTTCATTTGGATGTAATTGTTTCATTATTTAGCAATCTCCACATTAAAGTGTTCTGAGTTTTCTTTTTCGTAATCTAAATGTGCGCCCTCTAATTTAGTGATAAATTCGATATTAAAATTACGATCTTTCAAGTAACGACGTACTTGTTCTTCTGTTTGAGCTTCAACATAAAGTGATTGTGTATTTTCACGCACAATTACCTCGTCTCTGTTATGTTGATAAAAAACTTTAAATACTGCCATGTTAAAAATTCCTCCTAAGAATGTTTGTTTAATTTATTGTTAACCCTAGTAAAATCGTATTGGAGTATATATCGATAAATTCATTCCAATCATCTCTATAATTTAACTTAATAACGATTTGGTTAATAACTAGGTTCATCATGTCGTTCATTTTAAAAAATTAGTGAAATAACACTAAAATTTCAGTTAAATCTTATTTTACATGATGAATGATAATAAATAAAGCAGTTTATCTCACTAGAAATCTAAGTATTTCGAATAAATGTGCAGTTCTATTTATTAAAATAAATGTAGGGATTATAAATTAATGTTAAGAAAGAATTAAAGGATTTTATATGAAACGGTAAAATTTAAATGAGGGGATAAAAAGTTTGGTAGAAAGGTGAATATATTTAACTGTTGTTTATTCGAAAAAGTTGTACAATAAAAAGCTTAGGACATCATATTTATCCTAAGCTTTGATAATTAGTAAAAATGTGCTTTAAACTTCTACAGCATCTGTATGTGGTTGTAATGGGTGATCTTTGTCAATGTGATCATAGAACATTACACCATTTAAATGGTCAATTTCATGTTGGAAAACAATTGCTGGATATCCTTTTAGACGTAATTGTATATCATTACCTTCAATGTCTTTGGCTTTAATTGTAATTCTATTATGACGGTGAACTAGACCAGCAACATTATCATCGACACTAAGGCAACCTTCACCAGTTGGTAAATAAGCTTCTTGAACGCTATGACTTACAATTTTTGGGTTCACAAGCATATAGTCATAAGATTTGCCACTGCCATCATCTGGTATTAAAACAGCAATCATACGTTTAGAAATATTAATTTGAGGTGCAGCCAAACCAACGCCTGAACGTAAACCATATCGTTTCGCGATTTCCTCATCTTGACTATTTACTAAAAACTCTCTCATGGCGATTAATGTTTCTTTTTCTTCTTTAGTTAATGGTAATTCTAACTCAGCTGCTTTTTGACGCAAAGTTGGATGACCATCTCTAATGATGTCTTTCATTGTTAACATATATTGCACCTTCCTTATTTTAATTTGTTTTAGTTGAATGACAGTAAAAAGGTTGTTAAGATACTCATACATTTTTATGTGTAAATATCTACAAAGTTAACCAACTACTGCCAATGTTTATTTTAGATAGTATATGTAAATTTTCAGATATGCTAATTGCTTAAAAAATGATTAAAGTGTTGGTTTCAAGCAATGATACTTTAGAAATTTATTTATCATCTTGACTTTAAAAATTATATTATAAATGACGTAACTGTCAACAGATATACTTAGTAATGAAGATGTGTAATGTAATTGTTTAAAATTGATTTCCAAGCAGATTTTATTTATCATTTAATTTAAATAGCAAGTGGAGGTACAAGTAATGAAATTTGGAAAAACAATCGCAGTAGTATTAGCATCTAGTGTCTTGCTTGCAGGATGTACTACGGATAAAAAAGAAATTAAGGCATATTTAAAGCAAGTGGATAAAATTAAAGATGATGAAGAACCAATTAAAACTGTTGGTAAGAAAATTGCTGAATTAGATGAGAAAAAGAAAAAATTAACTGAAGATGTCAATAGTAAAGATACAGCAGTTCGCGGTAAAGCAGTAAAAGACTTAATTAAAAATGCCGATGATCGTCTAAAGGAATTTGAAAAAGAAGAAGACGCAATTAAGAAGTCTGAACAAGACTTTAAGAAAGCAAAAAGTCACGTTGATAACATTGATAATGATGTTAAACGTAAAGAAGTAAAACAATTAGATGATGTATTAAAAGAAAAATATAAGTTACACAGTGATTACGCGAAAGCATATAAAAAGGCTGTAAACTCAGAGAAAACATTATTTAAATATTTAAATCAAAATGACGCGACACAACAAGGTGTTAACGAAAAATCAAAAGCAATAGAACAGAACTATAAAAAGTTAAAAGAAGTATCAGATAAGTATACGAAAGTACTAAATAAGGTTGGTAAAGAAAAGCAAGACGTTGATCAATTTAAATAATTAATATAATACAGATGGTAGGAAACAACTAATACAGTTCCTATTATCTGTATCTTTTTTTATTAAAACAGAACTTTTTCAAATGGTTTAACAGTCCCATTTATTTGTGGTACAATTAGTAAGGATAAAATGAATTTCTATACAATTATGGGAAAGGTATGGTGAATTGAATGGCTCCTAAGTTACAAGCCCAATTCGATGCAGTAAAAGTTTTAAATGATACTCAATCGAAATTTGAAATGGTTCAAATTTTGGATGAGAATGGTAACGTCGTAAATGAAGACTTAGTACCTGATCTTACGGATGAACAATTAGTGGAATTAATGGAAAGAATGGTATGGACTCGTATCCTTGATCAACGTTCTATCTCATTAAACAGACAAGGACGTTTAGGTTTCTATGCACCAACTGCTGGTCAAGAAGCATCACAATTAGCGTCACAATACGCTTTAGAAAAAGAAGATTACATTTTACCGGGATACAGAGATGTTCCTCAAATTATTTGGCATGGTTTACCATTAACTGAAGCTTTCTTATTCTCAAGAGGTCACTTCAAAGGAAATCAATTCCCTGAAGGCGTTAATGCATTAAGCCCACAAATTATTATCGGTGCACAATACATTCAAGCTGCTGGTGTTGCATTTGCACTTAAAAAACGTGGTAAAAATGCAGTTGCAATCACTTACACTGGTGACGGTGGTTCTTCACAAGGTGATTTCTACGAAGGTATTAACTTTGCAGCAGCTTATAAAGCACCTGCAATTTTCGTTATTCAAAACAATAACTATGCAATTTCAACACCAAGAAGCAAGCAAACTGCTGCTGAAACATTAGCTCAAAAAGCAATTGCTGTAGGTATTCCTGGTATCCAAGTTGATGGTATGGATGCGTTAGCTGTATATCAAGCAACTAAAGAAGCACGTGACCGCGCAGTTGCAGGTGAAGGTCCAACATTAATTGAAACTATGACATATCGTTATGGTCCTCATACAATGGCTGGTGACGATCCAACTCGTTACAGAACTTCAGACGAAGATGCTGAATGGGAGAAAAAAGACCCATTAGTACGTTTCCGTAAATTCCTTGAAAACAAAGGTTTATGGAATGAAGACAAAGAAAATGAAGTTATTGAACGTGCAAAAGCTGATATTAAAGCAGCAATTAAAGAGGCTGATAACACTGAAAAACAAACTGTTACTTCTCTAATGGAAATTATGTATGAAGATATGCCTCAAAACTTAGCAGAACAATATGAAATTTACAAAGAGAAGGAGTCGAAGTAAGCCATGGCACAAATGACAATGGTTCAAGCGATTAATGATGCGCTTAAAACTGAACTTAAAAATGACCAAGATGTTTTAATTTTTGGTGAAGACGTTGGTGTTAACGGCGGTGTTTTCCGTGTTACTGAAGGACTACAAAAAGAATTTGGTGAAGATAGAGTATTCGATACACCTTTAGCTGAATCAGGTATTGGTGGTTTAGCGATGGGTCTTGCAGTTGAAGGATTCCGTCCGGTTATGGAAGTACAATTCTTAGGTTTCGTATTCGAAGTATTTGATGCGATTGCTGGACAAATTGCACGTACTCGTTTCCGTTCAGGCGGTACTAAAACTGCACCTGTAACAATTCGTAGCCCATTTGGTGGTGGCGTACACACACCAGAATTACACGCAGATAACTTAGAAGGTATTTTAGCTCAATCTCCAGGTCTAAAGGTTGTTATTCCTTCAGGCCCATACGATGCGAAAGGTTTATTAATTTCTTCTATTAGAAGTAATGACCCAGTCGTATACTTAGAGCATATGAAATTGTATCGTTCATTCCGTGAAGAAGTACCTGAAGAAGAATATACAATTGACATTGGTAAGGCTAATGTGAAAAAAGAAGGTAATGACATTTCAATCATCACATACGGTGCAATGGTTCAAGAATCAATGAAAGCTGCAGAAGAACTTGAAAAAGATGGTTATTCTGTTGAAGTAATTGACTTACGTACTGTTCAACCAATCGATGTTGACACAATTGTAGCTTCAGTTGAAAAAACTGGTCGTGCAGTTGTAGTTCAAGAAGCACAACGTCAAGCTGGTGTTGGTGCAGCAGTTGTAGCTGAATTAAGTGAACGTGCAATCCTTTCATTAGAAGCACCTATTGGAAGAGTTGCAGCAGCAGATACAATTTATCCATTCACTCAAGCTGAAAATGTTTGGTTACCAAACAAAAATGACATCATCGAAAAAGCAAAAGAAACTTTAGAATTTTAATACATTTTAAAAGTTAACGAAGTTAGCGTATTTTAGTCTCATTGATTAAAATGAAATGTTTAATTTACGAAATCTTAGGAGGGCAAAAACGTGGCATTTGAATTTAGATTACCCGATATCGGGGAAGGTATCCACGAAGGTGAAATTGTAAAATGGTTTGTTAAAGCTGGAGATACTATTGAAGAAGACGATGTTTTAGCTGAGGTACAAAACGATAAATCAGTAGTAGAAATCCCATCACCAGTATCTGGTACTGTAGAAGAAGTTATGGTAGAAGAAGGTACAGTAGCTGTAGTTGGTGACGTTATTGTTAAAATCGATGCACCTGATGCAGAAGATATGCAATTTAAAGGTCATGATGATGATTCATCATCTAAAGAAGAACCTGCGAAAGAGGAAGCGCCAGCAGAGCAAGCACCTGTAGCTACTCAAACTGAAGAAGTAGATGAAAACAGAACTGTTAAAGCAATGCCTTCAGTACGTAAATACGCACGTGAAAAAGGTGTTAACATTAAAGCAGTTTCTGGATCTGGTAAAAATGGTCGTATTACAAAAGAAGATGTAGATGCATACTTAAATGGTGGTGCACCAACAGCTTCAAATGAATCAGCTGCTTCAGCTACAAGTGAAGAAGTTGCTGAAACTCCTGCAGCACCTGCAGCAGTAACATTAGAAGGCGACTTCCCAGAAACAACTGAAAAAATCCCTGCTATGCGTAGAGCAATTGCGAAAGCAATGGTTAACTCTAAGCATACTGCACCTCATGTAACATTAATGGATGAAATTGATGTTCAAGCATTATGGGATCACCGTAAGAAATTTAAAGAAATCGCAGCTGAACAAGGTACTAAGTTAACATTCTTACCTTATGTTGTTAAAGCACTTGTTTCTGCATTGAAAAAATACCCAGCACTTAACACTTCATTCAATGAAGAAGCTGGTGAAATCGTTCATAAACATTACTGGAATATCGGTATTGCAGCAGACACTGATAGAGGATTATTAGTACCTGTTGTTAAACATGCTGATCGTAAGTCTATTTTCCAAATTTCAGATGAAATTAATGAATTAGCTGTTAAAGCACGTGATGGTAAATTAACAGCCGATGAAATGAAAGGTGCAACATGCACAATCAGTAATATCGGTTCAGCTGGTGGACAATGGTTCACTCCAGTTATCAATCACCCAGAAGTAGCAATCTTAGGAATTGGCCGTATTGCTCAAAAACCTATCGTTAAAGATGGAGAAATTGTTGCAGCACCAGTATTAGCATTATCATTAAGCTTTGACCACAGACAAATTGATGGTGCAACTGGCCAAAATGCAATGAATCACATTAAACGTTTATTAAATAATCCAGAATTATTATTAATGGAGGGGTAAAACATGGTAGTTGGAGATTTCCCAATTGAAACAGATACTATAGTAATCGGAGCAGGTCCTGGTGGATACGTTGCAGCAATTCGTGCAGCTCAATTAGGACAAAAAGTAACAATCGTTGAGAAAGGTAATCTTGGTGGTGTTTGCTTAAACGTAGGATGTATTCCTTCAAAAGCATTACTACATGCTTCTCACCGTTTTGTTGAAGCACAACATTCTGAAAACTTAGGTGTTATTGCTGAAAGTGTTTCTTTAAACTTCCAAAAAGTTCAAGAATTCAAATCATCAGTTGTTAATAAATTAACTGGTGGTGTTGAAGGCTTACTTAAAGGTAACAAAGTTAACATCGTTAAAGGTGAAGCATATTTCGTAGATAACAATAGCTTACGTGTTATGGACGAAAAGAGCGCACAAACATACAACTTTAAAAATGCAATCATTGCAACAGGTTCAAGACCAATTGAAATTCCTAATTTCAAATTCGGTAAACGTGTTATCGACTCAACAGGTGCTTTAAACTTACAAGAAGTACCAGGTAAATTAGTTGTAGTTGGTGGAGGATACATTGGATCAGAATTAGGTACAGCATTTGCTAACTTTGGTTCAGAAGTAACCATCCTTGAAGGTGCTAAAGATATCTTAGGTGGCTTCGAAAAACAAATGACACAACCTGTTAAAAAAGGTATGAAAGAAAAAGGTGTTGAAATCGTTACTGAAGCTATGGCTAAATCAGCTGAAGAAACAGATAACGGAGTTAAAGTTACTTATGAAGCTAAAGGCGAAGAGAAAACAATCGAAGCTGATTATGTATTAGTAACTGTAGGTCGTCGTCCAAACACAGACGAATTAGGCCTAGAAGAATTAGGTGTTAAATTCGCTGACCGTGGATTATTAGAAGTTGATAAACAAAGCCGTACGTCTATCAGCAATATCTATGCAATTGGTGATATCGTTCCAGGTTTACCACTTGCTCACAAAGCTAGCTATGAAGCTAAAGTTGCTGCTGAAGCAATTGATGGTCAAGCTGCTGAAGTTGATTACATTGGTATGCCAGCAGTATGCTTTACTGAACCAGAATTAGCTACAGTTGGTTATTCAGAAGCGCAAGCTAAAGAAGAAGGTTTAGCAATTAAAGCTTCTAAATTCCCATATGCAGCAAATGGTCGTGCATTATCATTAGATGATACTAACGGATTTGTTAAACTTATTACACTTAAAGAAGATGATACTTTAATCGGTGCTCAAGTAGTTGGTACTGGTGCATCAGATATTATCTCTGAATTAGGTTTAGCAATTGAAGCTGGTATGAATGCTGAAGATATCGCATTAACAATCCATGCACATCCAACATTAGGTGAGATGACTATGGAAGCAGCAGAAAAAGCTATCGGATACCCAATCCATACAATGTAATAACTGATTATCTATAAAGATCAGTCATTAAAAGCTGTAGCATATGCTACGGCTTTTTTGTTTTAGGTAAAGTAATGTAAGGAAATTGATTTGAGATATCGTTAACATGTGACATGCATGTTATACTAGCGATGCTAACAAAAGAATTGAAATGGAGGGTTCAACAATGGAATATGAGTATCCAATTGATTTAGACTGGAGTAATGAAGAGATGATTTCAGTGATAAATTTCTTTAATCATGTAGAGAAGTATTATGAATCCGGCGTGACGGCAGGCGACTTTATGGGTGCATATAAAAGATTTAAAGAAATTGTGCCTGCTAAAGCAGAGGAAAAACAAATTTTTAATACTTTCGAAAAAAGTAGTGGCTATAATAGTTACAAAGCAGTTCAAGATGTAAAAACTCACTCTGAAGAACAAAGAGTAACAGCTGAAAAATAATTCGTTCGAAATTAACACAATTTAATAGGAATTTTTCTTTAAAACTATTGCTAATAAAGCTATATTTTGATACCTTTATCAAGTGTTAAACAAAATGTTTGATAAAAGTAAACTTAATATAGCTTTTTTAGGTGGAAAAATAAATGAACATAGGTAATAAAATTAAAAATCTTAGAAGAATTAAAAATTTAACGCAAGAAGAACTTGCTGAACGTACAGACTTATCGAAAGGCTACATTTCACAAATAGAAAGTGAACATGCCTCACCAAGTATGGAAACTTTCTTAAATATTATAGAGGTGTTAGGAACGACGCCAAGTGAATTTTTTAAAGACAGTGAAAATGAAAAAGTATTATACAAGAAGGAAGAACAAGTTATTTATGATGAGTATGATGAAGGTTATATATTAAATTGGTTAGTTTCAAAGTCAAATGAATATGATATGGAGCCATTAATATTAACTTTAAAGCCTGGAGCATCATATAAAAATTTTAATCCATCAGAGTCTGATACGTTTATTTATTGTATGTCAGGTCAGATAACACTTAATTTAGGCAAAGAGATATATCAAGCACAAGAAGAAGACGTTTTGTATTTTAAAGCACGAGATAATCATCGTTTGTCAAACGAATCAAACAATGAAACACGAATACTTATTGTAGCGACAGCTTCATATTTATAGGGGGGATCTTATTTGGAACCGTTATTATCATTAAAATCAGTTAGTAAAAGCTATGATGATCTTAATATCTTAGATGACATAGATATTGATATTGAATCAGGATACTTTTATACATTATTAGGTCCTTCAGGTTGTGGTAAAACAACAATTTTAAAATTAATTGCAGGGTTTGAATATCCTGACAGTGGTGAAGTGATTTATCAAAACAAACCAATTGGTAATTTACCGCCAAATAAACGTAAAGTGAATACAGTCTTTCAAGATTATGCATTATTTCCACACTTAAACGTCTATGATAATATCGCTTTCGGTTTGAAATTAAAAAAATTATCAAAAACCGAAATTGATCAAAAAGTAACTGAGGCATTAAAATTAGTTAAGCTTTCAGGTTATGAAAAAAGGAATATTAATGAAATGAGTGGCGGACAAAAGCAACGTGTTGCAATTGCACGTGCTATCGTAAATGAACCAGAAATATTATTGTTAGATGAATCTTTATCCGCATTAGATTTGAAATTGCGTACTGAAATGCAATATGAATTACGAGAATTGCAATCTAGATTAGGTATTACATTTATATTTGTAACACATGATCAAGAAGAAGCGTTAGCATTAAGTGACTTTCTTTTTGTATTAAAAGATGGGAAAATTCAACAATTTGGCACACCAACAGATATATATGACGAACCAGTGAATCGATTTGTAGCTGATTTTATTGGAGAATCTAATATTGTTGAAGGACGCATGGTTAGAGATTATGTCGTGAATATTTATGGGCAAGATTTCGAATGTGTCGATATGGGTATTCCTGAAAATAAAAAAGTAGAAGTCGTTATTCGACCAGAAGATATATCATTAATCAAAGCTGAAGAAGGATTATTTAAAGCAACTGTTGATTCTATGTTATTTAGAGGGGTCCACTATGAAATATGTTGTATAGACAATAAAGGTTATGAATGGGTAATACAAACGACTAAAAAAGCTGAAGTAGGCAGTGAAGTTGGTCTTTATTTTGATCCTGAAGCCATTCATATTATGGTTCCTGGAGAAACAGAAGAAGAATTTGATAAACGTATTGAAAGCTATGAGGAAGTAGACAATGCGTAATACTAATAAATTTCTCTTAATCCCGTATTTACTATGGATGGTTATATTTATTATTGTACCAGTTGTATTACTCATTTATTTTTCATTTTTAGATATCAATGGACATTTTAGTTTCACGAATTATCAACAAATTTTTACTACAAAATATTTGAAAATGTTTGCATATTCAATTTTATATGCCGCTTTAATAACAATTATTACCTTGACTATCAGTTATCCAGCTGCCTATTATATTACTCGTTCGAAATTTCAAAATATCTTATTAATGATAATGATTATTCCAACATGGATAAATTTATTGTTAAAGACATATGCTTTTATAGGTTTATTAAGTCATGATGGCGTGATTAATCAATTTTTCCACTTATTTAATTTACCATCATTCAATTTGTTATTTACAACTGGTGCGTTTTTAGTAGTAGCAAGTTATATTTATATACCATTTATGATTTTACCTATATTTAATAGCATGAAAGCAATTCCTAATAATTTATTGCAGGCCTCAAGTGATTTAGGTGCCAGTCCTTTCTATACTTTTAGAAAAGTAATCATGCCGTTAACAAAAGAAGGTGTTATGACTGGGATTCAAGTAACCTTTATTCCATCACTTTCATTATTTATGATTACAAGATTAATTGCAGGTAATAAAGTCATAAATATAGGTACGGCAATAGAGGAACAATTTTTAACAATTCAAAATTATGGTATGGGATCAACTATAGCTATATTCTTAATTGTATTTATGGCATTCATTTTAATCATTACAAAATCATCTAATGGGAGAGGGTGAATCATATGAAATGGTATGGAAAGCTGTATATCGGGATACTTTTAGCGATTTTATACATCCCAATATTCTTTTTAATGTTCTATTCATTCAATTCGGCTGGTAATATGATTCACTTTGAACATTTTACATTAGAGCATTATCAATCATTATTTCAAAATGATCATTTAATGTCGGTCATTTTTAATACGATAGCTGTAGCACTTTTAGCAGCCTCAATTTCTACAGTTATTGGTACATTTGGTGCCATTGCTATTTATTATTTAAGAAATAAAAAGTTTAAAGTAACTTTACTAACATTGAATAATGTCTTGATGGTATCATCCGACGTTGTCATAGGTGCATCATTCTTAATTATGTTTACAACGATTGGCCATTTTACTGGTCTTGGTTTAGGATTTTGGACAGTTCTAATATCTCATATTGCATTTTGCATACCTATAGTTGTGATTATCGTCTTACCACAACTGTATGAAATGAATAATAATATGTTAAATGCTGCAAGAGATTTAGGAGCGACTGAACCACAATTATTAAGCAACATTATTATTCCTAATATTTTACCTTCTATTATAGGAGGTTTCTTTATGGCTTTAACTTATTCACTAGACGATTTCACAGTAAGTTTCTTCGTTACTGGTAATGGCTTTAGTGTGTTATCAGTTGAAGTTTATGCTATGGCGAGAAAAGGAATTAGTATGGAAATTAATGCGATTTCAACATTATTGTTTGCTGTTATTGTATTAGGAATACTAGGATATTATTTGATTCAATACGTGATAAATAAGAAAAAACTAATCAAGCGAGGTGTAAAATAATGAAACGTTTTTTACAACTCATTATAGGTGCATTAGTTGTGGGTATGCTTTGTCTTACTTTAAGTCATTGGTTTAAATCTAAAGAACAAGTGCATACAAATCAAAAAATTTACGTATACAATTGGGGCGAATATATTGATCCAGAGTTAATTAAGAAATTTGAAAAAGAAACTGGCATTCAAGTCGTTTATGAAACTTTCGATTCAAATGAAGCGATGGAAGCCAAAATTCGCAATGGCGGTACACATTATGATGTTGCTTTTCCTAGTGAATATACAGTTCAAAAATTGAAAAGAGATCATTTATTGTTACCAATAGATCATAATAAGGTACCTAATATTAAAAATTTAGATTCAGATTATATGAATATGTCATTTGATAAAGGCAATAAATATTCTTTACCTTATTTCTTTGGAACTGTAGGTATTTTATATAATAAAGAAAAGTATCCAAATGAATCATTTGATAGTTGGAAGTCATTGTATAATCCTAAATTTAAAAACCAAATTTTACTAGTTGACGGTGCTAGAGAGATTATAGGCATGAGTTTGAATAAACTTGGGTATAATCTTAATGACCGTAATTCGCACCATTTAAAAGAAGCAGAGCGAGATTTAACCAAACTAGCACCACAAGTAAGAGGTGTCGTAGGTGATGAAATTACCATGATGCTTCAACAAAATGAAGGTAACATAGCGGTTGTTTGGAGTGGTGTTGCAGCACCTCTAGTGCAAGAAGGGGATAAATATAATTATGTTATTCCTAAAGAAGGGTCGAATTTATGGTTCGACAATATGGTAATTCCAAAAACGGCACAAAATAAAGAGGGTGCATATAAATTTATGAATTTTTTATTAGATGCTAAAAATAACAAGCAAAATACAGAATTCGTAGGCTATGCAACGCCAAACAAGGCTGCTCGACAATTGTTGCCTAAAGAGATTAAAGACGACCATCGTTTTTATCCGACTAAGAAAGAGCAAGAACGCCTTGAAGTTTATAAAGATTTAGGACCTGAAGTTTTAAGTGAATACAATGAAAACTTTTTGAATTTCAAAATGTCATTAAAATAAAATCATAAATAGTAGTTATTTACTGTATATTTAGTTATAATAACGGGATAAGTACTATAAGGAGTTGTAACGAATGACTGGAGAACAATTTACTCAAATTAAACGTCCAGTAAGTAGATTAACTGAAAAAGTTCTAGGTTGGTTATGTTGGGTGATGTTATTAGTGCTTACTGTCATTACGATGTTTATAGCACTTGTTTCATTCAGTAATAACACATCGATTGCTAATCTTGAAAATACATTAAACAATAATGCATTTATCCAGCAATTATTAGCTGGAAATGGCTATAATACAACACAATTTGTAATATGGTTACAAAATGGTATATGGGCTATTATCGTTTACTTTATTGTTTGTTTGTTGATTTCATTTTTAGCTCTCATATCTATGAATATAAGAATCTTGTCAGGTTTCTTATTCTTAATATCAGCAATTGTAACGATTCCTTTAGTTTTACTTATCGTTACTTTAATCATTCCGATATTATTCTTTATTATTGCGATGATGCTATTTATAAGAAAAGATAAAGTTGAAATGGTTGCGCCACAATATTATGAAGAGTATAACGGACCGATTTATGATTATCGTGAACCTGTGTATGAGCGCCCCCAACCGAAAGATGATTATTATGATGTGCCTAAATATGAAAAAGAATTGGATAAATCAAATACTGTATATGATCAAGAACAGGAAAGAGATAAATATGATCAATTTCCTAAACGTGCAGTTGAAAGTGAATATAATCATGATGAGCGCACTGAGGAAGAACCATCAGTATTATCCAGACAGGCTAAATACAAACAAAAAAGTACTGAAGAACTAGGTATTGAAGATGATGGTTATTATGCAGAACCTGAAGTTGATCCAAAAGAATTGAAAGCACAACAAAAGCGAGAAAAAGCTGAAATTAAAGCTAAGAAAAAAGAAAAACGTAAAGCTTATAACCAACGAATGAAAGAACGTAGGAAAAATCAACCTAGCGCAGTTAGTCAACGTCGAATGAATTTTGAAGAGCGACGTCAAATTTACAACAATGATATTTCTGAAGAACGCAATTCAAGTGAAGTTAAGGACAAAAAAGAGCAAGAATAAATATTGATGATACCCAGATTAGTAAGTAGAGGTCTTTTGCTTATTAATCTGGGTTTTTATATGAGGTTAATCATCGATAACGTTTAATTAAAGTGTTTAGGTGTCAAAATTTTAAATGACGATTTCTCATTACCATACACCTAAATTATCATCAATCTGAATTCAGATGCTTATTATAAAAATTAGATGAAAAATATGTTAATATACAAGTAAATTAATGTGCGTATATCTATAGGCTCGTAGTATACTTATTAAAATATTAAACAAAGAAAGGATTTTAAGATGAATAGAAAACCTGAATTAATCATGGCTTGGATTGCAAATAGTATTAGTATTATTTATTTATTAGTTATGGGGCTATCCTATTTTTCTTTAAAAAGTGGTAATGCATCACAACGTGAAGAATTAGCGAAGCAATTATCTCAGAACGGTGGCAATGTTTCTTTAGATATGCTTCAGACAACAATGGGTGCATTAACAATTATTTTATTAATTTCAACACTTTATGGTATATTTGCGACAATTTGTATTAAAGGGCGTAGAAAATTATCGATTATACTTTTTGTTATCGCGATAATTGTAAGTTTGATGGCTCTTAATTTAATTGCAATTGTCTTATGGATTATCGTGATGATTATGTTGATTTCTAAAAAAGAATCAAAAGAAACTACACATAAGGACGATGAGTATATTTATCATTAATATGTTCATAGCAAAAAAACCATTAAAATGTTAAGTTGTTAATTATTAGATACAACCAACATTTTAATGGTTTTATTTTTAACTTTGTAGTTCTTGGAATGTTTGAACGATTAAATAGACATTTAAAATACTTAGAATAATAATAAGTGTCCATGAAATGATATTAACCCATGTTTTATTATAGAAAGGTCCCATCAAGTCTTTATTACTAGTAGCTAATTGTAATGGTATTAAACAGAATGGCAGAGCAATACTTAAAAATACTTGAGAGAATACAAGTAGTTGCTCAATTTTAGCTGCATTACCTTTAAAAATGATTAAGCATACGATAACAGGAATGACAGCAAGGGAACGTGTAATTAAACGTCTTAACCAATTTGGTATGTGTAATCTTAAAAATCCTTCCATTACAATTTGTCCTGCTAAAGTACCAGTAATCGTTGAATTTTGACCTGACGCTAATAATGCAACTGCAAATAATGTACTCATGATTGCACCCATTGTTGCACCTAGTACAGGTTCAGTTTTTAAGGCGTGATATAAATCATAGAAACCACCTAAATCGTCAGCGTTTGAGTTGAAAAATAGTGATGCTCCTAACACTAATAATAAGCAATTGACTACAAATGCGATTGATAACTGAATGTTCGAATCTATCGTAGCAAATTTAATCGCTTGCGCCTTTTCTTCATTGTTATGTCTTGAGTATGTTCTAGATTGTACAATTGATGAATGTAAGTACAAATTATGAGGCATAATTGTAGCGCCAATAATACCTAATGCAATATAGAGAATGCCGTTATTTGTAATGATTTCACTATGTGGTATAAATCCATTTAACACAGCATTCAACTGTGGTGATGAAATATAGACTTCAAATATAAAGATGAATAACACTGTGAAAATTAATGTACCAACAATAGCTTCAATTTTTCTAAAACCATATTTCATTATAAATAGTAGTAAAAATACATCAAGTACAGTTATTAGTGCACCGACGATTAAAGGTATGTTAAATAGGAGATTAAGAGCAATAGCACTACCAATAACCTCAGCAATATCTGTAGCGATAATTGCTAGTTCTGCAATGATCCAAAAGATTATAGCAATAGGTCTTGATAAATAATGTCGTGTCATTTGAGCTAAGTCCATACCTGTTGCTATTCCTAATCTCACTGTCATGCTTTGAAGTAACATTGCTGATAAACTTGAAATAAGAATTACGAATAGCAAAGTATAGCCATATTGGGCGCCACCTTGCATTGATGTTATCCAGTTTCCGGGATCCATGTAACCAACAGCGACTAATAACCCAGGTCCAAGAAATGATAAAAATTTCTGTTTATTTGAACTGCGATGATCGAATTTAATTGTATTGTTTATTTCGTCTAAACTTAATTGTTCATTTGTTGAATGTCGTTTATTATTCATTTTGACTCACCTCTACTTCTTATGGACAATATAATAACCTAATAAAATGTTTAGGTCAACCTAAATTTATTTTAATTTTTTTAAAAGTATGAATTATTATGTTGAACGTTCGATTTAATATTAAGAAAAAAAGAGCACGAAATCATGGATGTGATTACGTGCTCTATTATTTAAACAAAGTTATTTATGCAGAATAAAATGGTAAGAACTGATCGAAGGTTTCTTCTAAAAATGCAATAAATGCTTTGTCACTTTTTAATCTTTTATCTTGTGGTGTGATTGCACGCGCTATAAAGAATTCACCTTTTTTCACATTGATGGCTCTTTGTATCGCTTCTTTTAAATCATCATCCGTTAAATCTTTAATAAATGGTTTATCAGGTTTCATATGATCTAAGCAAACACGATAATCATCAGGTAATTGTTGAATAGCTTTAAATTTTCTTTCAAAAACTTTTGCACGTGTTGCTTTATCTTTTGCTTCATGCATGATTCCAAACATAACAAACAGTTGATCTTCAAACATACCAATTTGGAAATGAGGTAACATTTTATAGCCTCTTTTGTTTGTTGCAAAAGCAACCCATGTATCTTTAGGAGGATTCACACTTCTTCTAGCATGCTTTGCTACGTGAGGATAAAATGTTTCACCAGTTTGACTTGTAAAGAAGTCACTAAAATATTCTCCTAATTCATGGAGTTGTGGTCGTATGTATTCGTTTAAAGCTTCCATTCGTGCGTCTAAGCCTTCTACGTTGAACGCTTTGAAATCTTTAGGTTTAAATGTATATTTTGTCATAGAGTACCTCCTGTATAGTGTTTAAAAATATTGTAGCATATGTTTTATCAATTGCGGCTTAAGACGCTCTCATTAAAATTAGTATTTTCATTTTTATCATAAGAAGTTATTTTTATAAAATGTTGATGTATAATAAAGATGTTAGGAGATGATGTTATGGCACTTTATGGATTTGCCCAAGGACTTATTCAAGAAGCAGGAATTAGAATTAAACAATTGATGGAGCAAAATTTAACAATTGAAACAAAGTCAAATCCGAATGACCTTGTTACAAATGTAGATAAAGCAACAGAAGATTTTATTTTTGATACAATTTTAGAAACATATCCCAATCATCAAGTATTAGGTGAAGAAGGGCATGGTCATGACATCGATACTTCCAAAGGTACGGTATGGGTTGTTGACCCAATAGACGGTACATTGAATTTTGTTCATCAACAAGAAAATTTCGCAATTTCAATTGGTATTTATATCGATGGTAAACCTTATGCAGGTTTTGTATATGATGTTATGGCTGACGTCTTATATCATGCTAAAGTAGGGGAGGGTGCATATCGAGGTAGCCAACCCTTGAAACCATTGAATGATTCTAATCTAAGACAAAGCATTATTGGGATCAATCCGAACTGGTTAACTAAACCAATTTTAGGAGAAATCTTTAAAGAAATTGTTAATGATTCTAGAAGTGCAAGGGCATATGGTAGTGCAGCGCTTGAAATCGTTTCAGTTGCTACAGGTAATTTAGAAGCATATATGACGCCAAGACTTCAACCATGGGATTTTGCTGGCGGATTGGTTATTTTATATGAAGTAAATGGACAAGCTTCCAATTTACTAGGAGAACCATTAACAATTAGTGGTCCAAATTCAATCTTAGTTGGAAATCGTGGTCTCCATCAAGAAATTAGCAATGATTATTTAGAGCCCCACCATGATGCGTTAATACAATTACATGAACAACGATTTAAAAGAAAATCAAAATAATTACCAAAAGCGTAATATGTAGTCCTAACAATTAGGTAACATATTACGCTTTTATACCTTAAATAATAAAAACACGCGCCAATATAAAACCAGTTAAATGTTCATCATGAACATGTGTGGTCTTAAATCAACGCGTGTTATTGTCGATATAACTTATAGCCAATCGTTTTCTCGATATTTTTTCTTTGTAGTAAATCCAATTCCAAAGGTTGCAACGAGTAATATAAATGTTAAAATCATCATTGGTACATTTGATGCACCAACAGCAAAACTAAATAATACTAAGAAAACAACAGCTAATATAGAAAATACCCAAAAGATATTTTTAGATTTTTTTTGTTTCATCCTATCCCCACCTTTTGCTTATCTTTTCTCAATTATATGATATAATAAAAAAGTTGTAATTAAAAGTGGGATTTTACTTAAGAAAGAAGGAAACTATTTATATGACTAATAAAAGAGAAGATGTCCGCAATATAGCAATTATTGCTCACGTTGACCATGGTAAAACAACTTTAGTAGATGAGTTGTTAAAACAATCTGGTATATTCAGAGAAAATGAACATGTCGATGAACGTGCAATGGACTCTAACGATATCGAAAGAGAGCGTGGAATTACGATTCTAGCCAAAAATACGGCTGTTGATTATAAAGGTACACGTATTAATATTTTGGATACACCAGGACATGCAGACTTTGGTGGAGAAGTAGAACGTATTATGAAAATGGTTGATGGGGTTGTCTTAGTAGTAGATGCGTATGAAGGTACAATGCCTCAAACACGTTTTGTACTTAAAAAAGCGCTAGAACAAAACCTGAAACCTGTTGTTGTTGTTAATAAAATTGATAAACCATCAGCACGTCCAGAGGGTGTTGTAGATGAAGTTTTAGATTTATTTATTGAATTAGAAGCAAACGATGAACAATTAGAATTCCCTGTTGTTTATGCTTCAGCAGTAAATGGTACAGCTAGCTTAGATCCTGAAAAGCAAGATGATAATTTACAATCATTATATGAAACAATTATTGATTATGTACCAGCTCCAATTGATAACAGTGATGAGCCATTACAATTCCAAGTAGCATTGTTGGACTACAATGATTATGTTGGACGTATTGGTATTGGTCGTGTATTCAGAGGTAAAATGCGTGTCGGAGATAATGTATCACTAATTAAATTAGACGGTACAGTGAAAAACTTCCGTGTAACTAAAATCTTTGGTTACTTTGGATTAAAACGTTTAGAAATTGAAGAAGCACAAGCTGGAGATTTAATTGCTGTTTCAGGTATGGAAGACATTAATGTTGGTGAAACTGTAACACCACATGACCATCAAGAAGCATTGCCAGTTCTACGTATTGATGAGCCTACTCTTGAAATGACATTTAAAGTTAACAATTCTCCATTTGCTGGCCGTGAAGGTGACTTTGTAACAGCGCGTCAAATTCAAGAACGTTTAAATCAACAATTAGAAACAGATGTATCTTTGAAAGTTTCTAACACAGATTCTCCAGATACATGGGTAGTTGCTGGTCGCGGTGAATTGCATTTATCAATCCTTATTGAAAATATGCGTCGTGAAGGTTATGAATTACAAGTTTCAAAACCACAAGTAATTATTAAAGAAATAGATGGTGTAATGTGTGAACCATTTGAACGTGTGCAATGTGAAGTGCCACAAGAAAATGCAGGTGCTGTTATTGAATCATTAGGTGCACGTAAAGGTGAAATGGTTGATATGACTACAACTGATAATGGACTTACACGTTTAATCTTTAATGTACCGGCTCGTGGTATGATTGGTTATACGACTGAATTTATGTCAATGACAAGAGGTTACGGTATTATTAACCATACATTTGAAGAATTTAGACCACGTATTAAAGCACAAATTGGCGGTCGTCGTAATGGTGCATTAATTTCAATGGATCAAGGTTCTGCAAGTACTTATGCCATTTTGGGACTTGAAGATAGAGGTGTAAACTTCATGGAACCTGGTACTGAAGTTTATGAAGGTATGATTGTTGGTGAACATAATCGTGAAAATGATTTAACTGTTAACATCACTAAAACAAAACATCAAACTAACGTACGTTCTGCAACGAAAGACCAAACACAAACAATGAATAGACCGCGTATTCTAACATTGGAAGAAGCGTTACAATTCATTAATGATGATGAACTTGTTGAGGTTACACCAGAAAGCATACGTTTAAGAAAGAAAATTTTAAACAAAAATGTTCGTGAAAAAGAAGCAAAGCGTATCAAACAAATGATGCAAGAAAACGAATAATTTAACATAATAAAAGAGAAGCTGAGCGATGAAAGTTGCTTAGCTTCTCTTTTGGCATATAATATTTGAAAAAGTGTTTAAATGCTATTATTTCCTGTTACTTTCACATTTTCAAATTTCTAACTTGTTTATTCAGATATTAATCGAGCGGATAGTGTTGCGCACGTTGTTTAGGTGTGTCTAATCGACTTTTACAATCATCACACATAAATGTTCGAATAGGATTGTTTTTAAGTCGTTTAGACTCAGTTGTGCGCTCATCTATAAATACTTTTGCATCACAGATAATGCATTGCACTTGTCTCAAATTAAATCACCTCAATATGAGTTACATGGTTGATTCGATATGAATAACCATCTTCTTGATTGTAAATAAAACTATCTACACCATTATCGCTGTAAAGTCGTTTACCGTCTTTTGCAAATTGGAAAAATAAATAGGGTAATAGATCTATCGGTATATCTAAATGATCATGCTCATTTGATAATCGAATAGTAGTTGCAGAGTCATGTGGTTCGGAATGTTTGAAAAATGGTGTCATATT
This sequence comes from Staphylococcus sp. EG-SA-14, assembly GCF_017151935.1. Taxonomy (NCBI): domain Bacteria; kingdom Bacillati; phylum Bacillota; class Bacilli; order Caryophanales; family Staphylococcaceae; genus Staphylococcus; species Staphylococcus sp. EG-SA-14. Next base: position 223,330 of record NZ_JACVZM010000002.1, on the reverse strand, counting down.
AATGACAAATGAACCTTCTAACATGGCGCGTTTTTTATATTTTATTTCTGAATTTAAAGTAGGCGGATTAGTTTGTCCTTCTAGGATAGCACGATTCCATTCATGATTATCTTCAAAGTCGATTGGTTTTGAACCATCAAATACACCTTTTTCTAAATCTTCGATGCTAACTTTTCTATCATCGAAAATCCAAGTCGTACTATCTAATGTTATAGGAAACTTTACGGCTCCTTTAATTTGTATCATTTTCCCACTCCCTATCAATGTATATAGCATTATTTTAACACAAATTGCTAACGACACATTTTAAATCTACTTGCTTTTTAATATTTAGTAAGATAAACTTTTAGTAAGACTTGAGAATTTATATAGAGGGGGAGCGTGTCATGGCGAAACAAGCAACAATGAAAAATGCAGCTTTGAAACAATTGACTAAAGATGCTGATGAAATCTTGCATCTGATTAAAGTTCAACTAGATAATTTAACATTACCTTCATGCCCATTATATGAAGAAGTACTAGATACACAAATGTTTGGACTTCAAAAAGAAGTTGATTTTGCTGTTAAATTAGGTTTAGTTGACCGCGAAGATGGCAAACAAATTATGTTACGTCTTGAGAAAGAACTTTCAAAATTACATGAAGCTTTTACACTTGTTTAAGGTTTAATATATAAGCATATTAAAATGGCGTGAGATATCGACAATTGAGCTGCGCCGATTTTATATTTATAGTTTAATTACTGATTAAAGTGGCTGTTATGTTGTCTTCTTGATGACATGTCAGTCACTTTTATTGGGTTTTAGCAATTCACGATATTAAGTAAACAAATATTCTATAAATTACCTCAAGAGACCTGTTAATATTTGTGATTATGACTGTGTCATGTATATAATAAGTAACATGGATTTTTAAAATTAAAGTATAAAACGAAATCATTTGAAGTATAAATTGTAGAATTGGATGACTGAATATATGAAGAATTTTAGAAGTATTTTACGGTATATTGGTAAAACCTCAAAGTTTATTGATTATCCGTTATTAGTTACATATATTGTATTGAGTTTAATTGGATTAGTTATGGTATATAGTGCAAGTATGGTTCCAGCAACTAAAGGCACATTGACTGGTGGTATCGATGTTCCAGGAACGTATTTTTACAACCGACAATTAGCATATGTCATAATGAGTTTTATAATTGTATTTTTTATTGCATTTTTAATGAATGTTAAATTACTGAGTAATATTAAAGTGCAAAAAGGTATGATTATAACTATCGTCTCACTATTATTACTGACGTTAGTAATAGGTAAAGATATTAATGGTTCTAAAAGTTGGATAAACTTAGGATTTATGAACTTACAGGCATCTGAGTTATTAAAAATTGCAATCATATTATATATCCCATTTATGATCAGTAAAAAAATGCCTAGAGTATTAAGTAAACCAAAATTAATTTTAAGTCCTATTGTATTAGCATTAGGTTGTACGTTTTTAGTTTTCCTACAAAAAGACGTAGGGCAAACATTACTAATATTAATTATTTTAGTTGCAATCATTTTTTATTCAGGAATTGGGGTAAACAAAGTCCTAAGATTTGGTATACCAGCAGTGCTAGGATTCTTAGTAGTATTTGTCATTGCATTAATGGCTGGTTGGTTACCAAGTTATTTAACTGCCAGATTTAGTACGCTAACAGATCCATTCCAATTCGAATCAGGAACTGGATACCATATTTCCAATTCATTGCTTGCGATAGGTAACGGTGGCGTATTTGGAAAAGGATTAGGAAATAGTGCAATGAAATTGGGCTATTTACCAGAACCACATACAGATTTTATTTTTGCAATTATTTGCGAAGAATTAGGTTTAATCGGAGGATTGCTAGTTATTACTTTAGAGTTCTTTATTGTATATCGTGCCTTCCAGTTTGCAAATAAAACATCATCATATTTTTATAAACTTGTGTGTGTTGGGATTGCCACATACTTTGGAAGTCAAACATTTGTAAACATTGGCGGTATTTCGGCAACAATTCCATTAACTGGTGTGCCATTGCCATTTATCAGCTTTGGTGGATCATCAATGATTAGTTTAAGTATTGCTATGGGATTACTTCTGATTGTAGGTAAACAAATCAAAGTAGACCAGCAACGAAAGAAACAACAACAAAAAGTTGATATAAGAAGACAATTTAATTAAAAAAATACTAGCCAATATTTAGTACGAGATGACTTCTGTCATTAATCGATGCTAAACATTGGCTATTTATATACTCTTTGTCAAATCGGACTGATGAGTTCAATAACGGAAGTTAGGCAACCAAACAACGCTTAACTTCCTTTTTGTTTTGATATTACGAGATTACTCATGATTATCAAATTTTATAAACAAAACAACGTATAATTATAACTAAATTTTATGACTAAAAATTACTAAATGTGGTGGCGAAATTAGAATCATGATGATAAGATAAAGTTATCGCTATTGATAATAAATGTTGATGTTTTGCAATTTTATTTTTAATTTTATAGAGTTGTAGAAATCGAAAATGTTTCACAACAAAAACGTGAACTACCTGTTGTTGCATAGTCATTTTTGAAATTATTATTTCTGAAATGGAGGTTTTAATTGTCTCAAGAATGTTAAATTTTGAAAATTTGAAACATAACTATAGCAAAACAGAGCGCTTTAAGATAAAATTTTATTATCTAATTAGTTAGAAAATTCTAATAGTTTGAGGAGTGTATCGCTATTGAAACAAATAAAAAAGTTACTTGTTGCTAACCGTGGAGAAATTGCAATTCGTATATTCAGAGCGGCGGCAGAATTAGACATCAGCACAGTTGCAATTTATTCGAATGAAGACAAAAGTTCATTACATAGATATAAAGCAGATGAATCCTATTTAGTTGGAAGTGATTTAGGTCCTGCTGAAAGTTATTTAAATATTGAGCGTATCATTGATGTAGCAAAACAAGCGAATGTGGATGCGATTCATCCTGGCTATGGATTTTTAAGTGAAAATGAACAATTTGCGCGTCGTTGTGCAGAAGAAGGAATTAAATTTATTGGTCCTCATTTAGAACATTTAGATATGTTTGGAGATAAAGTTAAAGCTCGTGCAACGGCTATCAAGGCAGATTTACCAGTTATTCCTGGTACAGACGGTCCAATTAAATCATATGAATTAGCAAAAGAATTTGCAGAAGAAGCTGGTTTCCCGCTAATGATTAAAGCCACAAGTGGTGGCGGCGGTAAAGGTATGAGAATCGTTCGTGAAGAAAGTGAATTAGAAGATGCTTTCCATAGAGCAAAATCAGAAGCTGAAAAATCATTTGGTAATAGTGAAGTTTACATAGAAAGATACATTGATAATCCAAAGCATATTGAAGTACAAGTTATAGGTGACGAACATGGAAATATCGTACACTTATTTGAACGTGATTGTTCTGTACAACGTCGTCATCAAAAAGTTGTAGAAGTTGCACCATCAGTTGGATTATCACCAACATTACGTCAACGTATTTGTGATGCTGCAATTCAATTGATGGAAAATATTAAATATGTCAATGCAGGTACTGTTGAATTTCTAGTATCTGGTGACGAATTCTTCTTTATAGAAGTTAACCCTCGTGTACAAGTAGAGCATACAATTACAGAGATGGTAACAGGAATTGATATTGTTAAGACACAAATTTTAGTTGCAGCAGGTGCCGATTTATTTGGTGAAGAGATTAATATGCCGCAACAAAAAGATATTACAACATTAGGCTATGCCATCCAATGTCGTATTACAACAGAAGATCCGTTAAATGATTTCATGCCGGATACTGGAACAATCATTGCTTATCGTTCAAGCGGTGGCTTTGGTGTACGTCTTGATGCTGGAGATGGTTTCCAAGGTGCTGAGATATCACCTTATTATGATTCATTACTCGTAAAATTATCTACACACGCGATATCATTTAAACAAGCAGAAGAAAAAATGGTACGTTCATTACGAGAAATGCGTATTCGTGGTGTTAAAACTAATATTCCATTCTTAATTAATGTAATGAAGAATAAAAAGTTCACAAGTGGTGATTACACAACTAAATTTATTGAAGAAACACCAGAACTTTTCGACATTCAGCCGTCTCTAGATAGAGGTACTAAAACATTAGAATATATAGGTAATGTAACAATTAATGGTTTCCCAAATGTTGAGAAACGTCCGAAACCAGACTATGAATTAGCATCAATTCCAACTGTATCTTCAAGTAAAATCGCTTCATTTAGTGGTACGAAACAATTGCTTGATGAAGTAGGTCCAAAAGGTGTAGCTGAATGGGTTAAAAAGCAGGATGATGTCTTACTAACAGATACAACCTTTAGAGATGCACACCAATCATTATTAGCTACACGAGTTAGAACTAAGGATATGATTAATATCGCATCCAAAACAGCGGACGTATTTAAAGATGGTTTCTCACTAGAAATGTGGGGCGGTGCTACATTTGATGTGGCATATAATTTCTTGAAGGAAAACCCATGGGAACGACTTGAACGTCTACGTAAAGCTATTCCAAATGTATTATTCCAAATGTTGTTACGTGCTTCAAACGCAGTTGGTTATAAAAACTATCCTGATAATGTTATTCATAAATTCGTACAAGAAAGTGCTAAAGCAGGCATAGATGTCTTTAGAATTTTCGATTCATTAAACTGGGTAGATCAAATGAAAGTTGCCAATGAAGCAGTACAAGAAGCGGGCAAAATCTCTGAAGGTACTATTTGTTATACAGGTGACATTTTAAATCCTGAGCGATCAAACATTTATACTTTAGAGTATTATGTCAAACTAGCTAAAGAGTTAGAACGTGAAGGTTTCCATATTTTAGCGATTAAAGATATGGCAGGCTTATTAAAACCTAAAGCCGCTTACGAATTGATTGGTGAGTTGAAATCAGCTGTAGATTTACCAATTCATCTTCACACTCATGATACAAGTGGTAATGGTTTATTAACATACAAACAAGCAATAGATGCTGGTGTCGATATCATTGATACTGCTGTTGCTTCAATGAGTGGTTTAACAAGTCAGCCAAGCGCCAATTCGTTATATTATGCATTAAATGGCTTCCCGCGTCACCTTAGAACTGATATTGAAGGTATGGAGTCACTTAGTCATTATTGGTCAACTGTACGTACTTATTATTCAGACTTTGAAAGTGATATCAAATCACCGAATACTGAAATTTATCAACATGAAATGCCTGGTGGACAGTATTCGAATTTAAGCCAACAAGCTAAAAGTTTAGGTTTAGGCGAAAGATTTGATGAAGTCAAAGATATGTATCGCAGAGTGAATTTCTTATTTGGTGATATCGTAAAAGTAACACCATCGTCTAAAGTAGTTGGTGATATGGCACTTTATATGGTACAAAATGATCTTGATGAACAATCCGTGATTACAGATGGCTATAAATTAGATTTCCCAGAATCAGTAGTGTCGTTCTTCAAAGGTGAAATAGGACAACCTGTAAATGGTTTTAATAAAGATTTACAAGCGGTTATTTTAAAAGGCCAAGAAGCACTAACAGCTCGTCCAGGTGAATATCTAGAGCCAGTTGATTTTGAAAAAGTCCGTGAGTTGCTTGAAGAAGAGCAACAAGGTCCTGTTACGGAGCAAGATATTATTAGTTATGTACTATATCCAAAAGTATATGAACAATATATTCAAACTAGAAATCAATACGGAAACTTATCGTTACTTGATACGCCTACATTCTTCTTTGGAATGCGTAATGGTGAAACAGTAGAAATCGAAATCGATAAAGGTAAACGATTAATTATTAAACTAGAAACGATTAGTGAACCAGATGAAAATGGTAATAGAACGATTTACTATGCGATGAATGGTCAAGCGAGACGTATTTACATTAAAGATGAAAATGTGCATACAAATGCGAACGTTAAGCCAAAAGCAGATAAGAGTAATCCAAGTCATATCGGTGCTCAAATGCCAGGTTCAGTAACTGAAGTCAAGGTTAGTGTAGGTGAAACTGTGAAAGCTAATCAGCCGTTGCTAATTACTGAAGCTATGAAAATGGAAACAACAATTCAAGCACCATTTGACGGTGTGATTAAACAAGTAACTGTAAATAATGGTGACACAATAGCGACAGGCGATTTATTAATCGAAATTGAAAAAGCAACTGACTAAAATGATTAAAATAAAACGAGATTACACAACAATTGACGTGTAATCTCGTTTTTACATGGCTTAGGTTTAATTTTAAATATTGATATAAAAAACCGTAATTTTAATGGGCGTGCCATTAAAATTACGGTTTGCTTTTTTGTTATTGCTTGTCACTTCTTACTGATCGTAACATTAGCATGATAAAGTATGTTGTCATACCAAATAAATAAGTGATAAATAATGCATGGAAAAGTGCGATTATCAGGTTAACATTTGTCATAATAGATAATGCACCTGTGATAACTTGTAATATAACAAGTATAAATGCAGCTGTATAACCATAATGAACAGTACGGTTATTTGGATAATTTTTAACAGCATGAATATAAGTAATCATAATAATCGTAAACACTATAAAAGCCATGATACGATGCGTGAGTTGAACCCAATCTTGTTCTGAATGTGGTACAAGATCGTGGAATGGCAATGGCCAACCACCATATGCTAAACTTGCATCCGCATGTCTCACTAGTGCACCAGTATAAACACCACAATAAATGATGATTGCCATTAACCATGTTAAACGTCTTAATGGCTTTTTGATATATAATTCGTCAGCTTCATATTTTTGATCTATAGAGAAAATAATCAATGTTATTAAAAATACAGATGAGAAACTGATTAATGATATACCAAAGTGCAATGCTAAAACGTAATCGTTTTGTTGCCAAATAACAGCAGCAGCTCCGATTAATGCTTGCAATAATAAGAATCCAACACTAATGATTGATAAAGGTTTAATTTCTTTAATATAGCCTATATGTTTCCATGCAGTGATAACTAACCATAAGACCATTAATAAAGACAAAGCTGAAACGGCTCTATGACTTAACTCAATAATCGTATCAATAGGAAAGAATTCTGGAATCAACGCACCATGACATAGTGGCCAAGAAGAACCACAACCATCAGCTGATCCGGTTTTGGTAACTAAGGCTCCACCAAGTTGTACAAATGTCATCATTAACGTTGCTACGACACCTAACCATTTTAAATTCTTTTTGCCAAACAATTTATACACCCCATCATAAAAAAACGCATCACTGAGAATTAGAATTAATAGCCGGATTTGAGATGATACTATAAATTGACCTGATTGTAGGATATGAAAAGATGGGATCCAACGCAGGAAATATGATTTAATTTTACAAGTATTGTATGTGGACGACATAAAAAGAACTTAATCGTAATGATTTTTTTATTGGGATAATTATGTAATCCACGTTTACTCAAATTTGAAGCTTAAATATTAATCTCTTTTAGATGCATGATTCTACTTATTAAAATTTTCTAACATATACATTATAGCAATAAATTAAATGTTATTTGTGTCACAAAATTGACATTTTCTCTTGTCGTTAATTTGTCACAATTTAATTTTATTAAACCTAGTCTTTTTATGCAATCTAAGATATCATAATCTTATATGAACAAATTTAAGGAGGGGGATTATGAGCAAAGAGCATACTTTGTCACAAAATATTAGCAGAGTTAACTTCAAAGAATTGCAACAGATAATTAAAATGGGACTTGTTCAAGGTAACTTAATTCCGGCTTTTGCGGGCGCATGGCTAGCAGTTGTAATGACAAATCATTCCTTCTTATCATCAATACCTCAAATTTTATTAATGCTATTTGGATCTACTTTAATTATGGGTGGCGCATGTGCGTTAAATAATTATTACGACCAAGATATTGATCGTATTATGCCTAGTAAACAAAATAGACCAACTGTAAATAATAGAATTACAGATCAAAATTTATTACTATTAAGTTTTGGTATGATGTTAGTTGGAGAAATTTGTTTGTTTTTATTGAATATACCATCAGGCGTACTTGGTCTTATGGGGATTGTAGGTTATGTGTCTTATTACTCAATATGGTCTAAAAGACATACAACATGGAACACAGTGATTGGGAGTTTTCCTGGAGCAGTACCACCACTAATTGGATGGGTTGCAATTGAAGGACAAATTAGTTTAACAGCGATTGCGCTGTTTTTAGTTGTATTTTGTTGGCAACCAATTCATTTTTATGCCTTAGCTATTAAACGTAAAGATGAATATGCACTTGCAAATATTCCAATGTTACCATCAGTTAAGGGCTTTAAACGTACACGTGTCAGTATGTTTATCTGGTTGATTATTTTATTGCCAGTACCTTTATTACTAATAAATTTAGGTGTCGTATTCGTAGTGTTAGCTACATTATTAAATTTAGGATGGATTGCATTAGGTTTAACAACATTTAAGAAAAATTCAGATCAAACAAAATGGGCAACACAAATGTTTATATATTCACTAAATTATTTAGTGATCTTTTTCGTGTTAGCTGTGATTGTTTCATTACTTACTTTGATCTAGATTAATTAAGTTAGGATGAAAAATATGGGCGTTCCAATTTTACCAACGATTAGTACGACATGTATTGTCATTAGTGCAATTTTAATTGCCATTGGTTGGAGACTTATTTGGAAAAGGGAAATAAATAAACACAAAAATGTTATGTTAGCTGCAGCTGTTTTTGCTTTAACTTTTTTCTTAATCTATGCAAGTAGAACGATTTTTATCGGTAATACAGCATTTGGCGGACCAGCATCAATTAAGAAATATTATACGATTTTCTTATTTTTCCACATTAATTTAGCAACAATTGGTGGTATTCTAGGCCTAGTTCAAATTATTACTGCATTTAAAGATAAATATAATGTACACCGCAAATTCGGGCCATTCGCTTCAGTTATATGGTTCTGTACTGCAATTACAGGTGTAGCAGTTTACTTATTATTATATGTATTATATCCAGGTGGAGAAACGACATCACTGATTAAAGCAACATTTGGTCATTAATATGCTTATACAAATGATACTAATCTGATAAGGCAATTTGTTTTATCAGGTTTTTTGATGAAGAATAGTCGGACAGTTGATGGTATTCATTTGATACCTTAACTGTCCATTTTTTTATACATATTTTAATCTTAATAATGAAATTCAACCTAAAAACATAAAGATAGGTTATGATATAGATTGTAGGGAAAATCTTTATGACGTTAAAATTATGCCTGAAGATGATTTTGTTTTATCGAAACGACACAGTTATGTCAGTGTTGAAAATTTGCTAATTAATGTGTTGTTTTTTACAATAGTATTAATACTTTTTAGGTGGTTGATTGATGAAAAAGTTAATTATAAGAGTCGTCGGTGTATTATTTTTAGTTGGATTTTTAATATATCTTTTTTATTCACCGAGATTAAAATTTGATGTATTAGAGAACCCGAATAAAGGTAATAAAGTAAATAGATCTGAACAGGTGAATAAATCAAATAACCATGCTGAAAATCCAAAGCCTAAAGAAGGTGTTGGTACATGGGTAGGTAAAGATATTAAAGTGCTTACTTCTAAATTTGGACAAGCAGATCGTGTTTACCCTTTTAGAGATGGTTACAAAAATTATGTGTTTAAAGACAAAAACAGTTATTACATTGTTTCAACTAAACGTGAAGAAATCGTTTCAGTGTATGCTACAGGTGAGAAAGTCAATGTTAGTCCGTTAAAAATAGGACAACATTCTGCAGAAATTTTTAATCATACAAGTATTAATCCAGAACCGTCCTTTAAAGTTGATGGTAAAAAATATGAATTTGAACTTTCAGATGAAGATTTAAAAACACAAACACTGATTAAATATGGCGACATATATGCACAAGTGTATTCTGATCAACAATCGAAAAAGGTGCTAAGTGTACGATTTTTAACAAAAGAAATGTTAGCAGATATTGAACCTTATCAATTAAATTCTAATTCTACGTCAGAAGAGCATAATAAGCGTCCAGTTGAGCAAAATCCAAATCAATTAATTTCTCTTTATGAAGTAACGAATGAAATGAGAAAATTAAAAGGATTAAAACCATTGAAAATCAATAGCGATTTAGCACATATTGCATCTAATAACTTATATGAAGCGACCTCTAATGGTTCTGATAGTGTTGAATTTACAGAGGACGCATTAAGAGGGCAATTAGATAAAAATCACGTTACTTATAAAACAACTGCTCAAAATGTTGGTTATGCGTTTAATGATGTACCAACATTAATCCATAGTTGGATGAATTCAGATATACATCGATCTCGTCTATTAAATTCAAAATACGATGAGATGGGTGGAGATGTAATGAGAGATTATTATTCACTAATTTTCTTAGAAAAATAACAATGAGGGGTATTTATGATTAATGAAGCTTCACTAGCGATATTAGATGATATTGATGAACTAGCTGATATGATAGTTGCATCAGATATTTATGCATCATTTGAGCAAGCTAAACAGGCGCTCGAAAACAATGACGAAGCACATTTACTTTATCAATCATTTTTAAAATCAAAAGAAAAATATGATGAAGTAATGCGATTCGGGAAATATCATCCTGATTATAAGAAAGTTATGTTAGAAACAAGACAACGCAAAAGAGCATATGAGATGCTTGACGTTGTGATGCATTACAAAGCTAGGGAAATGGCACTTCAACATTTAATAGATGAAGTTGTTACGAAAATTGCGTACGCTGTTTCAGAATATGTGAAAATAGAAACAGGTAATCCATTCTTTCAAACATCACATAGTGGTTGTGCGACGGGCGGATCCTGTAATTGTTCATTATAAAAAACATCGAGTCAGAAAAAGGTGGTTATTGAAACCACTAACTAGCATCTGACTCGATGTTTTTATTTATTCGGGATTGTTTGTTTGAATTGTTGTGCTAAATCTGGTCGATCTGTCACAATCGTGTGTGCACCTTTTTGGTATAAATCATTCATCAGATCTATACTATTTACGCCATAATAGCCTGGAATGATATTCATATCATTTAACCATTTGATAAAACGAGATGAAGTCAAATCAATGCCTTTAAAATGAGTAGGCATTTGGAACGTTTGTGCTAATGGTTGGTAGTACCTACCACCTAATAAATGATATTTTAAAAATGCTTCTGTAACTTCCTGTTGGCTAGCACCAATTGCGACGGATCCTTGTGCAATTTTATTAAAACGAACGATTTGTTCTTTATAAAAACTTGTCACAAGAACGCGGTCAAATGCTTGATTTTCTGCAATTGTATCAAACATAATTTGTGGTGCGATTGAGCCTTCATAGGATTCAGGAGCATCTTTTAAGTCTACGTTTATATACATATCAGGATATTGCTTCAGCAACTCATCGAAGGTTAGTATAGCTGTGTGTGCATGACCACGATATGGTGTTAGTCCATTGATATCTTTGAAGTGATAAGCTGCGTCTAATTTCTTTAATTCTGCTAATGTATGGGCACTAACTTTTCCAGAGCCGTTCGTCGTTCTATCAACAGTTGCGTCATGAAAAACGATAAGCTGTTGATCTTTTGTGAGTCTCACATCTGTTTCAAAGCCATCAACGCCTAATTGTTTAGCATAGTCAAATGCAAGTTGCGTTTGCTCTGGTCTTAAAGCCATACCACCGCGATGCGCAAATATATATGGTGCATTGCCTTTGAAAAAAGCAGGGATGGTTTGCTTTTTATTAATCACTTTATTTTTATTGATCATTAATAGACTACTTAAAAATCCAGCACCGACTAGTACAGCATTTAAAATGTTTCTGTTTACTTTTTTCATAAAAAATTCCTCCTCGTTTACTTTTATAGCTTAACAAATTCATAGTTCTGACTACAGCGAAATGTGTGGTTAATCATATAGTGATGCTCTTGAGAATTGAATTAATATAATGATGTTTAATATAATCTAAATACATTTATCGAGCAATTACATAAGACATAATTAAGGTAGCTTAATATTTTAAAATTAATAAAGACATGATATGATTAATGCTGAAAATAAATGGAGTGAGGTTTAAATGAATTTAATCCCAAGAACTAGTATTGTAGTTTATTTAAAACATATGAAACATGAACGACAAATCCGAAAATATGGACATATCGTTCATTCAAATAGAGATCGTAAATTTGTAATTATGTATGTGAATGAGCAAGATGTTGATCAAATTGTACATAAACTAATGCAACTTAAATACGTTAGACACATTGATGGCTCACCATATAAATACTTAAAGAAAACTTACGAAAAAGAGAAACACGAAATATATAATTAATATTATTGAAGTTCTGGTATCCATTTTTGGAGCCTTAACACACTAATTAAATAATTATAATATAACGATAAATCATGAAATGCTTGAGGGGGCTGTACATCGATACCTAAAATTGGTATGTCGAATTTTTCAGCACAATCATTTATCATTTGAAACTTTTTATTTGAATCTGGATATGGATATTTAATAGCGTTTATCATGATATAAAATGCTTGGAAATGATTGCCAGTTGTAGGGTTCATAATGATTGCTACAGATGACTTTTTATTTTCAGCTTGTGGTGAATGAAAATAGATAATTTTATCAATACGTTGATGGTTATATTCAATCATCGTCATGAATTCGAACAAATCTGTTAGACCTTCACCAAGTGTAATAAATGTTTGTTTCATTGGTTTATCATTCTCCTTTTTCTCAATAAATTATATTAAATAACTAAATGAATTGGAAGTGTGAACAACATGCGCGTCATTGCAGGTAAACATAAAAGTAAAGCTTTAGAAAGTATGGAAGGCCGTAATACGAGACCAACTATGGATAAAGTTAAAGAAGGTATCTTTAATAGTTTATATGATGTGTCAGGTATAGGTTTAGATTTATTTGCAGGAAGCGGGGCGCTTGGAATAGAAGCACTCTCTCGAGGTATGGATAAGGTAATCTTTGTTGATCAAAATTTTAAAGCTGTAAAAGTTATTAAATCAAATCTTGCGAATTTGGATTTAGAGGCACAATCTGAAGTTTATAAAAATAATGCAGATAGAGCTTTAAAAGCATTGTCAAAACGTGATATTCAATTTGATGTCATTTTCTTAGATCCACCTTATAATAAAGGTCTCATTGATAAAGCTTTAAAACTAATTTCAGAGTTTAATTTATTGAAAGAAAATGGTATCATCGTTTGTGAATTTAGCAATCATGAAGAAATAGACTATCAACCGTTTAATATGATTAAACGTTACCATTATGGGTTGACAGACACATTGTTATTAGAAAAGGGAGAATAGCATGGAACATACAATAGCGGTCATTCCGGGTAGTTTTGACCCCATTACTTATGGTCATTTAGACATTATTGAGAGAAGTACAGATAGATTTGATGAAATTCATGTCTGTGTTCTTAAAAATAGTAAAAAAGAAGGTACGTTTAGTTTAGAAGAGCGTATGGATTTAATTGAACAATCTGTTAAACATTTACCTAATGTCAAGGTTCATCAATTTAGTGGTTTACTAGTCGATTATTGTGAACAAGTAGGAGCTAAAACAATCATACGTGGTTTAAGAGCAGTCAGTGATTTTGAATATGAATTACGCTTAACTTCAATGAATAAAAAGTTGAACAATGAAATTGAAACGTTATATATGATGTCTAGTACTAATTATTCATTTATAAGTTCAAGTATTGTTAAAGAAGTTGCAGCTTATCGAGCAGATATTTCTGAATTCGTTCCACCTTATGTTGAAAAGGCATTGAAGAAGAAATTTAAGTAATAAAAATAACAGTATTTTAGGTTTATCATGGTTTACAATCCTAAAATACTGTTTTCATTTGTTAACGATATTGCTGTATGACAGGCGTGTTGAAATCTGTTTGTTGTTGCCCGCTTATTGCATTGTATATGTGTGTTGCTTTGATTTCATTTGTGAAGTAATGTGCATTGCTTTTGTTAATATTGGTTATATATTGTCTTTCTGGGAACGCTGTTTTTAAATGCTTTAAATATTGTCTGCCACGGTCGTTCATCGCTAATACTTTAACTGCGTGAATGTTTCTCGTAACATCTGTAGGTTTAATGTTTAATAATACATTCATTAACAGTCTTTGGATATGCGTATATGTATAACGCTTTGTTTTTAGTAATTTTACAAAATGATGAAAATCAGTTGCTTCATAAATGTTAGATTTCAAACGATTTTCAAAACCTTCAGTAACATTATAAATATTTTTTAATGAATCTGTAGTCATAGCTATGATTTGATATTTCAAATATGGAAATATTTGATTTAATGTTATATGAGGTGTTACGTACAAGTGTTGAATATCTTTAGGTACCACATGATGCCAATGATTATCTTGACTAATGATTGATGTTCTAATAGATGTACCACTTGCAAACTGATGGTGTTGAATTAATGAATCATGATGTTGAGCATTTTCTCGTTTAATAGAAATTGCATTGATGTTTTTAGCATTTTTAGTAATTGCTTTCAGATAACTAATACCAAGTATGTTGTTAGGACTTGCTAGTGCTTCATGATGCTCTAATAATTCGCTAATGATACGAGGGTAGCTTTTACCTTCTTTTACTTTTTGTGAAAAGGATTCAGATTGTTCAATTTCATTAATGCTGTGTGCTAATTGCTTTAATGTTTTGATATCATTATTTTCACTACCAAATGCAATTGTATCGACACTCATATAATCTGCGACTTTAACTGCTAGTTCGGCAAAATGATCGCCAGATGATAAACTGGCAGTTGCTGGTAGTTCGATAACTAAATCAGCTGTTGATAATGCCATTTTTGCACGAGTAAACTTATTATAGATTGCTGGTTCGCCACGCATGACAAAGTTACCACTCATTATTGCAATAGTAACGTCAGCATTTGTAAGTTTTTTAGATTGATTAATATGATATTGATGCCCATTATGAAAGGGATTATATTCTGTGATTAAGCCAACGCTTTTCATTTGCAATTCGTCCTTTCGGTATTCATTATTAATATTGTAACAGAACATGATATGTTAAGAAAAAATCTTGACAACTTGTTCTTAGAAAGTTAAAATAAATTTTGTGCTTGTTAGAGGTGAAGCCATATGAAATGGTCAATTACGCAATTAAGGAAATATCAAGGTAAGCCATTTGAATTTGATCAAACGGTGAGTTTTGACAATTTAAAAGAATCATTAGATTTAATTGATTTATCTCCAATTACAATCCAAGGTCAGTTAACCATTAAGTCAACAGAAGTCGTTGCGGATATTCACATTACTGGTACGTATACAATGCCTTGTGCACGTACTCTTGTACCAGTTAAAGTCCCACTAGATGTAACTACTACAGAAGTATTTGATTTAGAAGGGTACAATCAGTATAACGATGATCAAGATGATGTAGATGAACACTATCACATTATTAAAGATGGTATGGTTAATCTTCATGATATTGTCGAGGATATAGTTATTATTGAGAAACCAATGAGAGCTTATTCAGAGCAAAGTGACCAAATGTTGACAGTAGGTAATGGTTGGGAAGTAATCGATGAGGATCAATTAGATGAGCTTGCTAAACAGCAAGAACAAGATGATTCAGAATCACGACAAGTTGATCCAAGGCTTCAAAAATTACAACAATTATATGATAAAGAGCAATAAGTAGTTTAATTAATGATATAATGTTGTTAATTAAACTAACATTTAGTATTTTTCGTTTATAATCTAAGGAGGATATATCATGGCAGTACCAAAAAGAAGAACTTCTAAAACTAGAAAAAACAAACGTCGTACGCATTTCAAAATTTCAGTACCAGGTATGACTGAATGCCCAAACTGTGGCGAATACAAATTATCACACCGTGTATGTAAAAACTGTGGTTCTTACAATGGCGAAGAAGTAGCAGCTAAATAATTTTAGTTACTCAATATAAAAAGTCCCGCTTAAAATGATTGTTTTAAGTGGGACTTTTTATATTGCGAAAAATAATTGGCGAACGAGGTAACAGGATACCTCATCCGCCATTTAAAATTTGTTAATTTAATAATTAAATATAAAGACGATTAATTAGTTTTTACGTTTTCTAGGTAATACGAATGCAACGATGCTACTTAAAGCTAATAATGCCATTAATGGTAATGTCATATCTTTATTTGATTCTTCACCAGTTTGTGGTAATGATTTTGCTTTATTTTCTTGTGTATTTTTATTGTTTTGGCTTTGAGTGTGTCCATCATTTGTGTTTTTAATGTTTGCTTTTTGTAATGGAGCACTATCTTTTGCTTCGCTAGAACCTGCTGAAGTTTGAACAACATCTTTTGTTGTTTTTGATGAAGCAGTTGTTGGTTTTGCAACATTTTGAGTCGTAGATACTACCTTAGTTGGAGTTGTACTACTTGATTCTACTTCACCTTTAGCTGGTTTTGTAGCAGGCGTTTTGTCTTTACCTGACTCACTAGATGCGTCATTTTCTTTTTCAACACTTGGTAATTGTTTATTGTCATCTTTTTGGCTGTCTTGTTTTTGTGATTCTTTTTCAACAGGTGATGGTGTTGGTTTGCTAGGCGTAGCTGGAGTAGCTTCCTTCTTAGCTGAGTTATCTTGTTGTTCTTTTTTGTTAGATTTATCGGTATTGGCTTTTGTAAATGCTTCTTTATCAACGATTCTGACATGGTATTGTCCATCATAATCAATCGTTTTTACGTGAACTTTAACGATAGCATCATATAGAGTTTTACCTTCAACATATGGGAAAATAATTGTTCTAGTATTATTTTTAGCATCTTTGCTTATAGTTCTAACACGTTGACCTTCAACCATGAAATCTTTCCAGTAATCGTCATTAGTAGTTTCCATGACCATATATTTTTTGCCGTTAAGCATACCTGTTTTAATAGGGTGTTTAACAAAAGTATCCATCATAGATTCGTTATTCTCAACACTTTCATAAACAACATATTTTGTATCTTGTAAATCAGTCATTTTTTCATTTGTTGGTTGTACATTTTGGAATTCAGTAATAGCTGATTTCACTTGCTCATCTAAAGCTTTCTTTGTATCCTCTAATTTCTTCTTGTACTCAGCCTTTAATTTTTCAGGAAGTTTATCTTGAATTTTATTTAATTCATAAACTTGTCTTTCTAGTGTTTTCGCTTTTTTATATGGCGCTAATAATTTTTCAGCTTTATAATCTTCTTCAGTTTTGAATTTATCTGCACTGTTATAAATTGGTTGTGCGAATTCCATTAATGTGTAATCGTATTTTTCTTCTTTGTTATTGAAGTGTGTTGAACTAACAATTTTAACAGCTTTTGTTCCATTTGATACAGAGAAACGAATGTAAGCATAATCTTTAACAGTATCGTATGATACTAATTTAATTGGCAACTTTTTGTCACCCTCATAAACTTCAAATTTTCTCCAAAATTGACCTGATTGTAATCCTAATTCAATTTCTGGTTTTGAATCAGTGAAAATAACTCTAGCAGGTTTAACAGAGCTGGCATAATGATAAAATTGTTGCTCACCATTTTCTTTTTTCATTTCAAAATCAATTGGACGAGAGTTTGGTGCGCTATGATCTTTATCTTTTATTGCAGGGTTTTTAATCGCTTCTCTAAGTTCCTGATTCAAAATAGGATATGTATTGTTATCGGCTTTTGTTGCTGGTTTAACTGCTTTTGTTTCCTTAGGGGCTTTAACTTCTTTAACTTCTTTAGCTTCTTTTGTTTCAGAAGTAGGGGCCTCAACTTCTTTATTAGATACTGAGACAGCATTAGCTACTGGTTTAGTTTCTGGAGCTTTTTCAGATGTTGTTGTTGGACTTGCAACTGCTTCAGTTTTTGGTTGTGCTTCTGTATTTGTACCACCTGTTTCTTCAGCTGCTTGTGCTTCGCCATTTGACATTAATAATAAAAGTGTACTAATCGCTACAGATGCAACGCCTAGTGATGACTTTCTAATTGAATAAAATGATTTAAATTCTTTTTGCTGTTTGTTCATGTTGTAGAAACAACTCCTAATTGTATATTATCAACTGATAATCATTATCAATTGATTACTTGTATTGTACATTGAAATGGTAGTTAATTGCAACGTTATTTTATAAAAAAATAACCTATGTTATAGATTATGAAATATCTATGACATAGGTTAAATAAAATTTAAAATAAAAAATATATTAAGTTATGAGTGTGACGATGATTTATTTAGATTCTTTTCTTTTGAAAAGTAATAAAGATAATGAACCTAAAAGGGCAAGTGTTGCGAAGGCAACTGTGCTAATAAAGTTATCAACTGAAGTTAAACCAGTTTTTGGTAATTCTTTAGCTTTAGATGCTTGTTTAGGCGTTTCGTTTTGTTTTGTAACTTTGTTAGTTTGTTGTGATTTATTATCACTTACAGCTTGATTGTTGCTTTCAGATTTCGCTGTTGCAACATCTTTAACAGGTGTTTGAACTTTATTTTGTTCTTGAGCTGTTTGTGCTGTTTTAACTGTATGAGCAGTTTGTGTTTTAGTTTGATCTTTTGTTGTTTCAGTACTTACAACTTTAGTAGAGTGATTGTCTTCAGCTTTGCTTGGTGCAGTTACAGCAGGTTTAACTTTTTCAACTTTAGGTTGAACTGGTTTAGTTTGCTCAGTAGGTGTTTTAGGTTGAGCAGGTTTTGGTTGAACTGGTTTAACATTGTTTGGTTTTGCTGCGTCAGCTAATGTAGGAATTGCTTTTTCAAATTCTAAATGCGTAGTATATCTATGATTGTAATTAATTTGAGGTACGACAATATGTACTTTTGTAGTTAAACTCTTATACCCAGGTTCAACAGCAACGTTGATTGTTCTAGTGTCAGCTTTTTTATCATCGTTAACAACAGTTGTTGCTAATTCTTGATTATTTGCATTGTAAAATTTGTATTCTTTCCAGAATGATGCGTTGTTCAATACAGCTTGGAAATAATATTTATTATTTTGTTTAATTACTTTACCAGGGTGTTGCATATAGTCATCCATGTGTGACTTCTCTGAAGAGCCATCTTTTTGCACTTGGAAATTAATTGGTTGTGATGTTGCTTGAGAAACTTGTGTGCTTTGATTATTAGTTGCGTTCGTAGCTTCTGTTGCCGCATTGACTTGTTGGCTGTCTGCGCCTATGTATACAAGGGAACCTAAAATGATAGATGCTGTACCCATTGTAATCTTTTTCATAGCTGATGAACGTTGTTCTGATTGATACTTACTGTTTAAATAATGTTTTGTCATGTTGTTTTCCTCCTAAGGATACAAATTATGTGTTGTTATATGAGATGATTAACCATTGCAATTGATAATGGTTATCAATTATACTAGCACATCTATTTTCGTATAACAATAATAAATTGATTATAAAATAAATATTGACAATGATAATCATTATTATTTATGATTTTACTAAAGACTCAAAAGCAATCATAAAAAGGAGGATTATATTGTGAAAAATATTTTAAAAGTTTTTAATACAACGATTTTAGCATTAATTATCATCATCGCGACATTCAGTAATTCTGCAAATGCCGCGGATAGTGGCACTTTGAATTATGAGGTTTACAAATACAATACCAATGACACGTCGATTGCTAATGACTATTTTAATAAACCGGCAAAGTACATTAAGAAAAATGGTAAATTGTATGTTCAAATAACTGTCAACCACAGTCATTGGATTACTGGAATGAGTATCGAAGGACATAAAGAAAATATTATTAGTAAAAACACTGCCAAAGATGAACGCACTTCTGAATTTGAAGTAAGTAAGTTGAACGGTAAAATAGATGGAAAAATTGACGTTTATATCGATGAAAAAGTAAATGGTAAGCCATTCAAATATGACCATCATTACAACATTACATATAAATTTAATGGACCAACTGATGTAGCAGGTGCTAATGCACCAGGTAAAGATGATAAAAATTCTGCTTCAGGTAGTGACAAAGGATCTGATGGAACGACTACTGGTCAAAGTGAATCTAACAGTTCGAATAAAGACAAAGTAGAAAATCCACAAACAAATGCTGGTACACCTGCATATATATATGCAATACCAGTTGCATCCGTAGCATTATTAATCGCAATCACATTGTTTGTTAGAAAAAAATCTAAAGGCAATGTGGAATAATGAGAAATGTTAAACAAATTGCTACAAAATCTATTATAGCTATTATTAGCATAGGTATACTTACTTATACAACAATGATTGGTAGCGTGTTGGCTGATGAGATAAAATATCCATCAGCCAAATTTAATCAACCTGAAGCAAAAGATAAAACAGAATTAACTACATCAATTTTTGATGAAAAGATAAAAGAGAATAAAGCGTTAGAGTTACTAATTTTTAATCAAGAAAATAAAAATGTAACTGAGGAACAACAACTAGTTGACGAAAAGGCGCAATTGATTTCAGATATGACTGGTAAAATTTACTTGCAAGTAAAGCTAAAAGGTCAAATAGATAAAGAACAACTTGTTTTTCAAAATGACAAAAATGAAGAATTTCCTTTTGTTATAAAAGATGAAAAGGATGACACAATAGTAAGAATTTTAATTGAACAGCATATGGATAAAATCAATATGCATGTTAAAACGTTGGCTGAAAAGAAAAATCTAGATAACAAAGAAATGGTGTATTCTATTCATTTTAAAGAGAAAAAAGTACAACATGATGATGCAAAAGAAGTGCCTTCAAAACATCAAAATCAAGAAAATAATCAAGATCAGCTTAAAAAAGATATTGATGACAAAAAAGATAGTCAAAAATCAGATACTAAGGAAAGACGTACTAGCCTTTTTACTGAAAAAGGATTAAATGATATTCCTGTACAAAAAGATAAAGTGCAACAAGACAGTAATAAAAAGATTGAAAATGAGCGACCTAAAGCATCAGGTACATTAAAAGTTGAAAATAGCCCTCCAACAGTAAAAAAGGTTGAAAATAATCACAAAGAGCAACCGAAACATAAAGATGAAAAATCAAAAAAGGAAAAGAAAAAAGTAGTTGAAAAAGAAAAAGCGTTACCAGCTTTTAATAGAGATGATGATAGCAAGAATAGTAGTCAATTATCTAGTGATATTAAAGAACTTGATGAACCAAATCATAAAAAGCAATATATTTTATTTGCAGCTGGCATTGTGTTAGCAACTATTTTACTTATTTCGGCACATTTATACAGCAGAAAGAGAGGTAACCAAGTTTGAGAATCATAAAGTATTTAACCATTTTAGTGATAAGCGTCGTTATCTTAACCAGCTGTCAATCTTCCAGTTCTCAAGAATCAACTAAATCCGACGAATTCAGAATCGTACCAACAACTGTTGCATTGACAATGACATTGGACAAATTGGATTTACCAATTGTCGGTAAACCCACGTCATATAAGACATTGCCTAATCGTTATAAAGATGTACCGGAAATTGGTCAACCAATGGAGCCGAATGTTGAAGCTGTTAAAAAATTAAAACCAACACATGTTTTGAGTGTGTCAACGATTAAAGATGAAATGCAACCATTTTACAAACAATTAAATATGAAAGGCTACTTTTATGATTTTGATAGTTTAAAAGGGATGCAAAAGTCGATTACACAATTAGGTGATCAATTTAATCGTAAAGCACAAGCAAAAGAATTAAATGACCATTTAAATTCTGTAAAGCAAAAAATTGAAAATAAAGCAGCTAAACAAAAGAAACATCCCAAAGTATTAATATTAATGGGTGTACCGGGTAGCTATTTAGTAGCAACTGATAAATCATATATTGGTGATTTAGTTAAAATAGCAGGTGGAGAAAATGTTATTAAAGTGAAAGATCGTCAATATATTTCGTCTAATACTGAAAATTTGTTGAATATCAATCCAGATATTATTTTAAGATTACCACACGGAATGCCTGAAGAAGTTAAGAAAATGTTTCAAAAAGAATTTAAACAGAATGATATTTGGAAACATTTTAAAGCTGTGAAAAATAATCATGTTTATGACTTAGAGGAAGTGCCATTCGGTATTACAGCAAATGTTGATGCTGATAAGGCAATGACTCAATTATATGATTTATTTTATAAGGATAAAAAATAGTGAGTTGATATGATGATAAAAAATAAAAAGAAACTACTATTTTTATGTTTGTTAGTCATTTTAATCGCAACTGCTTATATTTCGTTTGTAACCGGTACAATTAAATTGTCATTTAATGACCTAATTACAAAATTTACAACTGGTAACAATGAAGCAGTGGATTCAATCATTGATTTGCGATTGCCACGTATATTAATTGCATTGATGGTTGGCGCAATGTTAGCAGTTTCTGGAGCATTATTACAAGCAGCACTACAAAATCCTTTGGCAGAGGCGAATATCATTGGCGTTTCCTCAGGTGCACTTATAATGAGAGCACTTTGTATGTTGTTTATTCCACAATTGTACTTTTACTTACCATTATTAAGTTTTATTGGAGGTTTAATACCATTTTTAATAATTATATTGTTGCATTCTAAATTTAGATTCAATGCTGTAAGTATGATATTAGTAGGTGTTGCGTTATTCGTATTATTAAATGGTGTTTTAGAAATTTTAACTCAAAACCCTTTAATGAAAATTCCTCAAGGCTTAACAATGAAAATATGGAGCGACGTATACATATTAGCAGTATCAGCATTATTGGGATTAATATTAACATTACTATTGTCCCCTAAATTGAATTTACTAAATTTAGACGACATACAAGCGCGAAGTATCGGTTTTAATATTGATCGTTACAGATGGTTAACAGGTTTATTAGCAGTATTTTTAGCAAGTGCAACTGTTGCGATTGTTGGACAACTAGCCTTTTTAGGTATTATTGTGCCACATGTGGTTAGAAAGCTAGTTGGGGGCAATTACAGAGTACTTATTCCGTTTTCTACAGTTATTGGTGCATGGCTATTGTTAGTGGCTGATTTATTAGGACGAGTGATACAGCCTCCTTTAGAAATTCCAGCCAATGCTATTTTAATGATTGTCGGTGGTCCAATGCTAATTTACTTAATTTGTCAAAGTCAACGAAATCGAATCTAAAACGGTACAACAACTGGTTTAGTGATGACTGAAGAAACGTCGTTAATAAAAGAGGATTTTTATGAGAATGAAGCGATTTTTAACTATTATACAAATTTTATTGGTTGTAATTATTATCATTTTTGGTTACAAAATTGTTCAAACATATATTGAAGACAAGCAAGAACGCGCAAATTATGAGAAATTACAACAAAAATTTCAAATGCTGATGAGCAAACATCAAGCACATGTGAGACCACAATTTGAATCACTTGAAAAAATAAATAAAGACATTGTTGGATGGATAAAATTATCAGGAACATCATTAAATTATCCAGTACTACAAGGTAAGACAAATCACGATTATTTAAATTTAGATTTTGAGCGAGAACATCGACGTAAAGGTAGTATTTTTATGGATTTTAGAAATGAATTGAAGAATTTAAATCATAATACTATTTTATACGGGCACCATGTCGGTGATAATACGATGTTTGATGTGTTAGAAGATTATTTAAAGCAATCGTTTTATGAAAAACACAAGATAATTGAATTTGACAATAAATATGGTAAATATCAATTGCAAGTATTTAGTGCATATAAAACTACTACTAAAGATAATTACATACGTACAGATTTTGAAAATGATCAAGATTATCAACAATTTTTAGATGAGACAAAACGTAAATCTGTAATTAATTCAGATGTTAATGTAACGGTAAAAGATAAAATAATGACTTTATCAACGTGCGAAGATGCATATAGTGAAACAACGAAAAGAATTGTTGTTGTCGCAAAAATAATTAAGGTAAGTTAAACAGAAAAGAGGATAATTATGAAATTTATGGCAGAAAATAGGCTGACGTTAACAAAAGGAACAGCAAAAGATATTATAGAACGATTTTACACGAGACATGGGATTGAAACATTAGAAGGCTTTGATGGCATGTTTGTTACACAAACTATAGAACAAGAAGATTTTGATGAAGTGAAAATTTTAACAGTTTGGAAATCAAAGCAAGCTTTTACGGATTGGTTAAAATCTGATGTCTTTAAAGCAGCGCATAAACATGTTAGAAGTAAAAATGAAGATGAAAGTAGCCCGATTATCAATAACAAAGTAATTACATATGATATAGGCTATAGTTACATGAAATAATTGAATTTAAAGAGGTTGCAGTACTTGTTATGACAATTGGTATTGTTAACTTTAGTAACGACCATACATGATACCGATGATGGTCGTTTTTTTAATGAACACAAACATGCTAACAACAAATTGCTAAAACATAGTTTGATTTGAATGTGCTTTGAAAATAATCATCAATTATATCATTTTGATTTATTTTGAAGAAGAAAAGAATTAATAATGATATTTTGGGGCGTATGATTTATAGTAGTAGTATCGATAAAAGAAATTTATACAATTTGAAATATTATGAGTGATAAAAGCGATTAATTAATATTAACTATACAATCAAATGTTTTCATCTTATTAATGATTAATATTTTTATTTTTAAAAATAAAGCGAGGAGCTATCAATGGAACAAATTACTTCTGCACAAAATAATAGAATTAAACAAGCGAACAAGCTAAAAAAGAAACGTGAGAGGGATAAAACTGGATTAGCTTTAATTGAAGGTGTGCATTTAATTGAAGAAGCTTATCAAAGTGGAATTGTAATTACACAATTATTTGCAATTGAACCGGCAAGATTAGATCAGCAAATTATCGCATACGCGCAAGAAGTTTTTGAAATAAACATGAAAGTTGCTGAATCTTTATCAGGTACAGTGACACCACAAGGGTTTTTCGCAATCATTGAGAAGCCGCATTATGATATTTCTAAAGCACAACAAGTATTGCTCATCGATCGTGTTCAAGATCCTGGAAATTTAGGCACATTAATTAGAACTGCGGATGCAGCTGGAATGGATGCTGTAATAATGGAGAAGGGTACGACAGATCCTTATCAAGATAAAGTGTTGCGAGCGAGTCAAGGTAGTGTTTTCCATTTGCCAGTTATGACACAAGATCTCGATACGTTTATTACTCAATTTAATGGTCCTGTTTATGGTACAGCACTTGAAAACGCAGTGGCATACAAAGAAGTTACTTCAAGTGATTCTTTTGCATTACTATTAGGTAATGAGGGAGAAGGTGTTAATCCTGAATTATTAGCACATACTACACAAAATTTAATCATACCTATTTATGGTAAAGCTGAAAGTTTAAATGTAGCGATTGCAGGTAGTATTTTACTTTATCATTTGAAAGGTTGACCGTGTTGAAAGTTTTCCGATATAATTATAATTAATTGTTTAACAGAACATTTCTACGTGATTGCATACACAATTGAATATAAACCAATAAAAAGGCATGGACATTTATATAAATAATTGTTTTAGGGAGAATAATCGTGACTGCAAGTTATTCCAATTATTTAAAGTCTTTTCACCTTTTTGGTTACTTAAAGAGATTTAAGTCGGAAAGACAATCCGTTATCAATATTAAACAAGTGTATGCTTAGGCATAAATTTGGGTGGTACCACGGAAATGACTTTCGTCCCTTATTTTTTAAGAGGATGAAAGTCTTTTTTTAGTTAAACAACAAATATGATAAATATAAAATGAATAGTTCGAATAGGGAGGTCAGTGACATATGTCTGAACAACAAACAATGTCAGAGTTAAAACAACAAGCGCTTGTAGATATTAATGAAGCAAATGATGAACGTGCACTGCAAGAAGTTAAAGTGAAATACTTAGGTAAAAAAGGGTCAGTTAGCGGACTAATGAAATTGATGAAGGATTTGCCGAATGAAGAGAAACCTGCGTTTGGTCAAAAAGTGAATGAATTGCGTCAAACAATTCAAAATGAATTAGATGAAAGACAACAGATGTTAGTTAAAGAAAAATTAAATAAGCAATTGGCTGAAGAAACAATTGATGTATCATTACCAGGTCGTCATATTGAAATCGGTTCAAAGCATCCATTAACACGTACAATAGAAGAAATTGAAGACTTATTCTTAGGTTTAGGTTATGAAATTGTGAATGGATATGAAGTTGAACAAGATCATTATAACTTCGAAATGCTGAATTTACCTAAATCACACCCTGCACGTGATATGCAAGACAGTTTCTATATTACGGATGAAATTTTATTACGTACGCATACATCACCAGTGCAGGCACGTACGATGGAATCACGTCATGGTCAAGGTCCAGTTAAAATTATTTGCCCTGGTAAAGTGTATCGTCGTGACTCTGATGATGCGACACATAGTCATCAATTTACACAAATCGAAGGATTAGTTGTTGATAAAAACGTTAAAATGAGTGATTTGAAAGGCACTTTAGAATTGTTAGCTAAGAAATTATTTGGTGCTGATCGTGAAATTCGTTTACGTCCAAGTTACTTCCCATTCACTGAACCTTCTGTAGAAGTTGATGTGTCATGTTTTAAATGTAAAGGAAAAGGTTGTAATGTGTGTAAACACACAGGATGGATTGAAATTTTAGGTGCTGGAATGGTACATCCTAATGTATTAGAAATGGCTGGTTTTGATTCTTCAGAGTACTCTGGATTTGCATTTGGTATGGGACCAGACCGTATTGCAATGTTGAAATATGGTATAGAAGATATTCGTCATTTCTATACTAATGATGTGAGATTTTTAGATCAATTTAAAGCGGTAGAAGATAGAGGTGACATGTAATGTTGATATCAAATGAATGGTTGAAAGAATATGTAACAATCGATGATTCTGTAAGTAATTTGGCAGAACGTATTACGCGCACAGGTATTGAAGTGGATGATTTAATTGACTACACAAAAGATATCAAAAATTTAGTTGTCGGCTTCGTTAAGTCAAAAGAGAAACATCCTGATGCTGATAAATTAAATGTTTGCCAAGTTGATATCGGAGAAGACGAACCTGTACAAATCGTTTGTGGTGCACCGAACGTTGATGCAGGACAATATGTCATTGTTGCTAAAGTAGGTGGCAGATTGCCTGGTGGTATTAAAATTAAGCGTGCCAAATTACGCGGTGAACGTTCAGAAGGTATGATTTGTTCGTTACAAGAAATTGGTATTTCAAGTAACTATATACCGAAAAGTTTTGAATCAGGCATTTATGTATTTAGTGAAGCCCAAGTTCCAGGAACAGATGCCTTACAAGCTTTATATTTAGATGATCAAGTAATGGAATTTGATTTAACGCCGAATCGTGCAGATGCTTTAAGTATGATAGGTACTGCTTATGAAGTTGCAGCATTATATAATACAAAAATGACTAAGCCAGACACAACATCAAATGAGCTTGAGTTATCTGCAAATGATGAACTGACTGTGACAATTGAAAATGAAGATAAAGTACCATATTATAGTGCACGTGTTGTTCACGACGTGACAATTGAACCCTCGCCAATTTGGATGCAAGCACGCTTAATAAAAGCGGGTATACGTCCTATTAATAATGTTGTTGACATTTCAAATTATGTGTTATTAGAATACGGTCAACCATTGCACATGTTTGATCAAGATGCGATTGGTTCACAACAAATTGTTGTTCGTCAAGCTAATGAAGGCGAAAAAATGACAACATTAGATGATACAGAACGTGAATTATTAACGAGCGATATTGTCATTACTAATGGACAAACTCCAATTGCATTAGCTGGTGTTATGGGTGGCGATTTTTCAGAAGTTAAAGAACAAACATCAAATATAGTGATTGAAGGTGCTATTTTTGATCCAGTTTCAATTCGTCATACATCAAGACGTTTAAATTTACGCAGTGAATCATCTAGTCGTTTTGAAAAAGGAATAGCTACTGAATTTGTAGATGAAGCAGTCGACCGTGCATGTTATTTATTACAAACTTATGCAAACGGAAAAGTGCTAAAAGATAGAGTGTCTTCAGGAGAACTTGGTGCATTTATTACACCAATCGACATCACTGCTGATAAAATTAATCGCACTATTGGATTTGATTTGTCACAAAATGATATTGTTACTATTTTTAATCAACTAGGGTTTGATACAGAAATAAATGATGATGTTATTACAGTGCTAGTACCATCACGTCGTAAAGATATTACAATTAAAGAAGATTTAATTGAAGAAGTTGCACGTATATATGGATACGACGATATTCCATCAACGTTACCTGTCTTCGATAAAGTTACTAGTGGTCAGCTAACTGATCGCCAATATAAAACGAGAATGGTTAAAGAAGTGTTAGAAGGTGCTGGATTAGATCAAGCTATTACGTATTCGTTAGTTTCTAAAGAAGATGCTACTGCATTTTCGATGCAACAGCGTCAAACAATTGATTTATTGATGCCAATGAGTGAAGCGCATGCGTCATTACGTCAAAGTTTATTACCACATTTAATCGAAGCGGCATCATATAATGTGGCACGCAAAAATAAAGATGTAAAATTATTTGAAATCGGCAATGTCTTCTTTGCTAATGGAGAAGGTGAACTACCAGATCAAGTTGAATATTTAAGTGGTATTTTAACTGGAGATTATGTAGTCAATCAATGGCAAGGTAAGAAAGAAACGGTTGATTTCTATTTAGCAAAAGGTGTCGTGGATCGAGTATCTGAAAAGTTAAACCTTGAATTTAGTTATCGTCGTGCCGATATTGATGGATTACATCCAGGTCGTACAGCTGAAATCTTATTAGAAAATAAAGTTGTTGGTTTTATTGGTGAATTACATCCAACATTAGCAGCTGATAATGATTTAAAACGTACGTATGTTTTTGAGTTGAATTTTGATGCATTAATGGCTGTGTCGGTAGGTTACATTAATTACCAGCCAATTCCGAGATTCCCAGGCATGTCTCGTGACATTGCATTAGAAGTAGATCAAAATATTCCAGCAGCTGATTTATTATCAACGATTCATGCACACGGTGGCAATATATTAAAAGATACACTTGTCTTTGATGTATATCAGGGCGAACATTTAGAAAAAGGTAAAAAATCAATTGCAATACGTTTAAATTATTTAGACACAGAAGAAACATTGACAGATGAGCGCGTTTCAAAAGTACAAGCGGAAATTGAAGCAGCATTAATTGAACAAGGTGCTGTTATTAGATAATGATCTAAACCCCATGTATAAGGATATCTGAAGTAGATTGATATCCTTAACATGGGGTTTTATTTTTGGATTCACCAATTAGGATTCGATTGGTTTAAAAAGTCAAAGAGGAACAGCGGAATACAGATGATGCTTTGCACAACTGCATATAAAGTCATACTTATGAGCAAAGCAAATTAGTATGACTTACCTAATAGGATCACCTATTAGGATCCAATTTATAATGATTAAAAATCAAAGAGGAACAGCGGAATACAGATGATGCTTTGCACAACTGCATATAAAGTCATACTTATGAGCAAAGCAAATTAGTATGACTTACCTAATAGGATTTCCTATTAGGATCCAATTTATAATGATTAAAAATCAAAGAGGCACAGCGGATTACAGTTGATGCTTCGCACAACTGCATAAAAGCCTCTAATGATTAAAAATCAAAGAGGCTTTAAAATTTTTTGGGCTTTTTCACGATTTTTAAAATGCTTTTTTGAAATGGTATCTAAATGTGAAAGACCGTATTTTTTTATAATTTTGGCGGCGATTACATCGACTTTAGCACCGGCACCTTTAGGAATCGTCATATTAATATTTTTTGATATTTGATCCATATATGTAACAAATGCGTATCGAGAGATTATGCTTGCCACTGCAATGGCTAATGACTTCGATTCTCCTTTTGTTTCAAATTTTGTTTTCTTTGGAAGTGGTATATCGGATAATGCGTAATGGTTATACACTTCGCGTTTTGCGAACTGATCAATGACGATATAGTCTAATTGAGACGAATCAATTTTTTCAAGTACATTTTTGATGGCTTCATTATGAAGAACAGCTTTCATTTTTACTTGAGTCCAGCCTTTTGCTTGCTGAATATTATATTTTTCATTGTGTAGTGTTAATAATGAATGTGGGATGAAAGTAACCAATTGCTCAGCAAGTTCTACAATTTTGGTATCGGTTAATTTTTTTGAATCATCTACACCCAAAGTTTTTAAAATAGGGACATGCTCTTTGGTAACGAAAGCAGCACATACAGTCAATGGACCAAAGTAATCGCCACTTCCAGCTTCATCACTACCAATACAGTTAAATTGATCATACATTAAAGTTTGTTCAAGAAAAGAATTAGCCATATTTTTCTTTTTAGTTTTATTAGTATTCAATTGAGAA
Organism: Staphylococcus sp. EG-SA-14; assembly: GCF_017151935.1. NCBI lineage: Bacteria > Bacillati > Bacillota > Bacilli > Caryophanales > Staphylococcaceae > Staphylococcus > Staphylococcus sp. EG-SA-14. The sequence goes on along the minus strand of NZ_JACVZM010000002.1, from coordinate 192,875 downwards.
TGCTGCGGTAGAAGTTCTTTAGACACAGCTTCTGCATGATTACCTTGAAACATGACTTTACCTGATTGGTAAATATTTACAGTTGTATTTTGATACTTTGCACGTGCTTTCATACCTTGAGGTAAATTCTCAGTATCAAAAGTAATGCGTGACATTAATGTCGTTATGTCTTTATCCGACAATTTAAAAACGATATTCGCCATTTGTGTAAATCCTTTCATAAAATTTCATTATCTTTAGCAAAAATAATCATATCATAAATGATAATAACGTCAGAAACATTTATGTATGTTGTAAAGAATTAATTGCGGATACTTACAAAATACATAGTGGTCATGTATAATGTTTATGAAAATGTTATAGTGACACAATTTAAACATGATAAAGTATTGAATAGAAAATTCTTTACATTATTTCATTATAAAAAGAACATTAAGTCATCTATAGAGATTGTGTTGTTGTTTTATCATAATTGCAATATAACAATATTAGTATCAAATTCAGACAAACTATCCAGTCATATTTTATAACGTGAATTTAGATTTTAAAAAAAGGATCAGGAGAAATTATAAATGGCACAGTTTAAAAACAAGGTAAATGTATCAATTAATGATCAGCTTTTTACAATTGTTGGGGAAGATAACCCAGAGCACATACGATATGTAGCACATTTAGTTGATGATAAAATAAAAGAATTAGGGTATAAAGCAGCAGGTTTAGATACTTCAAGAAAAGCAATACTAACTGCTGTGAATATTATGCATGAAAAAGTACTACTAGAAGAAGAAAATCGACGTTTGAAACAACAAATTCACAAATTGCAGCAGCGTGAGCAATAAATGGTCATTGATTTTATCATAATCATTTTCTTTGTGTATTTTGTCATGGTTGGATTCAGACGAGGTTTTTGGTTATCTATGATACATTTGAGTGCAACGATTGTATCATTGTGGATTGCCAGTCAATTTTACAAATCTATTGTAGAAAGATTAATTGTATTTATTCCATATCCTAAAACAACAGCATTTAATACAACTTTTGCGTTTCATTTTAATCATCTACAAAATCGATTTGAAGCGATTGTAGCTTTTTTAATGATTACATTGTTTTGTAAGTTCATTTTATATCTAATTATCGTAACTTTTGATAAAATAATAGCGTATCAAAACATTCATATTTTCAGTCGTGCAATGGGAATGATAGTTGGTGTGTTTATGACGATAATTGTCTTACACTTTACGTTATATCTATTGGCATTATATCCTAACGAAGCATTACAACATCAGCTTAAAATATCTATTGTGAGTCATTCATTGATTTTTCACATCCCATATTTATCGGCTTTCACCATTAATTTATAAATTATCATAAGAGGTCAGGACAAAGGTATATATTAATGATACGTCCTGGTCTTCTTTTTATGGAGTGTTATTATGACAAAAAAAGATGTTATCAAACTATTAGAACAAATTGCTACTTATATGGAATTAAAAGGGGAAAATACTTTTAAAATATCAGCGTATCGAAAAGCAGCTCAAAGTCTTGAATTAGATGAACGACCATTAGATGAAATATCTGATGTAACGGAGTTAAAAGGCATTGGTAAAGGTGTTGCAGAAGTAATCAATGATTACCGTGAGACCGGTGAATCTCAGTATTTACAGCAATTACAGGAAGAAGTTCCGGAAGGTCTTATTCCACTTTTGAAAATTCAAGGACTTGGAAGCAAGAAAATTGCTAAGCTATATAAAGAGTTGAATATTGTTGATAAAGCGTCACTTCAAGTTGCTTGTGAAAATGGAAAAGTTAGTGAATTAAGCGGATTTGCTAAGAAAACGGAACAAAACATATTAGAAGCTGTGAAACAACTTGGTGCTAAGAAAGATAGATATCCAATTGATCAAATGAGAAGACTTAATCAAGAAATCATTGATTATATAGATACATTAAATTATATCGATCAATATTCATCTGCAGGAAGCTTCCGTCGTTTTAAAGAAATGAGCAAAGATTTAGATTTCATAATAAGTACCGATAACCCAAAAGCAGTGCAGCAGCAATTATTAAATATTCCCAATAAAGTAAAAGAAGTTGCAGTGGGGAACACAAAAGTTTCATTAGAATTAGCGTATGATGATGAAACGATTGGTGTCGATTTTCGATTAATTGAACCAAGTGCTTTTTATCATACATTGCAGCATTTTACTGGGTCAAAAGAACATAATATAAGAATTCGACAACTTGCTAAAGCACGTGATGAAAAAGTAAGTGAATATGGAATTGAACAAGCTGATGGTACATTAATTCAATATGATAGTGAAGCCAAGATATATGAACATTTTAATGTGAATTTTATACCACCTGCTATGCGAGAAGATGGTAGCGAATTTGATAAAGATCTAAGTAATATCATTACAATAGATGATATTAATGGTGATATTCATATGCATACAACGTATAGTGATGGTGCGTTTTCTATTCGAGACATGGTAGAAGCAAATATCGCAAAAGGTTATAAATTCATGGTAATTACTGATCATTCACAAAGTTTACGTGTTGCTAATGGCTTACAAGTAGAAAGACTTTTAAGACAAAACGAAGAAATTAAGGCTTTAGATAAAGAATATAGTGAAATTGATATTTATTCAGGTACAGAAATGGATATATTACCTGATGGCTCGCTGGATTATGATGATGAAATTTTAGCACAACTTGATTATGTAATTGGAGCTATTCATCAAAGCTTTAACCAATCAGAAGAACAAATTATGGAACGATTAGCTAATGCATGTCGCAATCCATACGTGCGACATATAGCGCATCCAACAGGGCGTATTATAGGTAGAAGAGATGGTTATAAACCGAATATTGAACAATTAATGGCATTAGCTGAAGAAACGAATACAGTATTAGAAATTAATGCCAATCCACATCGACTGGATCTGAACGCTGATATCGTTCGTAAATATCCAAATGTGAAATTAACTATTAACACTGATGCGCATCATACAAATCATTTAGATTTTATGAATTATGGCGTAGCAACTGCGCAAAAAGGATTTGTAACAAAAGATAGAGTGATTAACGCATTATCGCGTGAAGCTTTTAAAGACTTTATTGAAAATAATATAAAACTTAAGAAATAGAGGGATTTTATGAGACAAAAAACATTAGACGTCTTAGAATTCGAAAAAATAAAATCACTCGTTGCCAATGAAACTATTAGTGACTTAGGCTTGGAAAAGGTCAATCAAATGATGCCAGCTACTAATTTTGAAACGGTTGTTTTTCAAATGGAAGAAACGGATGAGATTGCTCAAATCTATAATAAGCATCGTTTACCAAGCTTGAGTGGCTTATCTAAAGTATCAGCATTCATTCATCGCGCTGATATTGGCGGCGTTTTAAATGTATCAGAGCTTAACTTGATAAAAAGATTAATTCAAGTACAAAATCAATTCAAGACATTTTATAATCAATTGGTTGAAGAAGATGAAGGTGTTAAATACCCAATATTAGATGACAAGATGAATCAATTACCTGTGTTAACTGATCTTTTTCAACAAATAAATGAAACATGCGATACGTATGATTTATATGATAATGCGAGTTATGAATTGCAAGGGATTAGAAGTAAAATTTCTAGCACGAATCAACGTATTAGACAAAATTTGGACCGTATTGTTAAAAGCCAAGCAAATCAGAAAAAATTATCAGATGCTATTGTAACAGTTAGGAATGAAAGAAACGTTATACCTGTCAAAGCTGAATATCGACAAGATTTTAATGGGATTGTACATGATCAATCTGCTTCAGGACAAACATTGTATATTGAGCCATCATCAGTTGTTGAAATGAATAATCAAATTAGTCGATTACGTCATGACGAAGCAATTGAAAAAGAACGCATTTTAACGCAACTAACTGGTTATGTGGCTGCGGACAAAGATGCACTACTTGTGGCAGAACAAGTCATGGGTCAGTTAGATTTTTTAATCGCAAAAGCGAGATATAGTAGAAGTATTAAAGGAACAAAGCCGATATTTAAAGAGGACCGTACTGTATATTTACCTAAAGCATACCATCCATTATTAAATCGTGAGACTGTTGTAGCTAATACCATCGAATTTATGGAAGATATTGAAACGGTAATTATTACAGGACCGAATACAGGTGGTAAAACTGTAACATTAAAAACATTAGGTTTAATTATTGTTATGGCTCAATCAGGATTGTTGATTCCCACACTTGATGGTAGTCAGTTAAGTGTATTTAAAAATGTATATTGCGATATCGGAGATGAACAATCAATAGAACAATCATTATCAACTTTTTCATCTCATATGACGAATATAGTTGAAATTTTAAAGCATGCAGACAAACATAGTTTAGTTTTATTTGATGAATTAGGTGCAGGTACAGATCCGAGTGAAGGTGCTGCATTAGCAATGAGCATTTTAGATCATGTTAGAAAAATTGGTTCTCTAGTAATGGCAACGACGCACTATCCTGAACTTAAAGCATATAGTTATAATCGAGAAGGCGTTATGAATGCGAGTGTAGAATTTGATGTAGATACTTTGAGTCCAACGTATAAGTTATTAATGGGTGTGCCGGGTCGTTCAAATGCTTTTGACATTTCTAAAAAGTTAGGTCTTAGTTTGAATATTATTAATAAGGCTAAGACGATGATTGGTACTGATGAAAAAGAAATAAATGAAATGATTGAATCATTAGAGCGTAATTACAAACGTGTAGAGACACAGAGGTTAGAACTGGACCGTCTTGTAAAAGAAGCGGAGCAAGTGCATGATGATTTATCTAAGCAGTATCAACAATTCCAAAATTATGAAAAGTCTCTAATAGAGGAAGCGAAAGAAAAAGCAAATCAGAAGATTAAGGCTGCAACAAAAGAAGCTGACGATATTATTAAAGACTTAAGACAATTGCGTGAACAAAAAGGTGCAGATGTTAAAGAACATGAATTGATTGATAAGAAGAAACGATTAGATGATCATTATGAAGCGAAATCTATAAAGCAAAATGTACAAAAGCAAAAATACGATAAAATTGTTGCTGGTGATGAAGTAAAAGTATTATCTTACGGTCAAAAGGGTGAAGTTTTAGAAATTGTCAATGATGAAGAAGCAATTGTTCAAATGGGAATTATTAAAATGAAGTTACCTATTGAAGATTTAGAGAAAAAACAAAAAGAAAAAGTTAAGCCAACGAAAATGGTTACACGTCAAAATCGTCAAACAATTAAAACTGAACTTGACTTACGAGGCTATCGTTATGAGGATGCTTTAATTGAACTAGATCAATATTTAGATCAAGCCGTTTTAAGTAATTACGAACAAGTTTATATCATTCATGGTAAAGGTACAGGTGCACTTCAAAAAGGTGTACAACAACATTTGAAAAAGCATAAAAGTGTTAGTGACTTTAGAGGTGGTATGCCAAGCGAAGGTGGATTTGGCGTTACCGTTGCAACACTAAAATAAATTATAATTTGATAAATTAAATAGCTGCAGTTAAAATAATGTAAAGCAACAAGAATACATTTCAAACATGTTATTTGAAATAAGCATAAAAATTGAGCAAATAGAAATACATGAAGCATGTTATCTGATATAATTTGAACATCATAATAATAATTAAGGAGGATTGGCATTTATGGCAATCGTAAAAGTAACAGATGCAGATTTTGATTCAAAAGTAGAATCTGGTGTACAACTAGTAGATTTTTGGGCAACATGGTGTGGTCCATGTAAAATGATCGCTCCGGTATTAGAAGAATTAGCAGCTGACTATGAAGGTAAAGCTGACATTTTAAAATTAGATGTTGATGAAAATCCATCAACTGCAGCTAAATATGAAGTGATGAGTATTCCAACATTAATCGTCTTTAAAGACGGTCAACCAGTTGATAAAGTTGTTGGTTTCCAACCAAAAGAAAACTTAGCTGAAGTTTTAGATAAACATTTATAAGTTACAACCAATGACGACTGGGGCATTTCTTTAATGAATTGCTCCAGTTTTTGTTTGTGTTTTTAATATAAAAAGTTGAATGATAAGTCATCATATTGTTTACGACTTGAGAATGGTGGGATTAATAAATCTATGAACGTTAAATGATAATCTAGCATGCTGATAGATTTGTAGCAGTTGGTTTGATAAAACCATGTTCAATATTACATGATGTGCATGAAAAGTCATACTCGAAGATGTTGATTATTAACTAGAATTAGTGGTGATAAATTTGAAGCACTTTTGTAGCATCATTCATTTTAAAATTAGAAGGGGGGATATTTTTGGAAGACTATAAGCAACGAATTAAAAATAAATTAAATGTCGTACCTATGGAACCAGGATGCTATTTAATGAAAGATCGTAATGATCAAGTGATATATGTTGGCAAAGCTAAAAAGCTAAGAAATCGATTGCGATCATATTTTACGGGTGCTCATGATGCTAAAACAACGAGACTGGTTGGTGAAATACGTCGCTTTGAGTTTATTGTCACGTCAAGTGAAACAGAATCACTTTTACTGGAATTGAATCTGATTAAACAATATCAACCAAGATATAATATATTATTAAAGGATGATAAAAGTTATCCATTTATTAAAATTACGAAGGAGAAATATCCTAGACTACTAGTGACGAGAACTGTAAAACAAGGTACTGGCAAATATTTCGGACCGTATCCGAATGCATATTCTGCTCAAGAAACTAAAAAGTTATTAGACAGAATATATCCATATCGCAAATGTGATAAGATGCCAGATAAATTATGTCTTTATTACCATATTGGACAATGTTTAGGACCATGTGTATATGACGTTGATTTGAGTAAATACGCACAAATGACGAAGGAAATTACTGATTTTCTGAATGGGGAAGACAAAACAATTTTAAAAAGTTTAGAAGAGCGAATGTTAACTGCAAGTGAATCACTTGATTTTGAACGGGCTAAAGAATATAGAGATTTAATTCAACATATTCAAAATCTGACAAACAAACAAAAAATTATGTCATCAGATAAAACGATTCGTGATGTCTTTGGTTATAGTGTTGATAAAGGATGGATGTGTATCCAAGTTTTCTTTATACGACAAGGTAATATGATAAAGCGAGATACAACGATGATTCCATTACAGCAAACAGAAGAAGAAGAATTTTATACATTTATTGGACAATTTTATAGCTTAAACCAACATATTTTACCTAAGGAAGTTCATGTACCACGTAATTTGGATAAAGAAATGATTCAATCTGTTGTGGACACTAAAATCGTTCAACCCGCGCGAGGTCCCAAAAAAGATATGGTTGACCTAGCTGCACATAACGCTAAAGTATCCTTAAATAATAAATTTGAATTAATATCACGTGATGAGTCCAGAACGATTAAAGCTATTGAAGAACTTGGAACACAAATGGGAATTCAAACACCAATTAGAATTGAAGCATTCGATAATTCTAATATTCAAGGTGTGGATCCAGTGTCAGCAATGGTTACATTTGTCGACGGTAAACCAGATAAGAAAAATTATAGAAAGTATAAAATCAAAACGGTTAAAGGTCCAGATGATTACAAATCAATGAGAGAAGTAGTAAGACGACGATATTCTCGCGTTTTAAACGAAGGATTACCATTACCTGATTTAATAATAGTAGATGGTGGTAAAGGACATATGAACGGGGTTATTGATGTGCTACAAAACGAATTAGGTCTTGATATCCCTGTTGCAGGTTTGCAGAAAAATGATAAACACCAAACATCTGAATTATTATATGGCGCTAGTGCAGAAATTGTACCACTGAAGAAAAATAGCCAGGCATTTTATTTGTTGCACCGTATCCAAGATGAGGTTCACAGATTCGCAATCACATTTCATAGACAAACACGTCAAAAGACAGGCTTGAAATCAATACTTGATGATATAGATGGTATCGGTAACAAACGTAAAACATTATTATTGCGTTCATTCGGTTCAATCAAGAAAATGAAGGAAGCTACACTTGAAGATTTTAAAAATATAGGTATTCCTGAAAACGTCGCAAAGAACCTACATGAACAATTGCATAAATAAATTACTGGGCGTGAGAATCATTCTCATGCCCCAAAATATATGAAATAATGTTACAATATGGTTAACAAAGTTATTTTTTTGAATGTACGTGGAAGCGTTTTCTAAATGAGAAAGTTTATCATCACAAGCAATTTTAAATATCGAATCCAAATGTTACATTGTTCGACATGCAGTTTGGTGATCGTGCAGTGTGTATTTGTCTTTAAAATGTTTCGCTTAATGATAATGACAACGCTAGAAACGATATCACTTTAGGGGGTTAAGCGTACGTTTAATATAAATAGCTCAATAAATTAAATATTCGTTCACAGGGGGGACTCCTTTTGGCTCAATCAAAAAATGAATTTTATCTAAGACGTATTCACTCGTTATTAGGTATTATCCCAATAGGTGCATTTTTGGTCGTTCATTTATTAGTGAATCACCAAGCAACACAAGGTGCTGAAGCGTTTAATAAGGCATCTAACTTTATGGAATCATTACCATTTCTAATTATTGTAGAATTTTTATTTATATACATTCCGTTGTTATATCACGGTTTGTTTGGTATACACATTGCATTTACAGCAAAAGAAAATGTTGGACATTACTCGATTTTTAGAAACTGGATGTTCTTCTTCCAAAGAGTGAGTGGTATCTTAACATTTATCTTTATTGGTATCCATTTATGGCAAACACGTTTACAAAAAGCATTTTACGGCAAAGAAGTGAATTACGATTTAATGCACGAAACATTGCAACATCCTGGATGGGCAATATTTTATATTATTTGTATTATTGCTGTTGTGTTCCACTTTGCAAATGGCTTATGGTCATTCTTAGTTACTTGGGGTGGACTTCAATCTCCAAAATCACAACGAGTATTTACATGGGTTTCATTAATCGTATTTTTAGTTATTTCGTATATTGGTGTTACTGCAATTATTGCCTTTATGTAATACATCGCATTTAACAAATATAGATTGAAAATTTAGGGGAGTGAAATTTTTATGGCAGAGAAACATCTTATTGTTGTCGGAGGTGGCCTAGCGGGCTTAATGTCAACAATTAAAGCGGCAGAAAAAGGTGCACATGTAGATTTGTTCTCAGTTGTACCAGTAAAGCGTTCGCACTCTGTTTGTGCCCAAGGTGGCATTAATGGTGCGGTCAATACTAAAGGGGAAGGCGATTCTCCTTGGATTCACTTTGATGATACAGTGTATGGTGGCGATTTCCTTGCAAACCAACCACCTGTTAAAGCGATGACAGAGGCAGCACCTAAAATTATTCATTTATTAGACCGTATGGGCGTAATGTTCAATAGAACAAATGAAGGTCTATTAGATTTTAGACGTTTCGGTGGTACATTACATCACAGAACAGCATATGCAGGGGCAACAACTGGACAACAATTATTATATGCATTGGATGAACAAGTTCGTGCATATGAAGTAGATGGATTAGTTACGAAGTATGAAGGATGGGAATTCCTTGGCATAGTTAAAGGTGACGATGATAGTGCAAGAGGTATCGTTGCACAAAATATGACAACTGCTGAGATTGAAACATTTGGTTCAGATGCAGTTATTATGGCAACGGGTGGCCCTGGTATTATTTTCGGTAAAACAACAAACTCAATGATTAATACAGGATCAGCGGCTTCCATTGTTTACCAACAAGGCGCTATTTATGCTAATGGTGAGTTCATTCAAATTCATCCTACTGCAATCCCTGGTGATGATAAACTGCGACTAATGAGTGAATCAGCACGTGGTGAAGGTGGACGAATTTGGACATATAAAGATGGTAAGCCTTGGTACTTCTTAGAAGAGAAATATCCTGATTATGGTAACTTAGTACCTCGTGATATCGCAACGCGTGAAATTTTCGATGTATGTATTAACCAAAAATTAGGTATAAATGGCGAAAACATGGTATATCTTGATTTGTCACATAAAGATCCACATGAGTTAGATGTAAAACTAGGTGGTATCATTGAGATTTATGAAAAATTCACTGGTGATGACCCACGCAAAGTACCAATGAAGATTTTCCCAGCTGTTCACTATTCAATGGGTGGTCTATATGTAGATTATGATCAAATGACAAATATTAAAGGGTTATTTGCAGCTGGAGAATGTGACTTCTCTCAACATGGTGGTAACCGCTTAGGTGCCAATTCATTGTTATCAGCGATTTATGGTGGTACAGTAGCAGGTCCAAACGCGATTGATTATATTTCAAATATTGATCGATCATATACTGATATGGACGAAAGTATTTTTGAAAAGCGTAAAGCTGAAGAGCAAGAACGTTTTGATAAATTATTAGCTATGCGCGGTACAGAAAATGCATATAAATTACACCGTGAACTTGGTGAAATTATGACAGCAAATGTAACTGTTGTTCGTGAAAATGAAAAACTGTTAGAAACAGATAAAAAGATTGTTGAATTGATGAAACGTTATGAAGATATTGATATGGAAGATACTCAAACTTGGAGTAACCAAGCGGTATTCTTTACCCGTCAACTATGGAACATGTTAGTACTTGCACGTGTTATTACGATTGGTGCATATAACCGTAACGAATCACGCGGTGCCCATTATAAACCAGAATTCCCAGAGCGTAATGATGAAGAGTGGTTAAAAACGACAATGGCCTCATTCCAAGGCGCATTTGAAAAACCGCAGTTTACTTATGATGACGTCGATGTGAGTTTAATACCACCTCGTAAACGTGATTACACAAGTAAGTCTAAAGGGGGTAAAAAATAATGACTGAACAATCAGTGAAAAACACTCCACAACATGAAACACAATCTAAACCGAAACAAAAAACAGTAAAATTAATTATTAAACGACAAGATACAAGTGATTCTAAGCCTTATGAAGAAACATTTGAAATTCCATATCGTGAAAATTTAAACGTCATTGCTTGTTTAATGGAAATTAGACGTAACCCAGTTAATATTAAAGGTGAAAAAACAACACCTGTTGTCTGGGATATGAACTGCTTAGAAGAAGTATGTGGAGCATGTTCTATGGTTATCAATGGTCGTGCAAGACAATCTTGTTCTGCGATTGTTGATCAATTAGAACAACCTATTCGTTTAGAGCCAATGAATACTTTCCCAGTTATCCGTGACTTACAAGTTGATCGTTCTAGAATGTTCGATAACTTAAAACGTATGAAAGCATGGATCCCAATTGATGGAACGTATGATTTAGGTCCGGGACCACGTATGCCAGAGAAAAAACGTCAAACAGCTTATGAATTATCTAAATGTATGACATGTGGTGTATGTTTAGAGGTTTGTCCTAATGTTACTGAAAATAATAAATTCGTTGGTGCACAAGCAATCTCGCAAGTTCGTTTGTTTAATTTGCACCCAACAGGATCTATGACTAAAGATGAACGTTTAAATGCATTAATGGGTACTGGTGGCTTACAGCAGTGTGGTAATTCACAAAACTGTGTTAATGCTTGCCCTAAAGGTATTCCATTAACAACATCCATTGCAGCAATGAACAGAGAAACAACATTCCACATGTTTAAATCATTCTTTGGTTCAGACCATGAAGTAGAATAAAAATTAATCCCTTTTGAGTTAAAATGTTATGTTCCTTTCAAAATTAAATTGAATGGAGATACACAATAACTTGGAAGGGATTTTTTTAATAAGCAGATTACATGACAATATGATAGTGGGCTGATTTAAAATAAATATTATAATGACAAAAATGGTAAACACAGTGCATAATACTAAAATCCAATGCTTAGTTATGATAAACTAAAAATTAAATTAAAAGTAAGGATGACCGAATATGAATAAACCAATAGGTGTAATAGACTCTGGTGTCGGAGGTTTGACAGTAGCTAAAGAAATTATGCGTCAGTTGCCAAATGAGACGATTTATTACTTAGGTGATATTGGACGATGTCCATATGGGCCAAGACCAGGAGAACAAGTAAAACAATATACAGTTGAAATCGCTCGTAAATTAATGGAATTTGATATAAAAATGCTCGTGATTGCTTGTAATACAGCAACTGCTGTAGCTTTAGAATATTTACAAAAGACCTTATCAATCCCAGTGATTGGCGTAATTGAACCAGGTGCTAGAACAGCAATAATGACTACTAGAAATCAAAATGTATTAGTACTAGGAACGGAAGGCACAATTAAATCTGAAGCATATCGTACGCATATTAAACGTATCAATCCACATGTAGAGGTACATGGCGTTGCCTGTCCAGGTTTTGTGCCACTTGTAGAACAAATGAGATATAGTGATCCAACAATTACAAGCATTGTCATTCATCAAACACTGAAACGTTGGCGTAATAGTGAGTCTGATACTGTCATTTTAGGATGTACCCACTATCCATTGCTCTATAAACCTATCTATGATTATTTTGGTGGTAAAAAGACAGTGATTTCGTCTGGATTAGAAACGGCTCGTGAAGTTAGTGCATTGCTAACATTTAGTAATGAACATGCAAGTTATACTGAACATCCAGATCATCGATTTTTTGCAACAGGTGATCCTACTCACATTACTAACATTATCAAAGAGTGGTTAAATTTATCTGTCAATGTGGAACGTATATCAGTGAATGACTAGGAGGATTTTTAATGAAAGAGATTGTTATTGCATCGAATAATCAAGGGAAAATAAATGACTTTAAAGTAATATTTCCAGATTACCACGTAATAGGTATTTCAGAACTAATACCAGATTTTGATGTGGAAGAAACAGGATCAACATTTGAAGAAAATGCTATATTAAAATCAGAAGCTGCTGCAAAAGCATTGAATAAAACGGTCATAGCTGATGACAGTGGACTAGAAGTTTTTGCATTAAATGGTGAGCCAGGTATATACTCTGCACGTTATGCTGGTGAAAATAAAAGCGATGAAGCAAATATTGAAAAATTATTAAATAAGCTTGGTAATACAACTGATCGTCGTGCGCAATTTGTTTGTGTCATAAGTATGAGTGGCCCTGATATGGAAACAAAAGTATTTAAAGGTACTGTTTCAGGTGAAATTGCAGATGGAAAATATGGCGAAAATGGTTTCGGATATGATCCGATATTTTATGTACCGAAATTAGATAAAACCATGGCTCAACTTTCAAAAGAACAAAAAGGGCAAATTAGTCATAGACGAAATGCGATTAATTTACTTCAAGCTTTTCTTGAAGGTGATAAAAATGTCTAAATGGATTATTGTGAGTGATAACCATACTGAATCAGGCGTTTTATATCAAATTTATGAAATGCACCCAGATGCAGATGTATATTTACATTTAGGAGATTCAGAATTCGCGTATGATGATACGGAACTTAGCTTATTTAATAGAGTAAAAGGCAATTGTGATTTTTACCCAGAATTTGAAAATGAAGCGGTCGCAAAATATAATGACGTGAAAGCATTTTATACTCATGGACATTTATATCAAGTCAATCGAACAAGAGATTTATTAGCTGAAAAAGGACTTGAATTAGGTTGTTTGTTTGCATTTTATGGACATACACATGTGGCAAAATATGAGTATATTAATGGTGTTCATGTTATTAATCCTGGAAGTATATCTCAATCTAGAAGTTCAATGGAAGAAACATATGCTGAAGTTATTATTGATGATCAAACTTTACATGGCACCATCAATTTCAAAAATCGACATCACGAAACAATCAGTCATACTACTTTTTAAATAGAAGTAGCTATGGCTTTTTTTAGTTTATAGACTGATTTAACTAGGAGGTCGTGTCATGAATGTTTGTTTAAAAGTATTTCTGACAATTTTATAAGATAATTGGAATGAATAACACATTTATGTTATGAAAAGAATTGTAATTTTGGAGAATGTGATCGTTGATGACCCTATATGGTTGAATCATGTTGATTATTTGGTTAAAAGTGTATTATTAAAAAGTATAAAATTAAGATTTCAAGAAGTCAGGAAATTTGAAATTTTAGTTAAAATCATGAATCGTATACATATTTAAAAGGATTTCTAAAGTCATAAATTATATCAATAATTTGATGGTTAAAATATGGAGTAGCAAAATTCTTGAAATTCAGAAATGTAGTGACACAAATATTAATGTTTAGTTAATAAATAGTTAATGTAGTTTTTTGTATCTGTCTATTATTATAAATATATACAAAATAAATATTTGAGGATAGGTGTTATTAATTATGAAAAAGAATTTTATTGGGAAATCAATTTTAAGCATAGCTGCTATTAGTTTAACGGTATCAACGTTTGCCGGTGAATCTCATGCACAAACTAAGGTTGAAAAATATAACGAGTATCAAACAAACTTTAAAAAACAAGTAAATAAAAAAGTTATGGACGCACAAAAAGCTGTAAACTTGTTCAAACGTACAAGAACTGTTGCAACACACCGTAAAGCACAAAGAGCTGTTAATTTAATTCATTTCCAACACAGCTATGAAAAGAAAAAATTACAAAGACAAATCGATCTAGTTTTAAAATATAATACTTTAAAATAATTGATAGAAGCCATGCTATAGAGTGTGGCTTTTTGCTATATTCAAAGGTATAATTAGTTTATAATATTGTGTTCATTTGAATGGTGAGATTATTAGAATAAATAATATAAATAATTACTTAAAAGTGAATGCAATAGTTGTTTATGTTTTGAACAAGCGAGGTGGCTATTGTGAAAAGGAAATCGAATGTATTAACAATCATAAAAATTGTAACGGATATAGTGGCAACCGTGTTAATCATACGTGCTTTATTAAACAGTCGTAAAGATGCTAAATAAATTAGAAGTTACTTAAAATAAAAAAAGCACGCCAAAACGTTAGCATTGTTTTCTAACGTTTGGCGTACAACTATTTAATTCAGTATGTTAATTAATCCCAATAAATCGAGTCAATTTCACCGTTTTTAACAACTTTAATATTTTTTCTGTTCTCTTCTAAAGGACGAGTTAAGTCAAAAGTATAGTAATCTCTAGGACCACCATCTTTAATTCTGACAACTGCTTTCTTCACATCACCTTGGCTTAATTTTTTAACAATAAGGTACAGATCATTAACAGTTTCAGCTTTGTAAGGAGTTAGATTTTTATCAGACTCTTTCATTAACTTATCAATACGTTCATCGTCCTTTTTAGCTTGATCTGCTAAATTTTTTGCGATTTCTAAACCTTTCCATTCATAACTAAAGAAAGCTTTAGCATCATTAGTTTGAGTTGAAAGACCTGCAGCGATTACTGTAGATGCGATAATAGTTTTTGTGATATTTTTTTTCATAATAAGTTCTCCCTGTAAAATAAATTTGTACTTACTAATGCGAGTACACTGCTATTTTACAAACGGTTTCATGCATTTACCAGTTAACACTTCATTAATTAAAATTAAGTGCAAATTAATAAGGTTTAATGCAATCGAAAAAGAATAATGATGAATTTGATGGTATTATTTTTATTTGAGGTATTATTGAATTTGTTGATAGTATAATAATAGTAGTAAACGTCGCTCAACTATGATTGGATAATTTTTATTGTTAAAACGATATATATTTCTTTGCATTTTGTTTGCAATGTTGGGTAGACAAACACTCCAAATTGTTATACATATAGCTTTTTTGATAATTAATGTTTATAAAACAAAGAAATGATTCATAGTAGAGAAGTAATTAATATGTATAATTTTACTTATAAAGAAATAAGAGATATATTCTAATTAAGGTTGATATGTTATGATTAATATATAAGTTAAAAATTATACTATTTAATTGAATTATGCATTTTCGAAGTAAGCATAATTCAACACT
Source organism: Staphylococcus sp. EG-SA-14 (assembly GCF_017151935.1). Taxonomy (NCBI): domain Bacteria; kingdom Bacillati; phylum Bacillota; class Bacilli; order Caryophanales; family Staphylococcaceae; genus Staphylococcus; species Staphylococcus sp. EG-SA-14. The sequence continues at coordinate 176,977 of NZ_JACVZM010000002.1, read as the reverse complement.
TACATTTTTAAATAGATAAAATAGTGTAAAATCACGTGCCAAGATTACTATAGAGTAGGCATTGAGTATTATTGGCAATCACTTAAGTGATTGTTATTTTTCGTGGTCAATAATAAAGATATAAATAAATATATTGAGGTCAAACGATGATAATTAAAATTTTAACAATTCTATTACTACTTTGTATATTGAGCTATTTGGTTACAAATAGAAAGAAGCCTTTTCTGTTCTTAAAGACACTCTTTATGGGTGTGGTATTTATCTTTATAGGATATATTTCACTGGCAATATCTGCCGTAATTATTTATGGTATTATTCAATTTATCACAATTGATTTTGGTAGTTTTTTCTTAATGGGTATTATATTGATCTTGATTTCAAGTATATTCCAATTATTTATAGTTAGATTACTTTTTAGAAAAAAGAATGTCGATTTGACAGAGGTTGTCGTTTTAGAGCATTTAATTCAATGGTTCTTAGTTTACTTTGCGATCTATCAAGCAGTAAATGAAAAAATGGACATTAATGATATTAATATCGACAATTTCCAATCTGTCTTTTTTGACGTGTCTAATTTGAATTTAGTAATTCTACCAACGTTAATCATTAGCTGGGTCACAATATTTAACTATAGAATGAGAAGTTACAAATAAAATCTATGAAATTATACCATCAGACACCAACTTTCAAATGGTGTCTTTTTTTGTTGTGTGGTTTTATTTTTGAAATTCGAAAAAGTAGAGGCGTGAATTTTTTGACTAGTGTATCAGTGCTGATGAGTCACAAGATAGATAACTATATTTTGTCTATATTATAAAGTGTTTATAGTTAATTAATAATTAGTTAATTTCAAAAGTTGTATAAATAGGATAACTTAATAAATGTAAGATAATAATTTGGAGGATAATTAACATGAAAAATAAATTGATAGCAAAATCTTTATTAACAATAGCGGCAATAGGTATTACTACAACTACAATTGCGTCAACAGCAGATGCGAGCGAAGGATACGGTCCAAGAGAAAAGAAACCAGTGAGTATTAATCACAATATCGTAGAGTACAATGATGGTACTTTTAAATATCAATCTAGACCAAAATTTAACTCAACACCTAAATATATTAAATTCAAACATGACTATAATATTTTAGAATTTAACGATGGTACATTCGAATATGGTGCGCGTCCACAATTTAATAAACCAGCAGCGAAAACTGATGCAACTATTAAAAAAGAACAAAAATTGATTCAAGCTCAAAATCTTGTGAGAGAATTTGAAAAAACACATACTGTCAGTGCACACAGAAAAGCACAAAAGGCAGTCAACTTAGTTTCGTTTGAATACAAAGTTAAGAAAATGGTCTTACAAGAGCGAATTGATAATGTATTAAAACAAGGATTAGTGAGATAATACTTCTGTCATTATTTTAAGTTCAAAATAATTTAATATTATATTATTTTTTATTAATAAAACGACTATGCTATTTAATGCCAGGTTAATGTAACTTTCCTAAAATTGACTATATAATCGTTAAGTATCAACTTTTAAGGAGAGTTTACAATGAAATTTAAAAAATATATATTAACAGGAACATTAGCATTACTTTTATCATCAACTGCGATAGCAACTATAGAAGGAAATAAAGCAGATGCAAGTAGTAAGAAAGACTATATAATTCAAAGTGAGTTTCATGATAAACGAATTGCTGAAGAGTTGAAATCACTACTTGATCAATCTTATGTAAATGATTTAGCTGCAGGTAGCTTAAACCCATACTACAAACGTACGATTATGATGAATCAATATAGAGCAAAAGCTGCACTAAAAAGTAATAATTTTGCAAAAATGGCTGAAGCTAAAGTAGCATTAGAAAATATTTACAAAGAAATTGATGAAATTATAAATAGATAATAAATAAAACAGGTTGAGACAAAAAATGGTCTTAACCTGTTTTCAATTTGCATATGTGATAAATTCTATATCAAAATGCTTATGTATAATGAATGACATTTAAAAGTAGGGGAGACAAATATAAATACAATAGTTCCTAGGATTACTCTCAAAATAACTATATCAATTATTTACTTTGCTCTCCTATTTTTTAAAATATGTACATGTTTAAACAATCAAAAGTGTACAATATTAAATTATCATTTCTAGTTCTAGTGCTATATTGGTAGTAGTTGACTAAATGAAAATAAGCTTATAACAAGTTTTTTCAATACTCGTGGGGCCCCAACACAGAGAATTTCGAAAAGAAATTCTACAAACAATGCAAGTTGGGGTGGGGCCACAACAGAGAGAAATAGGATCACCAATTCCAACAGACAATGCAAGTTGGCGGGGCCCCAACATAGAGAAATTGGATCACCAATTTCAACAGACAATGCAAGTTGGGGTGGGGCCCAACACAGAAGCTGGCGAAAAGTCAGCATACAAAAATGTGCAAGTTGGCGGGGCCACAACAGAGAGAAATAGGATCACCAATTCCAACAAACAATGCAAGTTGGCGGGGGCCCCAACATAGAAGCTGGCGAAAAGTCAGCTTACAAAAATGTGCAAGTTGGCGGGGCCCCAACATAGAGAAATTGGAACCCCAATTTCTACAGACAATGCAAGTTGGGGTAGGACATCGATAAAAAAATACTTTTTCTTTAGAAATTAGTATTTCTTATGCATGAGTTTTACTCATGTATTCATTTTTTAAGTAGACATTAGCTACAGCTAATGATAAAGAACCACTACATAATAAATCATTAGTGGTTCTTTATCATTTCTATCTCACTCTTTTACTGGAAGAAAAAGTTTACGTTTGTAGAACATGCCACAATACCAAAAATAATTAAGAAAAATAAGACGATAAGCATGATGACACTTTTCAAACAACCTTTATCAGTTTCTTCCGATTTTCTTTGTTGAACCTTTTTATAATCTTCAAGTAGTTTTGAGGCTTTTTTATTTATATGTTTATTCATGATGTTGACTCCTTATAATATATGTTTAATTCATTAAAATAGTTGAAAACATGACTTGAAATAAAGATATAAAGCTAAAGTAAGGATGTTCAATTGTTTCAAATTTTATGAAAGTATAACGTTAAATATGTTAATTTGATGATGATATTTGCTTTTTATTTTCCAAATGGAATTTCCTTAAACTGATGCATTAAAATATTAATGAAGCACTAGAATACATAAATGAATAGTAATGGTGCACAGTATAGAATAATTAAGGCTATATTAAGTATAAATATCGTTAACTGTAAGCTATCTTTAGTTTTAATATAAACTATTAGGATAATCGACGTAAGAAGAATCATATATATTAATGATGAAGAAGTCCATACAAAATCCGCATCATTTGTTGTTAATAATGGGACTATAATTAATCCGAAATTAATCATGCATGCTATATATACTATAATGTTATACACAATGTTAATTTTTGTTCACCACCTTATACTTCTATTTTAAAAACTTCTTTATAATGATATATTGTTTAATGTTGAAATAATTAGATTATCTAATTTTCATTTGCTTTACATGTAAAAGGCTATATATAGTATGCTCTTTATGATTCTAAATGCTTTTTAATATTTAATGCTCATCAACATTTGGATTTTGAATATTCAATTCAAAAACTTTATTAGCTACGTCAATTGTAAAATCAGAACCATAGTTGACATGAGCTACTTTTAATTTTCCATCTAAATAATAGATTGCGATTGCAACATCGTAAAATTCGTCAATGACAAATAAACTCTTTTCGTTTGCTACAACCTCATGCTCTCCTGAGTATACAACGTTAATTTCCCAATCATTAAAAACCATTTGTTAACCTCCTTGAACATTTAAATTGATTCAACTTAAGTTTAACTTATTCATACAACTTCGTACAATATCTAGATGAACATTAATTGTATTTCTAGAAATCTTTTTCAATTATATGTACTAATTATACTTTTAAATTTCTTATTTCAGTATAGTTTTAAAACGGTTTTAAAATAATTCTGCAAATATATTAACACATAATGTGTTCAAAAAGTTTTGAACAATTTCAAAACTTTTATATAAAGGGTTTGACAACATGGAATTCAAATTTCTTATTTTAAAAATTACCTCATATAGTGTCATGTTTAGTCTAATTTTTAAGTCAGGAAAGCAAATCAAGTACATAGTTTAAATTAAAAATATCATAAGTTAATTAAACTAAATTCAGTATAAAAATTAGCCGAAAAACATCATTTCTGAAGTTATCGGCTAAAGTTATAAATTATATTTATTTGTACATGAACAAATAATTTACATTAATTTGTCATTTCTTCTTTTTCCCAATCGATTTTATATCTTTCTGAAGAACGATCTGTCCATTTATCTTTAGTATTGGTACCTTTCCAATTTGTTGAAGTCCAATGCAATTGGTAGTCATCACGAACTCGTTCGTATATTACATCTATATTTGTTTGTTGTTTGGATGCTTTTCTATCCATAGTAATAACTGTAGCGAAGTCTGGTGAAAACCCTGAAGATAATAGAGAACTTGCTTTGTTAGGATCAAGGAAGTTCTCTGCTGCTTTCATAGAACCATTTCTAGTTTTCATGAAAAGTTGATTGCCATATACCGGGTTCCAAGAATCTCTATCATATGGTCCCCAATTTTGATTCACCATATTGTTAAATATCACTTTCCAGCCTACTTTTTTATCAGTTGGGCTCTCTAAAATTGTTTTGAAATCAGGTTGAACATATTTCAGTGTATGACCAATCGAAACATTTGCACCAATAAGGCCGCCAATTTTTCCTGTATCATCACCAGTAACATTACCGTTGAATCCATAAGTTAAAGTACTCATATACTCTTTTGTATCAATCGAATTTCTTGGATAGTAATCAGATATTTGAGCTACTTCATTATCAGGTAGTTGCAACTGTACCTTAAAGGCTGAAGGCCAGGCTAAACCACTTTTGTTAGCACCTTCTTCGCTATAAACTCTATATTGACCAGCAATGGTACCTTTCGTTCTAATAACTAGCAGTTTTTTATTGTGATTTTTATCATCGATAAAACTATAAAATACTTTTTTGTGCATGCCATTTTCTTTATCATAAGTGACTAAATCACCTGTTTTTACTGTAGTATTGCTTCCAATATCTGTAGTACCGGTTTTAATATTAATATCAGAATCTGCGGCATTAGCGACAGGATTCATTAATATGGAACCTAGCAATAGTGTTGTTGTTACTGAGCTGACTATACGTGTTTTCATTTTCATCATCCTTCTATTTTTTTAAACGATTTGAGGAAACAATAATCAATATGTCAATTTAGAATATTGCAGTTGAGACATATCAAATATTTATAATCGTTTATATTAGTATATTTAATGTAGCAACTGATAAATTACTGAGTGATGATGAGTGATTATTTTAAGAATATGTTTTTAACTTTTATTTAAAATTTGAAAGGAAGCATTTCAATTTCGAGGGTTAGTCAAAGTTGAATAAATTCTTTATGAAACAAGGAAAAGACATAGCTAATTTTATTGATTAATTTCTTTAAAACTAATGATTTGTTTGATTTAAAAATGTAATCGATTACAATATAAAAATACAAATATCTTAGAATTAAATCAATTAATTAACTATTAAATAAAAATTAACTATATATTAACTACTGTAAATTAATAAATAGAAATAGAGAAAAAGGGTATTAATTATGTTTGGAATTTCGTCGGGAATAATTTTTGCCATTACATAGAAATATCTAATAGATAACGAAAAAGTATCGTATGTATTTTTAATATAGTGTAAAATATCATATGTAAAATAAAATGTAGATTTATAGTTAGAGGCATTATAAGAAAATTTTGAGTATAGGTTAGCTTTTAATTATGAATCTTATTGAAATTTGATTAATAAAAATATGATAGGGGATTAAAATGAAACTATTTTATATCGTATTTCTTATTATTATATGGCTGAATATATTTTTAGGAAATGAAATCATCCATACACTGACTGTTTTAATAACAACATTATATATTGTTAATTCAAGAAAGGGGATTAAAAATGACAGAGTTGAATAATATTATAAACTTTCTTCAATCTTTGTTTGAGTCTGAATCAGGCTATAAAATTTCGAAAAATTCAGGAGTTCCATATCAAACAGTACAAGATTTAAGAAATGGGAAAACCAAACTAGAAGATGCTAGATTTAGAACGATTATTAAACTTTATAGTTACTATGTCTCATTAAAAGAACATTAATCATGGGACAATAAAGTATTGCTATAATAATTGAATCATTAAATGAAGGAATAGAGCCTAAGACATAATAAATCAATGTCTTAGGCTCTACAATATTATATTGGTAGTAGTTGACCGAATGAAAATGCCCATGTAACAAGCATTTTTCAATTATAGGCGGGGCCCCAACACAGAAGCTGACGAAAAGTCAGCTTACAATAATGTGCAAGTTGGGGAGTGACAACGAAATAAATTTTATAAAATACCATTTCTGTCACATTCCTACTCCCAATTCCATTTAAATATATAGAAAATTTCACCTATTATATACATCATACACTTTAAAAATTATCATTTAAATAATCTGATTTGGAATTAAAGTGCATGAAGTATAAGTCACCTTCATATACTAATCAAAGAGGACGTCAACAGTTATTTTATTAGGATTTTTAACATAAACATTTGCTAGATCTGAATGTAATCTTTTGCTTAAATCAATAGTGTAGTTATTACCGCCACCGGTGATCTTAAGCTTACCTTTATTACGATTTTCGTTATATAATATTTTATTTTTTATTAACGCTTCTCGTGCACGGAAATCGATTTCTTTCAATGTTAATACTGGTTTATTGCCTTGGTATATTTTATGCGCACCAATAATCGTTTGTAGTTTATCTTTGTATTGCACAAAAAGATTATAAGTTTTATCAGAAGGTTTTGCGGCTGGTGTAACGCCACCTGTAAATGTCTCTCTATAAGACCACCATAACTGATCAGTATCTTTGTCTTTTAGTCCAAACACATCTACGTAACGATCTTTTAACTGATTAATATTTCCCCAACTTTCAGCGCCCCATAAAGATATATGTGCTGACCATGAATATCTCTTAAGTTCAACATAAATGTTTCCATTATCATATTGATATAGCCATTTATTTGAAAATGAAAAATGAGGCTGTGTGTAATATTTAATTAATTCATTGATGTTAGTTTCATCTTGACCAATACTATAAGCTTTAGCTTCAGAGTAAAAACTAAATACTGGTTTTTGATTTTGAGGTAATACAGTACCTAATAGTAATAATGTTGTCGTTAAAATTATATTTTTCGTGATGTTCTTACTCATTAGAACATCTCCTTTCAGAGGAATCATGATACGAGGAATAAGAAATTTAAATGTGAGCGAAGTCAATATAGTATTTGCGATTATTTTTATTAACTCCATTATTATTGTTAGTTTGATTTTTCGAGGATAACTTCAATTTTTGCATTTTGAGGTTTTTTAACATATCTATTTGCATCAGTTGATGGCAACCTTTTACTTAAATCTATTGTGTAGTTATTGTCTGCACCTGTTATTTTAATTTGTCCTTTATTATAAGAATTATTATATAATTTTTTACTTTTAATTAATGTTTGACGAATACGAAAATCTAATTCTTTTAAAGTTAAAACAGGCTTATTGCCTTCATAAACTGGAAATCCGCCAGTAAACGTTTCTGCTTTATCTTTATATGTTACATTCAGTTTATAGTGTTTATTGTTAGATGTTGCTGCAGGAGTAACACCACCAGTAAACGTTTCTTGAGATAATGCAAAAGAATCAATGGTTTCTTGGTCTTTTATGCCAAAAATATCAACGCTTTTATTTCTTAATTGGTTGATATTGCCCCAACTTTCAGGTCCATAAACTTGAATATGACTATACCAAGAAAACTGTAACAACGTTGCATGAATCGTACCGTTATCTTTTTGCCATAACGTACTGTTAGAGAAGGTTAAATATTTTTGCGAGTAATATTTAGTTAACTCATTAACGTTAGTTTCGTTTTGATTTATATAATAAGCTTTCGCTTCAGATGAAGAATTGATAGGTGTATTAGGAAATTGTGTAAATGCTGTACCTAATAGTAACAATGTTGTTGATAAAATAATTTTTTTCGTGATGTTATTGTTCATTCGAATTTCTCCTTTGAGTATTGTTGGAATGTTTAATTATAAAAAGGGGTTAATTAGATAATTGAAATTATCCGCATTTACAAAAGGTAATAGGTTGGTTAGATTTTTCGAGTATGACTTCAATTTGTGCATTTTTAGGATTTTTAACATAACGGTTTGTGTCAGTTAATTTTAACTTTTTACTTAAATCAATCGTGTAATTATTTCCATCAACAGTTATCTTAATTTGACCTTTATTAAATTCTCCGTTATATAACTTTTTATTCTTTATTAATGTTTGACGAATACGGAAATCTAATTCTTTTAAAGTTAATACTGGTTTATTTCCTTTGTAAAATTCATGTCCACCGATGATAGTTTGTTGTTTATCACTATATTTTAAAAATAGTCTATAAGGCTTATCAGATGAAGTAGCAGCTGGCGTAACACCACCAGTAAATGTTTCATCATAAGTCCAGTAACCTTCAACTGTGTCCTCATCTTTAGTTCCAAATATATCAACGTATTTATTTCTTAACTGATTAATGTTTCCCCAACTCTCGGATCCAAACACTTGAATATGACTATACCAAACCCACGTTTGCAATGTTGCATGAATGCTACCATTGGGCTTTTGCCATAACCATTTATTTGATAGTGATAAATGAGGCTGTGTATAATACTTTATTAACTCATTGATATTAGTCTCGTTTTCACTGATATTATAGGCTTTTGCTTCAGATGAAAAACTGATTGGTGTTTTAGGAAGTTGTGTTGATGTGGTTCCTAAAAGTAACAATGCAGTTGATAAAACTAATTTATTCATGATGTTCTTTTTCATATGAAAATCTCCTTTGCGTGAATTACCCAAAGTATATAAGCTATTACACCGATTCGGAATTAAATAAAAGCTAAAACTATGTTAAATAAACTTAAACAGTTAGTAGTGTTATTTAAGCAAAACTTATCATTTTTAAGTTTTGGACAGAAACAGTACTTAATAAAGTAGGCTGGAGTATATATTAAAAACGACACGTTACAATTATTCTCTAATCAATTGCATTAAATTGTTTGATAATTGAATTTTCTAACTACTTGAAAAATAGTTATACTTTAAATGTAGTACTTATTTTAATTATTTCCTACTACTTAAATTTAATATTAATAAAATGTTCATTTAATTATTGATAAAATATTACAAATTTTAATAGTAGGTTGTGTTTATTTTGTATGCGCTTACAATTTAGGTGTAACTAAAATAAAAGGAGTTGTTATTAATGAAAAATTTACGAAACAGAAGTTTTTTAACTTTATTAGACTTTTCACGACAAGAGGTAGAATTCTTATTAACACTCTCCGAGGATTTAAAACGTGCTAAATATATTGGCACTGAAAAGCCTATGTTAAAAAATAAAAATATTGCATTGTTATTTGAAAAAGATTCTACAAGAACGCGATGTGCATTTGAAGTTGCAGCGCATGATCAAGGTGCAAATGTAACTTATTTAGGCCCAACTGGATCACAAATGGGTAAAAAAGAAACAACTAAAGATACTGCACGTGTGCTTGGTGGAATGTATGATGGCATTGAATACCGTGGTTTTTCACAAAGAACAGTAGAAATTTTAGCTGAATATTCAGGCGTACCAGTGTGGAATGGTTTAACTGATGAAGATCATCCTACTCAAGTTCTTGCTGATTTCTTAACAGCAAAAGAAGTCTTAAAAAAAGATTATGCAGATATTAACTTTACATATGTTGGAGATGGTCGTAATAACGTTGCAAATGCATTAATGCAAGGTGCTGCCATTATGGGTATGAACTTCCATTTAGTTTGTCCAAAAGAATTAAATCCAACAGATGAATTATTAAATCGCTGTAAAAATATTGCCGCTGAAAATGGTGGCAACATATTAATCACAGATGATATTGACCAAGGTGTAAAAGGTTCGGATGTAATTTACACTGATGTTTGGGTATCAATGGGTGAACCTGATGAAGTATGGAAAGAACGACTTGAATTATTGAAACCATATCAAGTAAATAAAGAAATGATGGATAAAACTGGTAATCCAAATGTTATTTTTGAGCATTGCTTACCATCTTTCCATAATGCTGATACGAAAATTGGTCAACAAATTTTTGAAAAATATGGTATTCGAGAAATGGAAGTTACAGATGAAGTATTCGAAAGTAAAGCTTCAGTTGTATTCCAAGAAGCTGAGAACAGAATGCATACAATCAAAGCAGTCATGGTTGCTACATTGGGTGAATTTTAAATGATATAAGGAAGTGAATATGATGGCGAAAATAGTAGTAGCATTAGGTGGTAATGCTTTAGGAAAATCACCTCAAGAACAACTCGAGCTTGTTAAAAATACTGCGAAATCATTAGTAGGATTAATAACAAAAGGACATGAGATTGTTATTAGTCATGGTAATGGACCACAGGTTGGAAGCATTAATTTGGGACTTAACTATGCTGCAGAACATAACCAAGGTCCGGCATTTCCATTTGCTGAATGTGGCGCAATGAGTCAAGCTTACATCGGCTATCAATTACAAGAAAGCTTACAAAATGAATTGCATTCTATTGGAATGGATAAACAAGTGGTAACACTAGTGACACAAGTTGAAGTTGATGAAAATGATCCGGCATTTAACAATCCTTCAAAACCAATTGGGTTATTTTACAACAAAGAAGAAGCTGAACAAATTCAAAAAGAAAAAGGATTTATATTTGTTGAAGATGCTGGAAGAGGATATAGACGCGTTGTTCCTTCACCACAACCCATCTCTATTATTGAATTAGAGAGTATTAAAACACTTATTAAAAATGATACACTCGTTATTGCTGCTGGTGGTGGAGGTATACCAGTAATTAGAGAGCAACATGATGGTTTTAAAGGTATTGATGCAGTTATAGACAAAGATAAAACAAGTGCGTTGTTGGGTGCTAATATTCAATGCGATCAATTGATTATTTTAACAGCAATTGATTATGTATATATTAATTTTAACACTGAAAACCAACAGCCTTTGAAAACAACAAATGTTGATGAATTAAAACGATATATAGACGAAAATCAATTTGCAAAAGGAAGTATGTTACCAAAAATTGAAGCAGCCATATCATTTATTGAAAACAATCCAAAAGGAAGTGTGCTTATAACATCATTAAATGAATTAGATGCTGCCTTAGAGGGTAAAGTAGGTACTGTGATTAAAAAGTAATTGAATTGAAACGCTTTTCAATTACTATATGTCAAATGCATGATTTTTATTATTTATGTGCACCCCCTGAAAATAATGCCTCTATTTTGATGCGGGGTGCACTTTCTTAATTTATATTTATAAAATCTTTAAGGTAGAAATGCTAGGTTAAATGTCGAAGGAGATGAAACCGTGGAAAATACAATTAATGAAAGTGAAAAGAAAAAACGATTTAAATTAAAAATGCCAGGTGCATTTATGATTTTATTCATTTTAACGGTTGTTGCAGTTATAGCAACATGGGTTATTCCTGCTGGTGCATATTCTAAACTTTCTTACGAACCTTCATCCCAAGAACTAAAGATAGTTAACCCTCATAACCAAGTGAAAAAGGTTCCGGGTACGCAACAGGAACTAGACAAAATGGGGGTTAAAATTAAGATTGAACAATTTAAATCAGGTGCAATTAATAAGCCGGTATCAATTCCGAATACTTATGAAAGATTAAAGCAACATCCAGCTGGACCAGAACAAATAACAAGTAGCATGGTTGAAGGTACGATAGAAGCGGTCGATATCATGGTATTCATTCTTGTACTAGGGGGACTTATTGGCGTAGTTCAAGCCAGTGGTTCTTTTGAATCGGGATTGTTAGCTTTAACGAAGAAAACAAAAGGGCATGAATTTATGCTAATTGTGTTTGTATCAATACTAATGATTATCGGCGGGACATTATGTGGTATTGAAGAAGAAGCTGTAGCATTCTATCCGATTTTAGTCCCTATATTTATAGCGTTAGGATACGATTCTATCGTTTCAGTTGGTGCCATATTCCTTGCCAGCTCTGTCGGTAGTACATTTTCAACTATTAACCCGTTCTCGGTTGTAATTGCCTCTAATGCCGCTGGTACAACTTTTACGGATGGCTTGTATTGGAGAATAGGTGCTTGTATTGTCGGTGCGATTTTTGTTATTAGTTATTTATATTGGTACTGTAAAAAAATTAAAAAAGATCCTAAAGCGTCATATTCTTATGAAGACAAAGATGCTTTTGAACAGCAATGGTCTGTATTAAAAGATGACGATAGTGCCCATTTTACTTTGCGTAAGAAGATAATCCTTACATTATTTGTACTACCATTTCCAATTATGGTATGGGGAGTTATGACGCAAGGTTGGTGGTTCCCAGTTATGGCTTCAGCATTTTTAATATTTACAATTATAATAATGTTTATTGCTGGGACAGGTAAATCTGGATTGGGAGAAAAAGGAACTGTAGATGCATTTGTCAATGGTGCATCAAGTTTAGTAGGTGTATCTTTAATTATTGGTTTAGCTCGAGGTATTAATTTAGTATTGAATGAAGGTATGATTTCAGATACAATCTTACACTTTTCATCATCTTTAGTTCAACATATGAGTGGACCATTATTTATCATCGTATTACTATTTATTTTCTTCTGTTTAGGTTTTATCGTGCCATCATCTTCTGGATTAGCGGTATTATCAATGCCTATCTTTGCACCACTAGCTGATACAGTAGGTATACCAAGATTCGTCATCGTTACGACATATCAATTTGGTCAATATGCGATGTTATTCTTAGCGCCGACTGGACTTGTTATGGCCACACTACAAATGTTAAACATGCGATATTCACATTGGTTCCGATTTGTATGGCCGGTAGTTGCTTTTGTATTGATTTTCGGTGGCGGAGTACTAATTACGCAAGTACTAATTTATTCATAATTTGAAATGCTATATTATAAAAATACTAAATGGGTTTTATGCATCTCGTAGGTTTGTAGAAATACTAAACTAAGCGAGGTGCATTATTATTTTTGATTAAGAAAATAATGACGGTAATCATAACACTAGTAAGTAATTGATACAATACTCTATTTAATAATGATATTTTTAAAATTTGTTTTTAATGTAATGTTAGATCTATGGTATATTATATTTATCGTGGTAAATATGTATTTGCTGTAAACAGTTTTTGTAACACATGACACATATGGTTGTGAAAATAGCATATATAAAGGATGGCTATAAATGACACATTTGACAAAGGTTTTAGATACACTAACTGGAATATGCGTAGTATTATTATTTAGTAAATATTTTGTGGCGTATGCAAATATGGTGTTTGATTGGAATTTAAGATGGTATTTGCTAGAAAACATACCACATTTGCCAATTATATTATTTATTCTGATGTTTATTTTCGGAGTACCTTCTGAAATGATAAAAGATAGGCAAAGGAAAAATAACGGTGTTTAATTTATCGATATTTAGAGGTGATAAAATTTGTCAACTATTACAAAGACTAAAATAAAAATCTTTATTAATTATTTTATTGGTATATTAGCCTTGGCGTTTGCTGCTTATATATTATTTAAATAAAGGTTAGAGTGAAACGTGTTTATGAACTAGACGTTCTAGTATAGTTACTACAGCTTTAGTCAGAAGGTATCATTGATAAGATCATATTAAATCAAAGAGGCATTGATATACACTAAAAAGAGGCAAGATTACCTGCCTCTTTTTTAGTTATTAAATATGCGTGTTAATTCTTGGTAATAGTGTTACTGAGACGCATTACGAAGAAATTTATCTTGATTTTCCTTTTTTAAAAAGAAGTGAAGGTATCCTATAAAGACTCTAAGTACTATTACAGTAGCTAATAACACTTCGATAAACAAAAGACCTTTCCAAATGTCTGGAAACATAAGTACAGGCAAACTGTTCTTTAAAGCAGTTGCTGAGATTACTAAAGGGAATGTGAAAGCTGAAAATACGGGCGAAAAAGGTTCTTTTAGTAATTTAGGCAATTGTATAATGATATAAAAATAAAATATTTGAGCTAATAGTAAAAATATAATTACGATAAAAGCATTCGCCTTAGGAAAGGCTATAACATATGCTGCAGCGACTAAAGAAAATGGTGCACAAATTGTCGATGTGTTCGGTTTGATTGACGTCTGCAATGGAAATGCTTTTAATCGCTTGAAAACAATAGGTAAGACAATACAAGTAGCTACAAAGCCATATATTACTGTTAATTGACCTATGAAAAAATATCCGCTAACGGGTGCCGTCAATCCTGCGATAGCAATACCAATAAAAAGTACAGTCCACGAAGGATAAACATTTTCAAGTGAAAAATCTTTTAAATATTTTATTGAAAAAATAATCATATGCGTCATAATTCCCACAAGGCATAAAATCCAAATAGGCGTTATTAAGCTATTGATAAAAGTTATGTTACTAAAAAATGTATTTAAATAAGTAGTACCTAAAAAGCCAGACATGAAAAATGTTGTGAACACTGATGAAACTAGAGGACTGTTTAATTGTTCTTTCACATTATTAAAATATTTGATCATAGTACATAAAAGGTGAATCCAAATCAAGAAAGCAAAGATTCCGCAAACAGCGTTTAAAGTAAGAGATAAGTCTTTTAATAGATTACCCAGGCCTAATAATCCTAAGACTAGTCCTGACGTTACTAGAGGTGCTTTTTGAAGTCTCATGATTTACAACCTTTCTTATGTGATTTTCTTCACTAATTATATCATGATAGCTATGGCCAATTAATAAGAAGAGTGTGTACTATTACGTTATTAGAGTATGTATATTGGATTGATAGACACATAATTGACATTTAAATCTCAAAATTAATGATATTTGAGGTATGCTTTGCAACCTAAATATTGGAATATGTGGAAAAGTAATTATTTAATTTAAATGATGATTGAAGATTTACAAGGGGGTGTACAAAATGAGAAATCAAATTCAAAAACTATTAGACAGTGATTTGAGCAGTTTACATATATCGAAACAAACAGGAGTTCCACAAAGCACAATACACAGAATGAGAAAAAATGAAAGATCATTAGACAATATGTCATTGAAAAACGCTGAACTACTTTATAAATTTGCCAATAGTATATTTAGCAATGAAAATTAAGAAGAATAATTAGTGAATTAAATAATTAAAAAACCACGTCTCGATGGACGTGGTTATTTTTTTTAAATGTATTTAATTATAGGATTTCGGGCCCCTGAAAAGTCCCTAAAATTTTGAATAGTATCAAAATCTATAGGAATAATATAATAATAAAAATCTCTACGCATGCAAATGGCGAGTGTTAAAAATCTTGGTGTAGTGTTGGTGTAGTTCAGGTACAGTATAGATGGAATTTGAGCGCAAAATTACTTAATTAAAAATGTATAAACAAGTGTCAGACGCGTGTCAATTGTGTGTCAAAAAAATCTATAACGAATAAGCATACTTGTTTTTATTACTGTATTTTCGGGGCTTATGCGGGGGACGTTTTGGTGACGCATCATACTATATTACTGAAATTCAAAACAAAAAGAGCCCCGTAATCACGGAACTCTTTTGTTTGGTAATGCGTATAAAAATACCTATAAACGTCCTGGGAGGGATTCGAACCCCCGACCGATGGCTTAGAAGGCCATTGCTCTATCCAGCTGAGCTACCAGGACACGTTTAACAACACAAGAATTATTATATCTAAATGAACTAAAATTAGCAATACCTTGTAAATAAAAAATGTTTATATTTTTCACTATTATAGAGCTATTTATCTAAAAAGGTTCAATAAGACTTAAATACGAATTCAGGCAACTTAATTGTGTTAAATACAGTTTTGAATGCCTAACTGTATTTCTTTTCTCTTTAAAATACAGTTAAGTACATTATAAGATGTTGTGCGGATAAACAAACTAATTGCATCAAATTTATTTTAAAATAACAACAACAAAACGTTAAGCGAATAACATTTCGGTGATTTAAAAGCTACGCACGTTTTTGTTATCTTCAAATTTAAATTTTAAGGAGTGTTTTCAATGGAAGGTTTATTTAACGCAATTAAAGATACCGTAACTGCAGCAATTAATAATGATGGCGCAAAATTAGGCACAAGCATTGTGAGCATCGTTGAAAATGGCGTAGGTTTATTAGGTAAATTATTCGGATTCTAATTTCAATATGTTATGTAAGTAATCAGTATTATTTCAAAGGTGAGGGAGAGATTTAAATGACTGGACTAGCAGAAGCAATCGCAAATACTGTGCAAGCTGCACAACAACATGATAGTGTGAAATTAGGCACAAGTATCGTAGACATCGTTGCTAACGGTGTGGGTTTACTAGGTAAATTATTTGGATTCTAATATAATAACTAATATTCTTTAAAATAAACTGGGTGAGCATACTTTAATGTTATGCACTCAGTTTATTTTATTTGCAGAAATTTGAGCCTCTGTTAAGATTTAGATACATAGACAATATAGGAGATGGGGAAATTGGGATATAAAAATATTTTGATAGACTTTGATGATACAATTGTTGATTTTTATGATGCAGAAGAATGGGCGTTTCACTATATGGCGAATGTTTTTAATCATAAAGCAACAAAGGATGATTTTTTAACATTTAAAAAAATCAATCACCAACATTGGGAAGCTTTTCAACAAAATAAATTAACGAAGTCTGAAGTATTATCAGAACGATTTGTGAATTACTTCAAACATCATCAAATGGAAGTTGATGGGCATCGTGCAGATGTGTTATTTAGAAATGGATTAGCAGAAGCTAAAGTTAAATACTTTGATCAAACATTAGAAACAATTGTCGAATTATCGAAAAGACATGATTTATATATTGTTACTAATGGTGTAACCGAAACGCAAAAGAGAAGGTTAAATCAGACGCCGTTGCATAAATATATTAAAAAGATATTTATATCTGAGGAAACAGGATATCAAAAACCTAATCCGGAATTTTTTAATTATGTTTTTAATGATATTGGTGAGGATGAAAGACAGCACTCGATTATAGTTGGAGATTCTTTAACATCTGACATTCTAGGTGGAATCAATGCGGGTATAGCTACTTGCTGGTTTAATTTTAGAGGATTTGATCATAACCCAGGAATTATACCTGATTATGAAATTAATTCATGGAAACAACTAAATGATATTTTACGTTAAGACAAATAATTTGAAAATGGTTTACTTATATTAGCTTAAGAAAGTAATTGTAAAAAAGACACTACGAAAAGATGCATTTACATGCTCGTAGTGTCGAATATTATTATCTTATGGTTTCCACAATAAGACATCATGTCCCTCTATATTTTTAGCTTCCACATCTGTAAATCCATGATGTAAAAAGAAATCCTTAGAATCATTTCTGCCAATGGCTTTAATTGGCATATTGAAACTCTTTGCAAAATCAATCAATTCTGAAGCGTACCCTCTGTTTTGATATTTTGGTAATACTTCTAACTTCCATAATAATATATAATCTTCAAAATCTGGGAAGTAGATTTCTTCGACATCACCTTTTTTTAGTAATGCCATTCTAGCTCCTAATTGATCTCCGACAAATATGCCATAAAATGGTGAATCTGAACTTGCATCAATCATTTGACCGTTTAACTCATTGACCATGTATAAGTCTTTGTTGCCAAACGCTCTAAAGTTTTCGAATAATTCGTCAGTTTTGTAATTAATTTCAAGACGTTTGATTTCACTCATATTTATCTACCCCTTATTTGTTTACTACTATTATTATACATTAAACCACTTGTGTTTTTCATTGATTTGAAAATGTAAAACAATGAATATTATAAATTTTCCATGATTAAATTGATTTTCAAGCCGTAAAATTGTCAATCACCGGTATAGACTTTATACTATAGTTTGTAATCGCGTACTTAAGGAGAAAAAACATGGACTGTAAAGTAGTTAGTTTAAATGAAAAAGATCAGTTTATACCAAAAATAAAGAGCAGTGACCCTGTAATAACAGGATTATTTCAATATGATGCAGCTCAACAAACTAGTTTTGAAAAAAGGATGTCTAAAGAAAATAATGGAAGAGAAGCGGCATTAGCGAATGTTATTCGTGAATATATGAGTGATTTAAAGCTTTCTAGTGAACAAGAATTAAACATACAACATTTAGCTAATGGTTCAAAAGTTGTGATTGGTGGACAACAAGCAGGGCTTTTCGGGGGACCATTGTATACATTCCATAAAATATTTTCAATCATTACTTTATCTAAGGAATTAACGGATACACATAAGCAACAAGTAGTACCAGTTTTTTGGATTGCAGGAGAAGATCATGATTTCGATGAAGTGAATCATACATTTGTTTATAACGAAAATCATGGGGCGCTGCATAAGGTTAAATATCATACAATGGAGATGCCAGAGACGACTGTCTCTAGATATTATCCTGATAAGGCTGAGTTGAAACAAACTTTAAAAACGATGTTCATTCATATGAAAGAAACTGTTCATACACAAGGTCTACTGGAGATTTGTGACAGAATTATTGACCAATATGACTCGTGGACTGATATGTTTAAAGCACTACTGCATGAAACATTTAAAGCATATGGCGTTCTATTTATAGATGCGCAGTTTGAGCCGTTAAGAAAAATGGAAGCGCCTATGTTTAAAAAGATTTTGAAAAAACATCAGTTGCTTGATGATGCTTTTAGAGCAACACAACAACGTACTCAAAATCAAGGCTTGAATGCGATGATACAAACAGATACAAATGTTCATTTATTCTTACATGATGAAAATATGCGTCAATTAGTTTCGTATGATGGTAAGCATTTTAAATTAAATAAAACAGATAAGACATATATAAAGGAAGAAATTATAAATATTGCGGAAAATCAACCTGAATTATTTTCTAATAATGTAGTGACAAGACCATTAATGGAAGAATGGTTATTTAACACGGTGGCATTTGTTGGAGGACCGAGTGAAATTAAGTACTGGGCTGAACTAAAAGATGTATTTGAACTATTTGATGTTGAAATGCCTATCGTGATGCCAAGGCTTAGAATTACTTATTTAAATGACCGTATTGAAAAATTACTTTCGAAATACAATATTCCATTAGAAAAAGTGTTAGTCGATGGTGTTGAAGGAGAAAGAAGTGAGTTTATTAGAGAACAAGCATCACATCAATTTATTGAAAAGGTAGAAGGTATGATTGAACAACAACGTCGTCTAAACCAAGACTTATTAGATGAAGTGGCGGGGAATCAAAATAATATTAACCTTGTGAATAAAAATAATGAAATTCATATACAACAGTATGATTATTTGTTAAAACGTTATCTTTTAAACATTGAAAGAGAAAACGACATCAGTATGAAGCAATTTAGAGAAATTCAAGAAACACTCCATCCAATGGGAGGATTACAAGAAAGAATATGGAATCCACTTCAAATTTTGAATGATTTTGGGACAGATGTGTTCAAGCCCTCCACCTATCCACCACTTTCTTACACTTTTGATCATATTATTATAAAACCTTAATATACCAAGGGTTTAGCCCGATTTATCTTAATGATAAATCGGGCATTTTTTTGTTTTTTAAAATAAATTTCACAAATTTTGTATAAATAGTGGTGGATAGTGGGGAGATGTGGTAAATTATATATAAGGTGAGGTGATAAAAAATGTTCATGGGAGAATACGATCATCAATTAGATACAAAAGGACGTATGATTATACCGTCCAAGTTTCGTTATGACTTAAATGAGCGTTTTATTATCACAAGAGGCCTTGATAAATGTTTATTCGGTTACACTCTAGACGAATGGCAACAGATTGAAGAGAAAATGAAAACCTTACCTATGACAAAAAAAGACGCACGTAAGTTTATGCGTATGTTCTTCTCTGGTGCTGTTGAAGTAGAACTTGATAAGCAAGGGCGTATTAACATCCCTCAAAACTTGAGGAAATACGCTAATTTAACTAAAGAATGTACAGTAATCGGTGTTTCAAATCGTATTGAGATTTGGGATAGAGAAACTTGGAATGATTTCTATGAAGAATCTGAAGAAAGTTTCGAAGATATTGCTGAAGATTTAATAGATTTTGATTTTTAAAATGGAGGAATTGAAGTGTTTCATCATATCAGCGTTATGTTAAACGAAACCATTGATTATTTAAATGTAAAAGAAAATGGTGTGTACATTGACTGTACGCTAGGTGGAGCGGGACATGCCCTTTATTTACTAAATCAATTAAATGACGACGGAAGATTAATAGCAATCGATCAAGACCAAACTGCAATTGATAATGCTAAAGAGGTATTAAAGGATCATTTGCATAAGGTGACTTTTGTTCATAGCAACTTCCGTGAATTAACTCAAATATTAAAAGACTTAAACATTGAAAAAGTAGATGGAATTTATTACGACTTGGGTGTTTCAAGTCCCCAACTCGACATTCCAGAACGAGGATTCAGTTATCACCATGACGCAACATTAGACATGCGTATGGACCAAACACAAGAACTAACAGCATATGAAATTGTTAACAATTGGTCATATGAAGCGTTAGTGAAGATTTTTTATCGCTATGGCGAGGAGAAATTTTCAAAACAGATAGCTCGAAGAATCGAAGCACATCGCGAACAACAACCAATAACAACAACATTAGAATTAGTTGACATTATAAAAGAAGGTATTCCTGCAAAAGCAAGAAGAAAAGGCGGACATCCTGCAAAACGAGTATTTCAAGCACTACGAATTGCAGTAAACGATGAATTGTCAGCTTTTGAAGATTCAATAGAACAAGCGATTGAATTAGTGAAAGTAGACGGCAGGATTTCGGTAATCACTTTCCATTCTTTAGAAGATCGTTTATGTAAACAGGTGTTCCAAGAATATGAAAAAGGTCCAGAGGTACCAAGAGGATTGCCAGTTATACCAGAAGCATATACACCTAAGTTAAAACGTGTTAATCGTAAACCGATTACCGCTACAGAAGAAGATTTAGATGACAATAACAGAGCACGAAGCGCGAAATTACGTGTAGCTGAAATACTTAAATAAGGAGCAATTTATAATGGCTGTAGAAAAAGTGTACCAACCATATGACGAACAAGTTTATAATAGTATACCGAAGCAACAACCACAAACTAAGCCCGAAAAGAAGACTGTTTCGAGAAAAGTGGTTGTACAATTAACTAAATTTGAAAAAGTTTTATACATAACTTTGATTACTGTAATTGCTATGTTAAGTATTTATATGCTATCTTTAAAAATGGATGCGTATGATACGCGAGGAAAGATTGCAGATTTAGATTATAAAATAGATAAACAATCAAGTGAAAACAGTGCTTTACAATCTGAAATCAAAAAGAATTCTTCTTATGAACGCATATACGAAAAGGCTAAGAAACAGGGGATGAGCCTTGAGAACGATAATGTAAAGGTAGTGCGTAGTAATGGCGAAGCAAAAAATTAAAATTAAAAAAAATAAAATAGGGGCAGTCCTACTTGTTGGTTTATTCGGACTGCTCTTTTTTATATTGGTTTTAAGAATTTCATATATCATGATTACTGGACATTCTAATGGTCAAGATTTAGTCATGAAGGCAAATGAAAAGTATTTAGTTAAGAATGCACAACAACCAGAACGAGGAAAGATATATGATCGTAATGGTAAAGTGCTAGCAGAAGATGTAGAAAGATATAAACTTGTTGCAGTAATAGATAAAAAGGCGAGTGCCAATTCTAAAAAACCTAGGCATGTAGTTGATAAAAAAGAGACTGCAAAGAAATTATCTACAGTCATTAATATGAAGCCAGAGGAAATTGAAAAGAGACTTAGTCAAAAGAAAGCTTTCCAAATTGAATTTGGACGCAAAGGAACAAATTTAACGTATCAGGACAAATTGAAAATAGAGAAAATGAATTTGCCTGGTATTTCTTTATTGCCTGAAACAGAACGCTTTTATCCAAATGGCAATTTTGCATCACACTTAATTGGTAGAGCTCAGAAAAATCCGGATACTGGTGAACTTAAAGGTGCACTTGGAGTTGAAAAGATTTTTGATAGTTATTTAAGTGGATCTAAAGGATCATTGAGATATATTCATGATATTTGGGGATATATCGCACCAAATACTAAAAAAGAGAAGCAGCCTAAACGTGGTGATGATGTCCATTTAACAATCGATTCAAATATTCAAGTATTTGTTGAAGAAGCTTTAGATGGCATGGTTGAAAGATACCAGCCGAAAGATTTATTTGCGGTTGTCATGGATGCCAAAACTGGAGAAATTTTAGCATACAGTCAGCGACCAACATTTAATCCTGAAACTGGTAAAGACTTTGGTAAAAAGTGGGCAAATGACCTTTATCAAAACACATACGAGCCTGGATCAACATTTAAATCATATGGGTTAGCAGCTGCTATTCAAGAAGGTGCTTTTGATCCTGATAAGAAATATAAATCTGGACATAGAGATATTATGGGTTCACGTATTTCAGACTGGAATAGAGTCGGTTGGGGTGAAATCCCAATGTCACTCGGATTTACTTATTCATCTAATACATTGATGATGCATTTACAAGATTTAGTTGGTGCAGACAAAATGAAATCTTGGTATGAACGATTTGGATTTGGAAAATCAACTAAAGGTATGTTTGATGGAGAAGCACCTGGTCAAATTGGATGGAGTAATGAGTTGCAACAAAAAACGTCATCATTTGGTCAATCGACAACAGTAACACCTGTTCAAATGTTACAAGCGCAATCAGCGTTCTTTAATGATGGTAATATGTTAAAACCATGGTTTGTGAATAGCGTTGAAAATCCTGTTAGTAAAAGACAATTTTATAAAGGTCAAAAACAAATCGCAGGCAAACCAATAACAAAAGATACTGCTGAAAAAGTTGAAAAGCAATTGGATTTAGTTGTGAATAGTAAGAAGAGTCACGCTGCAAACTATCGTATTGATGGTTATGAGGTCGAAGGTAAGACTGGTACAGCACAAGTCGCTGCACCTAATGGTGGTGGATACGTTAAAGGTCCAAACCCATATTTTGTAAGTTTTATGGGTGACGCACCGAAGAAAAATCCTAAAGTTATTGTATACGCTGGTATGAGCTTGGCACAAAAAAATGACCAAGAAGCTTATGAATTAGGTGTTAGTAAAGCGTTTAAACCAATAATGGAAAATACTTTGAAATATTTAAATGTAGGTAAATCAAAAGATGACACATCTAATGCAGAGTATAGTAAAGTGCCAGATGTTGAAGGTCAAGACAAACAAAAAGCTATTGATAATGTGAGTGCAAAATCATTAGAACCAGTTACTATTGGTTCTGGCACACAAATAAAAGCACAATCTATAAAAGCAGGGAATAAAGTCTTACCTCATAGTAAAGTACTGTTATTAACAGATGGAGACTTAACTATGCCTGACATGTCAGGATGGACGAAAGAAGATGTTATTGCTTTTGAAAACCTAACAAATATTAAAGTAAATTTAAAAGGTAGCGGTTTTGTGTCCCACCAATCAATTAGTAAGGGACAAAAACTTACTGAAAAAGATAAAATAGACGTAGAATTTTCATCAGAGAATGTAGACAGCAATTCGACGAATAATTCTGATTCAAATTCAGATGATAAGAAGAAATCTGACAGTAAAACTGACAAGGATAAGTCGGACTAACAAGAATGGCTACATTAAATAAGGATGTATTATCACTATTTGTTTTTACTAAAGTAATGCTGTGATAGAAAACAACATCTTCATTTAATCTTTATAAATAAGTGTTGATAGAGAATTTTAAGGTAGACGAGGTCAGATTAACTTGTTTGTTATAGGCAAACTTTTTATACTGGCCTCTTATGCCGTAAAAAAGAAAAATTATAAATTTTGATTACAACTTTGTTTATTTAATTGAAAAATTGATAATATATTAGTGGTTAAAAAAGTCTGGATTAAGAAGAGGAGATAGTTATGATTTTTGTATATGCGTTATTAGCGCTAGTGATTACATTTGTTTTGGTACCTGTTTTAATACCTACATTAAAAAGGATGAAATTTGGTCAAAGTATTCGAGAAGAAGGTCCACAAAGCCATATGAAGAAGACTGGTACACCAACGATGGGTGGACTAACATTTCTATTAAGTATTGTGATAACGTCTTTGGTGGCTATTATATTTGTAGATCAAGCTAATCCAATCATACTGTTATTATTTGTGACGATTGGTTTTGGGTTAATTGGTTTTATAGATGATTATATTATTGTTGTTAAAAAGAATAACCAAGGTTTAACAAGTAAACAAAAGTTTTTGGCGCAAATTGGTATTGCGATTATTTTCTTTGTTTTAAGTAATGTGTTTCATTTGGTGAATTTTTCTACGAGCATACATATTCCATTTACGAATGTAGCAATCCCACTATCATTTGCATATGTTATTTTCATTGTTTTTTGGCAAGTAGGTTTTTCTAATGCGGTAAATTTAACAGATGGTTTAGATGGATTAGCAACTGGACTGTCAATTATCGGATTTACAATGTATGCCATCATGAGCTTTGTGTTAGGAGAAACGGCAATTGGTATTTTCTGTATCATTATGTTGTTTGCACTTTTAGGATTTTTACCATATAACATTAACCCTGCTAAAGTGTTTATGGGAGATACAGGTAGCTTAGCTTTAGGTGGTATATTTGCTACGATTTCAATCATGCTTAATCAGGAATTATCATTAATTTTTATAGGTTTAGTATTCGTAATTGAAACATTATCTGTTATGTTACAAGTCGCTAGCTTTAAATTGACTGGAAAGCGTATATTTAAAATGAGTCCGATTCATCATCATTTTGAATTGATAGGATGGAGCGAATGGAAAGTAGTTACAGTATTTTGGGCTGTTGGTCTGATTTCAGGTTTAATCGGTTTATGGATTGGAGTGCATTAAGATGCTTAATTATACAGGGTTAGAAAATAAAAATGTATTAGTTGTCGGTTTGGCAAAAAGTGGTTATGAAGCAGCTAAATTATTAAGTAAATTAGGTGCGAATGTAACTGTCAATGATGGAAAAGACTTATCACAAGATGCTCATGCAAAAGATTTAGAATCTATGGGCATTTCTGTTGTAAGTGGAAGTCATCCATTAACATTGCTTGATAATAATCCGATAATTGTTAAAAATCCTGGAATACCTTATACAGTATCTATTATTGATGAAGCAGTGAAACGAGGTTTGAAAATTTTAACAGAAGTTGAGTTAAGTTATCTAATCTCTGAAGCACCAATCATAGCTGTAACGGGTACAAATGGTAAAACGACAGTTACTTCTCTAATTGGAGATATGTTTAAAAAAAGTCGCTTAACTGGAAGATTATCCGGCAATATTGGTTATGTTGCATCTAAAGTAGCACAAGAAGTAAAGCCTACAGATTATTTAGTTACAGAGTTGTCGTCATTCCAGTTACTTGGAATCGAAAAGTATAAACCACACATTGCTATAATTACTAACATTTATTCGGCGCATCTAGATTACCATGAAAATTTAGAAAACTATCAAAATGCTAAAAAGCAAATATATAAAAATCAAACGGAAGAAGATTATTTGATTTGTAATTATCATCAAAGACAAGTGATAGAGTCGGAAGAATTAAAAGCTAAGACATTGTATTTCTCAACTCAACAAGAAGTTGATGGTATTTATATTAAAGATGGTTTTATCGTTTATAAAGGTGTTCGTATTATTAACACTGAAGATCTAGTATTGCCTGGTGAACATAATTTAGAAAATATATTAGCAGCTGTGCTTGCTTGTATTTTAGCTGGTGTACCTATTAAAGCAATTATTGATAGTTTAACTACATTTTCAGGAATAGAGCATAGATTGCAATATGTTGGTACTAATAGAACTAATAAATATTATAATGATTCCAAAGCAACAAACACGCTAGCAACACAGTTTGCCTTAAATTCATTTAATCAACCAATCATTTGGTTATGTGGTGGTTTGGATCGAGGTAATGAATTTGACGAACTCATTCCTTATATGGAAAATGTTCGCGCGATGGTTGTATTCGGACAAACGAAAGCTAAGTTTGCTAAACTAGGTAATAGTCAAGGGAAATCGGTCATTGAAGCGAACAATGTCGAAGACGCTGTTGATAAAGTACAAGATATTATAGAACCCAATGATGTTGTATTATTGTCACCTGCTTGTGCGAGTTGGGATCAATATAGTACTTTTGAAGAGCGTGGAGAGAAATTTATTGAAAGATTCCGTGCCCATTTACCATCTTATTAAAGGGTGTGAGTATTGATGGATGATAAAACGAAGAACGATCAACAAGAATCAAATGAAGATAAAGATGAATTAGAATTATTTACGAGGAATACATCTAAGAAAAGACGGCAAAGAAAAAGATCAAAGGCTACACATTTTTCTAATCAAAATAAAGATGATACATCTCAACAAGCTGATTTTGATGAAGAAATTTACTTGATAAATAAAGACTTCAAAAAAGAAGAAAGCAATGATGAAAATAATGATTCTGCTTCTAGTCATGCGAATAATAATAATATCGATGATTCTACAGACTCTAATATTGAAAATGAGGATTATAGATATAATCAAGAAATTGACGACCAAAATGAATCGAATGGAATTGCATTCGACAACGAACAACCTCAATCAGCTCCTAAAGAACAAAATAGCGACTCGAATGATGAGGAAACAGTAACGAAAAAAGAACGAAAAAGTAAAGTAACACAATTAAAGCCATTAACACTTGAAGAAAAGCGGAAGTTAAGACGTAAGCGACAAAAACGAATCCAATACAGTGTTATTACAATATTGGTATTGTTGATTGCTGTTATATTAATTTACATGTTTTCACCACTTAGTAAAATTGCGCATGTAAATATAAATGGAAATAATCACGTTAGTACTTCAAAGATAAACAAAGTTTTAGGTGTTAAAAATGATTCAAGGATGTATACGTTTAGTAAAAAAAATGCTATTAATGATCTCGAAGAGGATCCATTAATCAAAAGTGTTGAGATACACAAGCAATTACCAAACACATTAAACGTAGATATCACAGAAAATGAAATTATTGCTTTAGTGAAATATAAAGGTAAATATTTACCTTTATTAGAAAATGGTAAATTGCTTAAAGGTTCAAATGATGTCAAAATTAATGATGCACCTGTCATGGATGGTTTCAAAGGTACAAAAGAAGATGATATGATTAAGGCGTTATCTGAAATGACACCTGAAGTTAGACGATATATTGCCGAAGTGTCATACGCCCCAAGTAAAAACAAACAAAGCAGAATTGAATTGTTTACGACGGATGGACTTCAAGTAATCGGTGATATTTCGACGATATCTAAGAAAATGAAATATTATCCGCAGATGTCACAATCATTATCAAGGGATAGTTCGGGTAAACTAAAAACACGAGGCTATATTGATTTATCAGTCGGTGCTTCATTTATCCCATACCGTGGAAACACGTCTAGTCAATCAGAAAGCGATAAAAATGTGACTAAATCATCTCAAGAGGAAAATCAAGCAAAAGAAGAATTACAAAGCGTTTTAAACAAAATTAACAAACAATCAAGTAAGAATAATTAAAAAATTTTGATATTGTCTATGTTTATAGTTCACAAGCCATTCAACGTATTGTAAACTAAGGATAGTGTATTTTTTTAATAGTAATTTGTCAGGAGGTGCCTATCTATGGAAGAACATTACTACGTAAGTATTGATATTGGATCATCAAGCGTAAAAACAATAGTAGGCGAGAAATTTCACAATGGTATAAATGTGATAGGTACAGGACAAACCTACACGAGCGGTATAAAAAATGGTTTAATTGATGATTTTGATATTGCGCGACAAGCAATCAAAGACACAATTAAAAAGGCATCAATCGCTTCGGGTGTTGATATTAAAGAAGTTTTCCTGAAATTACCTATCATTGGAACGGAAGTTTATGATGAATCAAATGAAATCGACTTTTATGAGGATACAGAAATCAACGGTTCACATATCGAAAAAGTATTAGAAGGTATTAGAGAAAAAAATGATGTGCAAGAAACAGAAGTAATTAATGTGTTCCCGATTCGTTTTATAGTCGATAAAGAAAATGAGGTTTCAGACCCTAAAGAATTAATTGCCAGACATTCATTAAAGGTTGAAGCAGGCGTAATTGCTATTCAAAAATCGATTTTAATTAATATGATTAAATGCGTAGAAGCATGTGGTGTTGATGTATTAGATGTTTACTCTGATGCATATAACTATGGTTCAATCCTAACAGCTACTGAAAAAGAGTTAGGTGCATGTGTCATTGATATTGGTGAAGACGTTACGCAAGTTGCTTTTTATGAACGCGGTGAATTAGTAGATGCTGATTCTATCGAAATGGCAGGGCGTGATATTACAGACGATATTGCACAAGGATTAAACACTTCTTATGAAACTGCTGAAAAAGTTAAACACCAATATGGTCATGCATTCTATGATTCTGCTACAGATCAAGATATCTTCACTGTTGAACAGGTTGATAGTGATGAAACAGTACAGTATACTCAAAAAGATTTGAGTGACTTTATTGAAGCGCGTGTAGAAGAAATATTCTTCGAAGTATTTGATGTTTTACAAGATTTAGGATTAACAAAAGTAAATGGTGGGTTTATTGTAACTGGTGGATCTGCAAACTTACTTGGCGTAAAAGAATTATTATCAGATATGGTAAGTGAAAAAGTTAGAATTCACACGCCATCACAAATGGGAATTAGAAAACCTGAATTTTCTTCAGCAATTTCTACAATTTCTAGTAGTATCGCTTTTGATGAGTTATTAGATTATGTTACAATTAATTATCATGATAATGAAGAAACTGAAGAAGATGTTATTGATGTGAAAGACAAAGATAACGAATCTAAATTAGGCGGATTTGATTGGTTTAAACGTAAAACAAACAAAAAAGATACTCATGAAAATGAAGTAGAGTCAACAGATGAAGAAATTTATCAATCAGAAGATAATCATCAGGAACATAAACAGAATCATGAACATGTTCAAGACAAAGATAAAGATAAAGAAGAAAGTAAATTCAAAAAACTAATGAAATCTCTATTTGAATGATTATTGGCCAATAAAACTAGGAGGAAATTTAAATGTTAGAATTTGAACAAGGATTTAATCATTTAGCGACTTTAAAGGTCATTGGTGTAGGTGGTGGCGGTAACAACGCCGTAAACCGAATGATTGACCACGGAATGAATAATGTTGAATTTATCGCTATCAACACAGACGGTCAAGCTTTAAACTTATCTAAAGCTGAATCTAAAATCCAAATCGGTGAAAAATTAACACGTGGTTTAGGAGCAGGAGCTAATCCTGAAATCGGTAAAAAAGCTGCAGAGGAATCTCGTGAACAAATTGAAGATGCAATCCAAGGTGCAGACATGGTATTTGTTACTTCTGGTATGGGTGGCGGAACTGGTACTGGTGCAGCACCAGTCGTTGCTAAAATTGCAAAAGAAATGGGCGCATTAACTGTTGGTGTTGTAACTCGTCCATTTAGTTTTGAAGGACGTAAACGTCAAACTCAAGCTGCTGCTGGAGTAGAAGCTATGAAAGCTGCAGTAGATACATTAATCGTTATACCAAATGACCGTTTATTAGATATCGTTGACAAATCTACGCCAATGATGGAAGCATTTAAAGAAGCTGACAACGTGTTACGCCAAGGTGTACAAGGTATTTCAGACTTAATCGCTGTTTCTGGTGAAGTAAACTTAGACTTTGCAGACGTTAAGACAATTATGTCTAACCAAGGTTCTGCATTAATGGGTATTGGTGTTTCTTCTGGTGAAAATAGAGCGGTAGAAGCTGCTAAAAAAGCAATCTCTTCTCCATTACTTGAAACATCTATCGTTGGTGCACAAGGTGTGCTTATGAATATTACTGGTGGCGAGTCATTGTCATTATTTGAAGCACAAGAGGCTGCTGATATTGTCCAAGATGCTGCAGATGAAGACGTTAATATGATTTTCGGTACAGTTATTAATCCTGAATTACAAGATGAGATTGTTGTAACAGTTATTGCAACTGGTTTTGATGACAAACCAACATCACATGGTCGTAAATCTGGTAGCACTGGATTCGGAACAAGCGTAAATACTTCTAGCAATGCAACTTCTAAAGATGAATCATTCACTTCAAATTCATCAAATGCACAAGCAACTGATAGTGTAAGTGAAAGAACACATACAACTAAAGAAGATGATATTCCTAGCTTCATTAGAAATAGAGAAGAAAGACGTTCAAGAAGAACAAGACGTTAATCGGTTAATATATATACACAAATAATTCAACACAAATCATCAGATAACATATCTGATGATTTTTTTACTAATTTTTAGAACATGTAGAAGGACATTTAAGTTTTTCAAAGTTATTAAAAGTGTTTAAGTATCGTGTGAAAATTAAGTCAAAAATTATTTGCGCAACATTTTAACTTTAAACATAAATGTTATATTATATAATTATTAACTTTGTACAGTTAGACGAAGATAATTTAAATGAAATGATGGTGACGATCGAGTGAATGATAATTTTAAAAAGCAACCGCATCATTTAATATATGAAGAGTTATTACAACAAGGTATTACTCTAGGTATTACAACTAGAGGAGATGGTTTAAGTGACTATCCTAAAAATGCTTTTAATATGGCGAGATATATTGATGATCGCCCATATAATATTACTCAACATCAATTGCAATTAGCTGAAGAAATTGCGTTTGATAGAAAAAATTGGGTGTTTCCCATTCAAACACATGAAAATAAAGTCGCTTGTATTACAAAGGATGATATAGGCACAAATATAGACACTTTAACTGATGCGCTTCATGGTATTGATGCGATGTACACATATGATAGTAATGTCTTATTAACGATGTGTTATGCAGACTGTGTACCAGTATATTTTTATAGTACAAAACATCATTTTATTGCATTGGCGCATGCAGGTTGGCGTGGTACCTATACTGAAATTGTAAAAGAAGTGCTAAAACATGTGAACTTTGATTTGAAAGACTTACATGTCGTTATTGGACCATCTACATCATCAAGTTATGAAATTAATGATGATATTAAAAATAAATTTGAAACATTGCCAATTGATAGTGCCAACTATATTGAAACTAGAGGACGAGATCGTCATGGTATTGATTTGAAAAAAGCCAATGCTGCATTATTAATTTATTATGGTGTTCCTAAAGAAAATATTTATACGACAGCGTATGCTACATCTGAACATTTAGAATTATTTTTCTCTTATCGATTAGAAAAAGGTCAAACAGGACGCATGTTAGCATTCATTGGTCAACAGTAAACAAGGAGGAGATATGTTTGCGTGTGAAAGATAATTTACAACAAATCTCAACACAAATTAATGACAAAAGTGAAAAAAATAATTTTTCAACAAAACCAAACGTGATTGCAGTTACAAAATATGTTACAATAGAGCGAGCTAAAGAAGCGTATGAGGCTGGAATAAGACATTTTGGTGAGAATAGATTGGAAGGCTTTTTTCAAAAGAAAGAAGCATTACCATCAGATGCGGTGATCCATTTTATAGGATCATTACAATCTCGAAAAGTTAAGGACGTTATAAACGACGTAGATTATTTCCATGCTTTAGATCGATTGAGCTTAGCCAAAGAAATTAACAAACGTGCAGAACATAAAATTAAATGTTTCTTGCAAGTGAACGTTTCGGGAGAAGCTTCTAAACATGGTATTGCTTTAGAAGATGTTGATCAGTTTATAGATGATCTTAAAAAATATGACAAAATCGAAATTGTAGGTTTAATGACGATGGCACCATTGACAGATGATGAAGCATATATTAGATCGTTATTTAAACAGTTACGTTTGAAAAAAGAAGAAATACAACGACTCAATTTAGAATATGCGCCTTGTGATGAATTATCAATGGGAATGAGTAATGACTATCTTATTGCAGTTGAAGAAGGTGCGACGTTTGTTAGAATTGGGACTAAACTTGTAGGAGAAGAGGAGTGAGCCACTTGGCTTTAAAAGATTTATTTAGTGGATTTTTTGTAATAGATGATGAAGAGGAAGTAGAAGTACCTGACAAACAACAACAGGTAAATGAAGCGCCAGCAAAAGAGCAGTCACAACAAACAACAAAACAAAACGCAATCAAATCAGTCCCTCAAAAATCTGCATCAAGATATACAACAACGTCAGAAGAAAGGAATAACCGTATGTCTAATTATTCAAAAAATAATTCACGTAATGTTGTAACTATGAACAATGCTACACCAAACAATGCATCACAAGAAAGTTCAAAAATGTGTTTATTCGAACCACGTGTTTTTTCAGATACACAAGATATTGCTGATGAGCTTAAAAACCGCCGTGCGACACTTGTCAATTTACAACGTATTGATAAAGTATCAGCGAAAAGAATTATTGATTTTTTAAGCGGTACTGTTTATGCAATCGGTGGAGATATCCAACGTGTAGGTACTGATATTTTCTTATGTACGCCTGATAATGTGGAAGTAGCTGGAAGCATTACAGACCATATTGAAAATATGGAACATTCATTCGACTAAGGAGTTAACATATGGATATAAATGTGCTAGCTACAATATTTAAATTTATCCTTTTTGTTGTTGAAATTTATTATTTCGGCATGATTATATATTTCTTTACATCTTGGGTACCAAGTATTAGAGAAACTAAGGTAGGTTATTTTTTAGCGAAAATATATGAACCTTTCTTACAACCATTTAGAAAAGTAATTCCACCTATTGGAATTATCGACATATCATCAATCGCTGCAATTATCGTTTTAGTATTATTCCAAAAAGGGTTACTCCAAATCTTTAATTGGATTTTAATTCAATTACAATAAATTAAGCGACATAACGAGGCAAGGGTACATGATACTTTAGCCTCGTTTTTGATATGTATTTTTCTGAATATAAGGGCAATAGATGGTATTTTATAATTTTTTTAAGGTAGTGATTAACATAGATATTTATCAACACTTTAGACAGGAAGAATACGAATTAATTGATCAGCTAACGGATAAATGTGATCAAGCGGAACAGCATTATGCACCAGTATTAACGCATTTTTTAGATCCAAGAGGGCAATATATATTGGAAGTGATTTGTGGCAGTTATGAAGATTTAAACGTATCTTTTTATGGTGGACCTAATGCTGAAAGAAAAAGAGCAATCATTTCGCCGAACTATTATGAACCTAAAGAAAGCGACTTTGAATTAACTTTAATGGAAATAGATTATCCTGAAAAATTCGTCACTTTAAAACATCAACATATTTTAGGGACATTAATGTCTTTAGGTATCGAACGCGAACAAGTTGGAGATATAATTGTGAATGAACGAATTCAATTTGTTTTGACAAGTAGATTGGAATCATTTATTATGTTAGAATTACAACGTATTAAAGGCGCATCAGTTAAACTTTATACTATTCCAGTAACAGATATGATACAATCTAATGAGAATTGGAAAAATGAAAGTGCAACAGTTAGTTCTTTAAGGTTAGATGTTGTTATTAAAGAAATGATACGTAAATCACGTACGATTGCGAAACAACTAATCGAAAAAAAACGTGTTAAAGTGAATCACACTATTGTTGATTCAGCAGATTTTCAATTACAAGCAAATGATTTAATATCCATCCAAGGTTTTGGTAGAGCACACATTACTGACTTAGGTGGTAAAACTAAAAAAGATAAAACGCACATTACCTATAGAACATTATTCAAATAGTAATGATTTAAGGAGGATAACAAATGCCTTTTACACCAAATGAAATTAAGAATAAAGAGTTTTCACGTGTAAAGAATGGTTTAGAACCTACTGAAGTTGCTAATTTTTTGGAGCAACTAAGCACTGAAATTGAACGTCTTAAAGAAGATAAAAAACAACTTGAAAAAGTAATCGAAGAGAGAGATACTAATATTAAGTCTTATCAAGACGTGCATCAATCTGTAAGTGATGCTTTGATACAAGCTCAAAAAGCTGGTGAAGAAACTAAGCAAGCTGCAGAGAAACAAGCTGAAGCGATTATAGCTAAGGCAGAAGCGCAAGCTAATCAAATGGTTGGTGACGCGGTAGAAAAAGCACGCCGTTTAGCATTCCAGACTGAAGATATGAAACGTCAATCAAAAGTATTTAGATCGCGTTTCCGTATGTTAGTTGAAGCGCAATTAGACTTATTAAAAAACGAAGATTGGGATTACTTGTTGAATTATGATTTAGACGCTGAACAAGTGACGCTTGAAAATATTCATCATTTGCATGAAAATGATTTAAAGCCAGATGAAGTTGCAGCAAATGCACAAAATAATGCATCAAATACACCAGACAATAATCAACAATCCAATGATTCAGAAACAACTAAGAAGTAAGAATTAAATAAAGACAGACGCGTAATATACATTTAACTTTTCACAGCGAATTAGGTAATGGTGAGAGCCTAGTAAAAGCATGTATGTTATATCACTGGCTTTTTAATATTTAAATAATGTAATGAGAGAACTCTAAGTTGAGTTAATAAGGGTGGTACCGCGAGCAATCGTCCCTTTTAATTTAACTTAGAGTTTTTTAAATTTTTAAGGAGTGAAAAAAATGGATTACAAAGAAACGTTATTAATGCCTAAAACAGATTTCCCAATGCGAGGTGGTTTACCAAACAAGGAACCGCAAATTCAAGAAAAATGGGATGCAGAAGATCAATACCATAAAGCGTTAGAAAAAAATAAAGGTAACGAAACATTCATTTTACATGATGGCCCACCATACGCGAATGGTAACTTACATATGGGACATGCCTTGAACAAAATTTTAAAAGACTTTATTGTACGTTATAAAACTATGCAAGGGTTCTATGCACCATACGTACCAGGTTGGGATACACATGGTTTACCAATTGAACAAGCATTAACGAAAAAAGGTGTTGACCGAAAGAAAATGTCAACAGCTGAATTCCGTGAGAAATGTAAAGAATTTGCTTTAGAACAAATTGAATTACAGAAAAAAGATTTTAGACGTTTAGGTGTTCGTGGTGACTTTAATGATCCATATATTACATTAAAACCTGAATACGAAGCTGCACAAATTCGTATTTTTGGAGAAATGGCAGATAAAGGTTTAATTTATAAAGGTAAAAAGCCAGTTTATTGGTCTCCTTCAAGTGAGTCTTCATTAGCAGAAGCAGAAATTGAATATCACGATAAACGTTCAGCATCAATTTACGTTGCATTTGACGTTAAAGATGACAAAGGTGTCGTTGATGCAGATGCTAAATTTATTATCTGGACAACAACGCCATGGACAATTCCATCAAATGTTGCAATTACCGTTCATCCTGAATTAAAATATGGTCAATACAATGTAAATGGCGAAAAATATATTATTGCAGAAGCCTTATCTGACGCTGTAGCAGAAGCACTGGATTGGGATAAAGCATCAATCAAATTAGAAAAAGAATACACAGGTAAAGAATTGGAGTATGTTGTAGCACAACATCCATTCTTAGACAGAGAATCGTTAGTGATTAATGGTGATCATGTTACTACAGATGCTGGTACAGGTTGTGTACATACAGCACCAGGCCACGGGGAAGATGACTATATTGTTGGTCAAAAATATGAATTACCAGTAATTAGTCCAATCGATGATAAAGGTGTATTTACTGAAGAAGGCGGCCAATTTGAAGGGATGTTCTATGATAAAGCTAATAAAGCCGTTACTGATTTATTAACAGAAAAAGGTGCACTATTAAAATTAGACTTTATTACACATAGCTATCCACACGACTGGAGAACAAAAAAACCTGTAATCTTCCGTGCTACACCACAATGGTTTGCCTCAATCAGTAAAGTAAGACAAGATATTTTAGATGCAATCGAAAATACAAACTTCAAAGTAAATTGGGGTGAAACACGTATTTACAATATGGTTCGTGACCGTGGCGAATGGGTTATTTCTCGTCAACGTGTGTGGGGTGTACCGTTACCAGTATTTTATGCTGAAAATGGCGAAATTATCATGACGAAAGAAACAGTGAATCATGTTGCTGATTTATTTGCAGAACACGGTTCAAATATTTGGTTTGAAAGAGAAGCGAAAGACTTACTACCAGAAGGATTTACACATCCAGGCAGCCCTAACGGTACATTTACTAAAGAAACAGACATTATGGACGTTTGGTTTGATTCTGGTTCATCACACCGTGGCGTGTTGGAAACAAGACCGGAATTAAGTTTCCCAGCGGATATGTATTTAGAAGGTAGTGACCAATATCGTGGTTGGTTCAACTCTTCTATCACAACTTCAGTTGCTACAAGAGGAGTATCACCTTATAAATTCTTACTTTCTCATGGTTTTGTTATGGATGGTGAAGGTAAGAAAATGAGTAAATCTTTAGGTAATGTGATTGTACCTGACCAAGTGGTTAAACAAAAAGGTGCTGATATTGCGAGACTTTGGGTAAGTAGTACGGACTATTTAGCTGATGTTAGAATTTCTGATGAAATTTTAAAACAAACATCTGATGTTTATCGTAAAATCAGAAATACATTAAGATTTATGTTAGGTAACATTAACGATTTCAATCCTGACACAGATAGCATTCCTGAATCAGAGTTATTAGAAGT
The DNA here is from genome assembly GCF_017151935.1 of Staphylococcus sp. EG-SA-14. Taxonomy (NCBI): domain Bacteria; kingdom Bacillati; phylum Bacillota; class Bacilli; order Caryophanales; family Staphylococcaceae; genus Staphylococcus; species Staphylococcus sp. EG-SA-14. The sequence continues at coordinate 139,994 of NZ_JACVZM010000002.1, read as the reverse complement.
GGATCGTTACTTGCTAAATCGTTTACGTGAATTTACTGCAAGTACGATTAACAACTATGAAAACTTTGACTACTTAAATATTTATCAAGAAGTTCAAAACTTTATCAATGTTGAGTTAAGTAATTTCTATTTGGATTACGGTAAAGATATTTTATATATTGAACAACGTGATTCTCATATCCGTCGTAGTATGCAAACAGTGTTATATCAAATTTTAGTTGATATGACGAAGTTGTTAGCACCAATCTTAGTGCATACAGCTGAAGAAGTTTGGTCTCATACACCACATGTTAAAGAAGAAAGTGTTCACTTAGCAGACATGCCTAAAGTTGTAGAAGTAGATCAAGCTTTATTGGATAAATGGCGTACATTTATGAATTTACGTGATGATGTGAACCGTGCATTAGAAACTGCTCGTAATGAAAAAGTTATTGGTAAATCATTAGAAGCTAAAGTTACGATTGCTAGTAACGATAAATTTAATGCATCTGAATTCTTAACTTCATTTGATGCATTACATCAATTATTTATCGTGTCACAAGTTAAAGTTGTAGATAAGTTAGACGATCAGGCAACAGCTTATGAACATGGTGATATTGTCATCGAACATGCAGATGGTGAAAAATGTGAAAGATGTTGGAACTATTCAGAGGATCTTGGTGCTGTTGATGAATTGACGCATCTATGTCCACGATGCCAACAAGTTGTAAAATCACTTGTATAATTGAAATTGTATAAAGTACTCATACAGATGATATAAATTAAAGCTCTCTTCATAATCATGTTGTAGTTTTTGTTGACATGATGAAGAGAGTTTTTTTGTGAATAAAAAAATGACCAAGTTACCGGTCATATATGTAAAAAATGTGCGATTTACTAAAATAAAAATTATTCAGGAATGGTACAAATTCTCTGAGGCATATAAATGCGTTATAGTTGCTATTCTCAATTATGTTCGCGATAATTTTAAGTAAAAGTAAGCACAGATATTGAATTTGTTAGGAGTTAATTGAATGTATCATCACAGTAACGCAAACTTTGTCAATGGTATCACTTTAAATGTGAGAGATAAGAATGAATTAAAGCCATTTTATGAGGACGTATTAGGATTAAATATTATAAATGAGACATTAACATCGATACAATATGAAGTAGGTCAAAATAATCATGTCATTACACTTGTTGAATTACAAAATGGACGTGAACCTTTAATGTCCGAAGCGGGACTGTTTCATATCGCAATTAAACTACCTCAAATTAGTGATTTAGCTAATTTACTAATTCATTTAAGCGAATATGATATTCCAGTTAACGGAGGTATACAGCCTGCTTCGTTATCATTATTTTTTGAAGACCCAGAAGGAAACGGTTTTAAATTTTATGTTGATAAAGACGAAGCTCAATGGACGAGGCAAAATGATTTAGTAAAAATTGATATTAGACCATTAAATGTACCGAGATTAGTGAGTCATGCAACAAAATTGTTATGGTTAGGTATTCCAGATGACGCTATTATAGGTGCATTGCATATTAAGACAATTCATTTATCAGAGGTAAAAGAGTACTACCTCGATTATTTTGGATTAGAGCAATCGGCATATATGGATGATTATTCAATATTTTTAGCATCGAATGGCTATTATCAACATTTGGCCATGAATGATTGGGTATCAGCAACGAAACGTGTAGAAAATTTTGATACGTATGGATTAGCAATTGTTGACTTTCATTATCCTGAAACAACACATTTAAATTTACAAGGTCCGGATGGTATCTATTATCGCTTTAATCATATCGAAGTTGAAGATTAGTATATACTTTGAATGGACGAACCATATAATGAATCGTTTTTAATGATCTTTTTATACAAGTTATGAAGGAGGCTGGGACATTAAGTTCTTAGGCAATGTAAAAAGCTGATTTCTATTAATTATTTGATAGAAATCAGCTTTTTTGATATGTATTTTATAATGTACAGCTCGTTGAGCTGCTATTTTCCTTATATTAAGTGCCATTAATACAAAACCTAGCTCTCGTTTAACTTTATTTATTCCTCGAACTGACATTCGAGTGAAACTCAAAATAGCCTACTTTCTTAAATTAACAATATCTATTCTCATAGAATTTGTCCAATTAAGTGTAGACGATTCATGTCTTATTTTTTTAAAGTATTTAAAAGTAAAATTACATGTTAATACGTAGTATTAATGGCGAGACTCCTGAGGGAGCAGTGCCAGTCGAAGACCGAGGCTGAGACGGCACCCTAGGAAGGGACCCATCATCAAAAATTCTATTTATAGAATTTTACAGTAATGTGCCAGATGGGCATAGCGAAGCCATTCAATACGAAGTATTGTATAAATAGAGAACAGCAGTAAGATAATTTTTAATTAGAAAATATCTTACTACTGTCTTTTTAGGGATTTATGTTCCAGCCTGCTTTCCTAATTTTTAATGTCATCTTAAATATGATAAATGAATAATTAAGTTCATATTTAATGTCAAAACATAGTAGTTTATCAAGTATTGAGTGAGTAACATTAGATTTAATGTAATATGCTTACTTTTTTTATTAGCAGGTGTAAGCTATAATATAAAGAGTTGTCTCATGGACGATTGATTGGAGGAACGAAAATGCACAAAAAATATTTTATTGGCACTTCCATTTTAATAGCAGTATTTGTCGTTATATTTGACCAAGTTACTAAATATATTATAGCTACTACAATGAAAATTGGAGATTCATTTGAAGTGATACCGCACTTTTTAAACATAACATCACATCGAAATAATGGTGCTGCATGGGGAATATTGAGTGGAAAAATGACATTTTTCTTTATTATTACCATTATTATATTAATAGCCTTAGTATATTTCTTTATTAAAGATGCTCAATATAATTTGTTTATGCAAGTTGCTATTAGTTTACTTTTTGCAGGTGCACTTGGAAACTTTATTGATAGAATTTTAACAGGAGAAGTTGTTGACTTTATTGATACAAATATTTTTGGTTATGATTTTCCAATATTTAATATCGCAGATTCAAGTTTAACAATTGGTGTAATATTAATTATTATTGCCTTATTAAAGGATACTTCCAATAAAAAGGAGAAGGAGGTTAAGTAATGGAGACTTATGAATTTAACATTACAGATAAAGAACAAACAGGTATGCGTGTAGATAAGTTGCTGCCTGAATTAAATAGTGATTGGTCTCGTAACCAGATACAAGATTGGATTAAAGCAGGTTTAGTCGTTGCAAACGATAAAGTTGTTAAATCTAATTATAAAGTGAAACTTAATGATCATATAGTTGTCACTGAAAAAGAAGTGGTTGAAGCTGATATTCTACCTGAAAATTTAAATTTAGATATTTATTATGAAGATGACGATGTTGCAGTTGTATATAAACCGAAAGGCATGGTAGTTCATCCATCACCAGGGCATTATACCAATACATTAGTTAATGGTTTAATGTATCAAATTAAAAATTTGTCAGGTATTAATGGAGAAATTCGTCCAGGTATTGTTCACCGTATAGATATGGATACTTCTGGTTTATTAATGGTTGCTAAAAATGATATTGCTCATCGTGGGCTTGTAGAACAATTAATGGATAAATCTGTTAAAAGAAAATATATCGCTTTAGTTCACGGGAATATTCCTCATGATTACGGTACAATCGATGCGCCAATTGGTAGAAACAAAAATGATCGTCAATCTATGGCTGTTGTTGATGATGGTAAGGAAGCAGTGACACATTTTAACGTACTAGAACATTTTAAAAATTATACGCTTGTTGAATGTCAACTTGAAACAGGACGTACGCATCAAATCCGTGTGCACATGAAATATATTGGCTTCCCATTAGTTGGTGATCCAAAGTATGGACCGAAAAAGACATTGGATATTGGTGGTCAAGCTCTACATGCTGGACTTATTGGATTCGAACATCCAGTAACAGGTGAATATATTGAAAGACATGCTGAATTACCACAAGACTTTGAAGATTTATTAGATACAATTCGAAAAAGAGATGCATAATTGTGTCGTGCAATAATTACGATAACATTATTATGTAAACTATAAGTATTTATCGTTTTCGTTTTTTTAAAATGAAAACACATTATAAAATAGATTAAGGTTAACATTTTTACTGAGATCGGTTAATTTTTCAATATAGATTGACAAAGCGCCTGATTAGTATTATCCTTATAACAGTTTAAGTACAACATAAAGAGTCTTTAATTGAGCGTCCAGAGAGACGTCAAAGACATGAAAATATAGATATATACTAAAATGATCATAACACTTTCACATATGCAAGAATAAGTAGTAATACTACGATTCTTCTATGTAAATAGGCTGATTGTATATACTAAACCTCATGTCGATATTAAAGACATGAGGTTTTTTGTTTCTAAATTTTGAAAGGGTGAGAATATGTCTGAACGTATCATAATGGATGATGCCGCAATACAACGTACAGTGACGAGAATCGCTCACGAAATTTTGGAGTATAACAAAGGTACTGATAATTTAATTCTTTTAGGTATCAAAACAAGAGGTGAATATTTAGCGAATCGTATACAAGATAAAATTCATCAAATTGAGCAACAACGTATACCTACTGGAACAATTGATATTACATACTTTAGAGATGATATAGAGCACATGTCATCACTTACGACAAAAGACGCAATAGACATCGACACAGATATTACAGATAAAGTAGTCATCATTATTGATGATGTGCTGTATACTGGTCGAACGGTTCGTGCTTCACTTGATGCTATTTTGCTAAATGCTAGACCTATTAAAATTGGTTTAGCTGCTTTGGTTGATCGAGGACATCGTGAGTTACCAATTCGAGCAGATTTTGTTGGTAAAAATATACCTACTTCTAAAGAGGAAACGGTAAGTGTCTATTTAGAAGAAATGGATCAAAGAAATGCAGTTATAATTAAATAATACCCCTTTTAATTCAGTACGAGAGACTGAAAAAGGTGGGGGAGTTGAATGATAAATAAGTTTTCATATGCTTGTTTATCTAATAATACCCTCATGTTCGACAACTATAAGTCAATTTCTATGGACGAAAATGACTTGTAGCAACTTGTCACACTTTTTGTCTCTTTACATATACTGATGTAAAGAGATTTTTTTATTATCGGAGGAAATGAATATTATGCAAAATGATGAAATGTTTGAACGAACAGTAAAACCTGTACTAGATGTAAATGAAAAACCACAACCAGCGCAATGGGCATTTTTAAGCTTACAACATTTATTTGCGATGTTTGGCGCAACAGTACTAGTACCATTCTTAACAGGATTACCAATATCCGCAGCGTTACTAGCTTCGGGAATCGGTACATTACTTTATATCTTAATAACGAAGGCGCAAATACCAGCATACTTGGGATCTAGCTTTGCATTTATCACGCCAATTATCACGGGATTAAGTACGCATAGCTTAGGAGACATGCTTGTAGCATTATTCATGAGTGGTGTTATGTACGTCATCATCGGGATTCTAATCAAATTAAGTGGGACAGCATGGTTAATGAAATTATTACCACCAGTTGTTGTTGGACCAGTCATCATGGTAATTGGTTTAAGCTTAGCGCCTACTGCAGTCAATATGGCAATGTATGAAAATCCTGGAGATATGAAAGGTTACAATATCAGTTTCTTAATTGTTGCAATGATAACCTTGCTTGTAACAATAGTCGTTCAAGGATTTTTTAAAGGATTCCTATCTTTAATTCCAGTACTTGTAGGTATTATCGTAGGTTATGTGGTAGCGATTTTTATGGGGATTGTGAAATTTGATGCAATTATGTCAGCAAAATGGATAGATTTCCCTCATATTTATCTGCCATTTAAAGATTATGTACCTTCATTTCACTTAGGACTTGTACTGGTAATGATTCCGATTGTGTTTGTAACAGTAAGTGAACATATTGGGCACCAAATGGTATTGAATAAAATCGTAGGTAGAAACTTCTTTGAAAAGCCAGGACTTGATAAATCAATCATTGGTGATGGTGTTTCTACAATGTTTGCCAGTATTATTGGTGGACCACCAAGTACAACATACGGTGAAAATATCGGTGTATTAGCGATTACCAGAATATACAGTATTTACGTCATTGGTGGTGCAGCAGTTATAGCAATTGTTTTAGCATTCATTGGTAAGTTCACTGCATTAATTTCTTCTATACCTACACCAGTTATGGGAGGAGTATCTATATTACTTTTCGGTATTATTGCAGCAAGTGGCTTAAGAATGCTAGTTGAAAGCAAAGTAGATTTTGCGAACAATCGAAATTTAGTTATAGCTTCAGTAATTTTAGTTGTAGGTATCGGTAATTTAGTATTTAACTTAAAAGAAATTGGTATCAACCTTCAAATTGAGGGGATGGCATTAGCTGCACTTTCAGGAATTATTTTGAACTTAATCTTACCTAAAGAGAAAAAACAAAACAATTAAGATTTACAAATTAAGGAGGGCGCTTTTATGAATCATTTATTATCAATGGAACATTTATCTACAGATCAAATATACAAACTTATCCAAAAGGCAAGTCAATTTAAATCTGGTGAACGTCAACTACCAAACTTTGAAGGGAAATATGTCGCAAATTTATTCTTTGAAAATTCTACTCGAACAAAATGTAGTTTTGAAATGGCAGAACTTAAGCTAGGGTTAAAAACGATTAGCTTTGAAACATCAACATCATCTGTTTCAAAAGGTGAATCTTTATATGACACATGTAAAACTTTAGAAAGTATTGGCTGTGATTTATTAGTCATTAGACATCCGTTTAATAACTACTATGAAAAATTAGCGAATATTAACATCCCAATTGCGAATGCTGGTGATGGTAGTGGACAACATCCAACACAAAGTTTACTTGATTTAATGACGATATATGAAGAATATGGATATTTTGAAGGCTTGAATGTATTGATTTGTGGAGACATTAAAAATTCACGTGTCGCACGTAGTAATTACCATAGTTTAAAAGCATTAGGTGCAAACGTAATGTTTAATAGCCCAAATGCTTGGATTGATGATTCTTTAGAAGCACCTTATGTAAATATAGATGATGTTATAGAAACAGTAGATATAGTTATGTTATTAAGAATTCAACATGAAAGACATGGGCTTGCAGAAGAAACTAGATTTGCAGCAGATGATTATCATCAAAAGCATGGCTTAAATGAAGTGCGCTATAACAAATTACAAGAACATGCTATTGTTATGCATCCGGCACCTGTGAATAGAGGAGTAGAAATACAAAGCGATTTAGTAGAAGCTTCAAAATCAAGAATTTTTAAGCAAATGGAAAATGGCGTTTACTTAAGAATGGCAGTCATTGATGAATTATTAAAATAGGTAAGGGGACGAAAATGATGAAATTAATTAAAAACGGTAAAGTATTACAAAATGGCGAATTACAACAAGCAGATATTTTAATTGATGGTAAGGTAATTAAACAAATTGCACCTGCAATTGAACCAAGCAATGGTGTTGACATCATAGATGCGAAAGGTCACTTTGTGTCACCTGGATTTGTCGATGTTCATGTTCATTTACGTGAACCTGGTGGTGAATATAAAGAGACAATTGAAACTGGTACTAAAGCTGCTGCTAGAGGCGGATTTACAACTGTATGTCCAATGCCTAACACAAGACCGGTACCAGATTCTGTAGAACATTTTGAAGCTTTACAAAAATTAATCGATGACAATGCTCAAGTACGTGTATTACCTTATGCTTCAATTACAACACGTCAATTAGGTAAAGAATTGGTTGATTTCCCAGCACTAGTAAAAGAAGGTGCCTTTGCGTTTACAGATGACGGTGTAGGAGTACAAACTGCAAGCATGATGTATGAAGGTATGATTGAAGCTGCAAAAGTAAACAAAGCCATCGTAGCACACTGTGAAGATAATTCATTAATCTATGGTGGTGCAATGCATGAAGGGAAACGCAGTAAAGAGTTAGGTATACCAGGTATTCCAAACATTTGTGAATCTGTTCAAATCGCAAGAGATGTACTATTAGCTGAAGCAGCAGGTTGTCATTATCATGTATGTCATGTTTCTACTAAAGAAAGTGTTAGAGTCATTCGTGATGCTAAACGCGCAGGCATTCATGTTACAGCTGAAGTTACACCACATCATTTATTGTTAACAGAAGATGATATTCCTGGTAATAATGCCATTTATAAAATGAATCCACCATTGAGAAGTACTGAAGATAGAGAGGCTTTGTTAGAAGGGTTACTAGACGGTACAATTGACTGTATCGCAACAGACCATGCACCACATGCACGTGATGAAAAAGCGCAACCAATGGAAAAAGCACCATTCGGAATTGTTGGTAGTGAAACAGCATTCCCATTATTATATACGCATTTTGTAAAAAATGGTGATTGGACATTACAACAATTAGTAGATTACTTAACAATTAAACCATGTGAGACATTTAATTTAGAATACGGCACATTAAAAGAAAATGGTTATGCAGATTTAACAATCATTGATTTAGATAGTGAACAAGAAATTAAAGGAGAAGATTTCTTATCAAAAGCAGATAATACACCATTTATCGGCTATAAAGTTTATGGAAATCCGATCTTAACAATGGTTGAAGGCGAAGTTAAATTTGAGGGGGATAAATAATATGCAAAGCAAACGTTATCTAGTGTTAGAAGACGGTTCTTTTTACGAAGGCTACCGTTTAGGATCTGATAACTTAACTGTAGGAGAAATTGTATTTAATACAGCGATGACAGGTTATCAAGAAACTATTTCAGATCCATCATATACAGGTCAGATCATTACTTTTACGTATCCATTAATCGGTAATTATGGTATCAATAGAGACGATTTTGAATCATTAGTACCTACATTAAACGGTATTGTTGTGAAAGAAGCGAGTGCGCATCCAAGTAATTTTAGACAGCAAAAGACACTTCATGACGTTTTAGAATTGCATCAAATTCCAGGGATTGCAGGTGTTGATACAAGAAGTATTACGCGTAAAATTCGACAACACGGTGTGTTAAAAGCTGGTTTTACTGATCGAAAAGAAGATATTGATCAACTTGTCAAACATTTACAACAAGTAGAATTACCTAAAAACGAAGTAGAAATCGTTTCGACAAAAACACCGTATGTTTCGACAGGTAAGGATCTAAGTGTTGTACTTGTAGACTTTGGTAAGAAGCAAAATATTGTTCGAGAATTAAACGTCAGAGGTTGTAACGTCACAGTTGTACCATATACAACTACTGCCGAAGAAATTTTAGCAATGGCTCCAGATGGCGTTATGCTATCAAACGGACCAGGTAATCCTGAAGTTGTAGAATGTGCGATTCCAATGATTCAAGGAATTTTAGGGAAAATTCCGTTCTTTGGTATCTGTCTAGGACATCAACTTTTTGCATTATCTCAAGGAGCAAGCTCATTTAAAATGAAGTTTGGTCATCGTGGTGCGAACCATCCAGTTAAAAATTTAGAGACTGGAAAAGTTGATATTACGAGTCAAAACCATGGATATGCAATAGATATAGATTCGTTAAAAAGTACTGATTTAGAAGTTACTCATCTTGCATTAAATGATGGTACTGTAGAAGGTTTAAAACATAAAACATTACCAGCATTTTCTGTTCAATACCATCCTGAAGCAAATCCAGGACCGTCAGATTCAAACTATCTATTTGATGATTTTGTAGCAATGATGACTAATTTTAAGGAAAAGGAGCGTCATATCAATGCCTAAACGTAATGATATCAAAACAATTTTAGTAATAGGGTCTGGGCCAATTATCATAGGTCAAGCAGCTGAATTTGATTATGCTGGAACACAAGCATGTCTAGCTTTAAAAGAAGAGGGATACCGAGTTATTCTTGTAAATTCAAATCCAGCGACAATCATGACTGATAAGGAAATTGCGGATAAAGTATATATCGAACCGTTAACTCATGATTTTATAGCGCGAATTATACGTAAAGAGCAACCTGACGCTTTACTCCCAACTTTAGGTGGTCAAACAGGTTTAAACATGGCGATTCAACTACACGAAAGTGGTGTGCTTCAAGATAATAACGTCCAATTATTAGGAACTGAGCTAACATCAATTCAACAAGCAGAAGACCGTGAAATGTTTAGAACATTAATGAATGATTTAAACGTTCCTGTACCAGAGAGTGACATTGTAAATACAGTAGAGCAAGCCTTTAAATTCAAAGAGCAAGTGGGATACCCGCTAATTGTTAGACCGGCATTTACGATGGGGGGTACCGGAGGCGGTATTTGTCATAATGATGAAGAATTACATGAAATCGTCTCAAATGGTCTTCATTATAGTCCAGCAACGCAATGTTTATTAGAAAAATCTATCGCAGGTTTTAAAGAAATCGAATACGAAGTAATGCGTGATAAAAACGATAATGCCATCGTTGTATGTAACATGGAAAATATTGATCCAGTTGGTATTCATACAGGCGATTCAATTGTTGTGGCTCCTAGCCAAACATTATCAGATGTTGAGTATCAAATGTTACGTGATGTTTCATTAAAAGTTATTCGAGCTTTAGGTATCGAAGGTGGTTGTAATGTTCAATTAGCATTAGATCCCCATTCATTCGATTATTATATTATAGAAGTAAATCCGCGTGTATCACGTTCATCAGCGTTAGCTTCAAAAGCAACAGGATATCCTATTGCAAAATTAGCTGCTAAAATCGCGGTTGGTCTAACATTAGATGAAATGTTAAATCCAATTACAGGAACATCTTATGCAGCGTTTGAACCAACTTTAGACTATGTGATTTCAAAAATACCAAGATTTCCTTTTGATAAATTTGAAAAAGGAGAACGAGAGCTTGGTACACAAATGAAAGCAACAGGTGAAGTTATGGCCATTGGTCGAACTTACGAAGAATCATTGTTAAAAGCAATTCGATCACTTGAGTATGGTGTGCATCACTTAGGATTACCAAATGGTGAAAGCTTCGATCTTGATTATATTAAAGAACGTATTTCACACCAAGATGATGAACGATTATTTTTCATCGGCGAAGCAATTAGAAGAGGCACAACATTAGAAGAAATTCATAATATGACTCAGATTGATTACTTCTTCTTACACAAGTTCCAAAACATTATTGATATTGAGCATCAATTAAAAGAGCATCAAGGTGATTTAGAATATCTTAAATATGCAAAAGATTATGGATTTAGTGATAAAACAATAGCGCATCGCTTTAATATGACGGAAGAAGAAGTATATCAATTGCGTATGGAAAATGATATTAAACCTGTTTACAAGATGGTTGATACTTGCGCAGCTGAATTTGAATCTTCAACACCATATTATTATGGTACATACGAAACTGAAAATGAATCCATAGTTACTGACAAAGAAAAAATCTTAGTATTAGGCTCTGGACCAATTCGAATCGGCCAAGGTGTAGAATTTGACTATGCGACAGTTCACGCCGTTTGGGCAATTCAAAAAGCAGGGTACGAAGCGATAATTGTGAATAACAATCCAGAAACAGTTTCAACAGACTTCTCAATTTCTGACAAATTATACTTTGAACCTTTAACTGAAGAAGATGTGATGAATATCATTAATTTAGAAAAACCTAAAGGTGTCGTTGTACAATTTGGAGGACAAACAGCGATTAATTTAGCAGACAAATTGGCTAAACATGGTGTTAAAATACTTGGTACTTCACTAGAAAATCTAAATCGTGCTGAAGATAGAAAAGAATTTGAAGCACTATTAAGAAAAATTAACGTGCCACAGCCACAAGGAAAAACAGCTACATCACCTGAGGAAGCATTAGCGAATGCTGCAGAAATCGGATATCCGGTTGTAGTAAGACCTTCTTATGTATTAGGTGGTCGCGCAATGGAAATTGTAGACAATGACAAAGAGTTAGAAAACTATATGACCCAGGCTGTAAAAGCGAGTCCGGAACATCCGGTACTAGTCGATAGATATTTAACTGGTAAAGAAATTGAAGTTGATGCGATTTGTGATGGAGAAACGGTCATTATTCCAGGAATCATGGAACATATTGAACGTGCTGGTGTGCATAGTGGTGACTCAATCGCTGTATATCCGCCACAAACTTTGACAGAAGACGAGTTAGCAACACTTGAGGACTATACTATAAAATTAGCTAAAGGTTTAAACATCATTGGCTTAATCAACATTCAATTCGTTATAGCTCACGATGGTGTGTATGTTTTAGAAGTAAATCCACGTTCTAGTAGAACGGTACCATTCTTAAGTAAAATTACTGATATTCCAATGGCACAATTAGCTATGCGAGCAATCATTGGGGAAAAACTAACAGATATGGGTTATCAAGAAGGGGTTCAACCATATGCTGATGGTGTCTTTGTGAAAGCACCGGTATTTAGTTTTAATAAATTGAAAAATGTTGATATTACTTTAGGACCTGAAATGAAGTCAACAGGTGAAGTGATGGGGAAAGATACTACATTAGAAAAGGCGTTATTCAAAGGGTTAACAGGTAGTGGTGTTGAAGTTAAAGATCACGGTACAGTATTAATGACCGTCAGTGACAAAGATAAAGAGGAAGTTGTTAAATTGGCACAACGCTTAAATGAAGTTGGCTATAAAATTTTAGCAACGTCTGGAACAGCTAATAAATTAGCTGAGTATGACATACCTGCAGAAGTAGTAGGCAAAATTGGTGGCGAAAATGATTTATTAACACGTATTCAAAATGGTGATGTTCAAATCGTTATAAATACAATGACTAAAGGTAAAGAAGTAGAAAGGGATGGCTTCCAAATTAGACGTACTACAGTTGAAAATGGTATTCCATGTTTGACATCTTTAGATACAGCTAATGCCTTAACGAATGTAATTGAAAGTATGACATTTACAATGCGTCAAATGTAAATCAATCAAACTGTATCGGTGGGGCTGTAATTAACCATTTACTTAAAGAAGTTTATATTACAGCCTCATTATTTTAATGAATTTCTTAATATAAAGGGAGACATATATGATGAAAGATTTACCAATTATTGCATTAGATTTTGAATCAAAAGAAAAAGTAAATCAATTTTTAGATTTATTTGATGAATCATTATTCGTAAAAGTAGGTATGGAACTTTTTTATCAAGAAGGTCCTCAATTAATTAATGAGATAAAAGAAAGAGGCCATGATGTATTTTTAGATTTAAAACTGCATGATATTCCTAATACAGTTGGTAAGGCGATGGAAGGACTAGCTAAATTGAATGTTGATCTGGTAAATGTTCATGCTGCTGGTGGCGTAAAAATGATGTCTGAGGCCATTAAAGGATTAAGAAAACATAATCAACATACAAAAATTATTGCAGTAACACAGCTTACGTCAACAACAGAAGACATGTTACGACACGAACAAAATATACAAACATCGATTGAAGAGGCCGTTTTAAATTATGCCAAGTTAGCAAATGCAGCTGGTTTAGATGGCGTTGTTTGTTCACCTCTTGAAAGTCGTATGTTGACTGAAAAGTTAGGTACATCATTTTTAAAAGTAACACCAGGTATTAGACCTAAAGGTGCATCTCAAGATGACCAACACCGTATTACGACACCGGAAGAAGCAAGACAGCTTGGTTCGACGCATATTGTAGTCGGTAGACCGATTACACAAAGTGACAATCCAGTCGAAAGTTATCATAAAATTAAAGAAAGTTGGTTAGTATAATGGCTAAAGAAATTGCAAAATCATTATTAGATATTGAAGCTGTAACATTATCACCAAATGATTTATATACATGGAGTTCAGGTATTAAATCACCGATTTACTGTGATAACCGTGTTACGTTAGGTTATCCTTTAGTTCGAGGCGCAATCCGCGATGGTTTAATTAACTTAATTAAAGAACACTTTCCTGAAGTAGAAGTTATTTCTGGTACTGCAACAGCTGGTATTCCACATGCAGCTTTTATTGCTGAAAAATTAAAATTACCAATGAATTATGTTCGTTCATCAAATAAGAGTCATGGTAAGCAAAATCAAATCGAAGGTGCTAAAAGTGAAGGTAAAAAAGTAGTTGTGATAGAAGATTTAATTTCGACAGGAGGATCTTCAGTCACAGCAGTTGAAGCCTTAAAACAAGCAGGTGCAGAAGTATTAGGTGTTGTAGCTATCTTTACTTACGGTTTGAAAAAAGCAGATGATACATTTAGCAATATTCAACTACCTTTTTACACTTTAAGTGATTACAATGAATTAATTGAAGTAGCTGAAAATGAAGGTAAAATTTCTAGTGAAGATATCCAAACATTAGTTGAATGGAGAGACAACTTAGCATAATATAGACACTAGAAGGAGGAATTCAACAAATGAATGACAAAACATCTAATGATTTATATGGGAAGATAAAACATTGTAACGAATTTATCAATCATTCAAATGATTCCAATCTATCTAGTAGTCACGATGTCGACGAAAGTTCAACGAAGCAAAAACATATAAAAAATAAAACAACTATAGATCATAATGATGATTTATTTAAACATGTAAAGGATATATTACGTAAACAAGGACAAATTTAAAAACAAAAAAGCTATAGTGTTTAATATCAGGGGCTGCTTAACCGCATCCGAATATTACAAACACTATAGCTTTTATTATATAAAAAATTTATTAGCGGATAATTAACTTTATTAAAATCCAACCAATTAAGAATACGAGTAATAGGACTAATACTGGAATCACATAATGTAACATAACGTCCCTCCTTTAACTTAATTTTAATTGTAATCAAATTTGACAATAAGTCAAAACATTAATACCTATGATAAGTATCATTTATTAACATATGTATCATATTTTTAATCTTGCGTAATTTTTATCGTTAACTATGTGATTTAATCAACAGGCCAATAAGACGTTTGTCATTCGTGCACATAACGGTATGACGCGCTTTTGTCATTTTAATTATGTTAAGATAATAGTAGTTATATAAGTTCAATCTATAGGAGGCATAGCATGGATATTCCAAAAATCACGACATTTTTAATGTTTAATA
This sequence comes from Staphylococcus sp. EG-SA-14, assembly GCF_017151935.1. Lineage (NCBI taxonomy): Bacteria > Bacillati > Bacillota > Bacilli > Caryophanales > Staphylococcaceae > Staphylococcus > Staphylococcus sp. EG-SA-14. The sequence continues at coordinate 124,899 of NZ_JACVZM010000002.1, read as the reverse complement.
ACCAAGCTGAAGAAGCTGTTAAACTATACACAAGCTTATTTGAAGATAGTGAGATTATAACAATGGCTAAGTATGGTGAAAATGGACCTGGTGATCCTGGGACTGTACAACACTCAATATTTACATTAAATGGACAAGTATTCATGGCAATTGATGCTAATAGTGGCACAGAATTACCAATGAATCCTGCGATTTCATTATTTGTTACAGTAAAAGATACTATTGAAATGGAACGACTATTTAATGGATTAAAAGATGAAGGTGCCATTTTAATGCCAAAAACGAATATGCCACCATACAGAGAGTTTGCTTGGGTTCAAGATAAGTTTGGAGTAAGTTTTCAATTAGCATTACCTGAGTAAAAGGATTCGCACAGCGTTGAATGATAAAGAAACACTTTTTCTTATGCATGCGTTTTACCTATGTATTTCTATTTTAAGTACACATTAGCATTTTAGTTTCACTCATTTTTAAAATCACAAAGATAATTTGTAACTTAAATGATGATACGTTATTTAAAAACACGATACTTCGTTTCAATGAACGCATTAAATAATAAATAAACACCTCACCATAAGAAAGGACTACTTTCTTTTGTGAGGTGTTTATTTGTCGACAACTTGATTATGATTGTTTCATTTTTTGAATAAGTTCATAATCAGGTGTAGCATACAAAGTTTTTTGATTGTCATATGTTACAAACCCAGGCTTTGCACCTGATGGTTTATGCACATTTTTAATTAACGTGTAATCAACAGGTATTTGTCCAGAATTACCAGCTTTTGAAAAATATCCTGCTAACATAGCCGCTTCCTTGATTGTCGTATCACTTGGTGCATCATTAAATATAACGACATGTGAACCAGGAATATCTTTTGTGTGTAACCATGTGTGAGTTTTTTTAGCTTTTTTATTTGTTAAATAATCATTTTGCTTGTTATTCTTGCCAACATATATATCGTCACCATCAGTTGATACATAATGTTGTAATTGAATCTGCGCTTTCTTTTTCTTAGTTTGATTTTTACGCTGTTTCATAAAGCCTTGTTCTGCTAATTCATCTCTAATTTCATCAATGTCATGGACAGAAATATGATGTAATTGTTGTTCGATTGTTGAAAAATAATCTATATTGTCTTTCGTCAATTGAATTTGATGTTGTAATTCACGTTCTCTCGTTTTCATACGATTATATTGTTTATAATAATATTGAGCATTTGCTGATGGGGATTTTGTAGGATTTAAAGGAATGACAACTTCTTCATTCGTATAATAATTCAATGCCGTCACTTCTTTATCGCCTTGCTTAATTCGATATATATTAGCAGTGATCAATTCACCATATAACTGTTCAGTATCTTTATTTTTAGACTGCTCATATTCTTCAATCAACTTCGCTAATTTATTTTGATATTTGTGCAACTGCTGTTGAACAAATCGAACTAAATCATTCGCACGTTGTTTAACGCGTTCACGTTCGCCACGCGCATCATAAAAACGGTCAAGTAAATCATTTAATGAATCGTATGTAACTGTATCATCATTAAATTGATTTAACTTTATAAAATAGAAATCCTCTTTACCTGTTTCATGATTTTTATGAAAAATAGGAGTAGGTGGTAACTTGGTTTCTGCCATTACTTCGTCAAATGCTTCTGGTAATGTTGATGAAGTCATAAATTGACGACGACTAACGATTTCATTCGTAATTAAAGGGCTAAATCCTTCAAACTGATTCAATAATTGTTTAGCAATATTACCTGCGTTAAAATCGATATATTTCAACACCTCTGCACCTGTAATATCATACGGATTTATTTTGTGCTGAGTAGGTGGTGCTTCATAATTAAATCCTGGCATTACTGTACGATAGTGATTCGTATTTGGTGTTAAGTGTTTAAATCCTTCAATTATTTTGCGATTTTCATCTACTAAAATTAAGTTACTATGTTTACCCATAATCTCAAGGATGACAGTGCGGTAAATAGTATCGCCAATTTCATCTTTACTCTTTATATCGATTTCAATGCGACGATCATTACCAATTTGCTTAATCGATTCGATAATACCACCTTCTAAGTGTTTTCTAAAAACACGCGCAAACATGGGTGGATTAAATGGATTATCATATTTTTTAGTAGTTAATTGTAATCTTGAAAAGTTTGGATGGATTGACAATAACAATTGATGGTTTTGTCTATTTTGACGTACAACCATTAGTATCGTGTCATTATCAGGTTGATTGATTTTGTGAACGCGTCCTGTTGTTAAAAATTGTAGAGACTCAACCATTTTCTTTGTAAATAAGCCATCATAAGCCATAATTTATCTTCCACCTTCTTCATATCATTCGTTTCATTTTAACATGATTGTAACTTTTCGGTATAGTTATTGAACCATACATTATGCCATACATTTTACATTATCTAAAAGTTTGCAATTCAATTTATTTAATTAAAATTAATCGTGCAATATAACGATATTGTTAGACTTAATAGAAATTATGGCATGCAATTTCAAATATGCTATACAATATAAAGAACAATGTGATATCATATTTAAATAATAGAAGATTAGCTTAGAGAGGTCGTAAGGCATGGATAATGAAAAAGGATTGTTAATCGTTTTATCAGGACCATCTGGAGTAGGTAAAGGTACTGTTAGAAAACGAATATTTGAAGATCCAAGTACATCATATAAGTATTCTATTTCAATGACAACACGTCAAATGCGTGAAGGTGAAGTTGATGGCGTAGATTACTTTTTTAAAACTAGGGATGCGTTTGAAGCTTTAATCAAAGATGACCAATTTATAGAATATGCTGAATATGTAGGCAACTATTATGGTACACCAGTTCAATATGTTAAAGATACAATGGACGAAGGTCATGATGTATTTTTAGAAATTGAAGTAGAAGGTGCAAAGCAAGTTAGAAAGAAATTTCCAGATGCGCTATTTATTTTCTTAGCACCTCCAAGTTTAGAACACTTGAGAGAGCGATTAGTAGGTAGAGGAACAGAATCTGATGAGAAAATACAAAGTCGTATTAACGAAGCGCGTAAAGAAGTTGAAATGATGAATTTATACGATTACGTTGTAGTTAATGATGAAGTAGAACTTGCGAAGAATAGAATTCAATGTATTGTAGAAGCTGAGCACTTAAAAAGAGAGCGCGTAGAAGCTAAGTATAGAAAAATGATTTTGGAGGCTAAAAAATAATGTTAAATCCACCATTAAACCAATTAACGTCACAAATTAAATCAAAGTATTTAATTGCAACAACTGCAGCGAAAAGAGCGCGTGAAATTGATGAACAACCTGAAACTGAATTATTAAGTGAATATCATTCATTTAAACCAGTTGGTAGAGCGTTAGAAGAAATTGCTGACGGTAAAATTCGCCCTGTTATTTCAAGTGATTATTATGGTAAAGAATAGTTTCGACCATTAAAAATATGTGAAGCTAGACGTACATCAAATACGTCAAGGCATATCCAAATCAAACGCACCTATGTAGGTGTGTTTTTTTAGTTTATCCAATGATTGATGTTATAATAATACTAAATTTGTATCTATAAAAAAGTAATGAGCATTTGTGCGCATATGATGATGTAAAGCGTAAATGTCATAGTGATATTTAAGGGAGATTGAATATGAAGAAAATATTATTAGCCGTTACAGGTGGCATTGCGGCATATAAAGCGATTGATTTGACAAGTAAGTTAACACAATCTGGGTATGAAGTTCGCGTTATGTTAACGAATCACGCACAAAAATTTGTGACACCATTAGCATTTCAAGCAATAAGTCGAAATGCTGTTTATACAGATACTTTTATAGAAGAAAATCCTTCAGAAATACAGCATATTGCATTAGGTGATTGGGCAGATGCAATCATTGTTGCACCTGCAACGGCAAATACAATTGCAAAATTGAGTGTAGGTATTGCTGATGATTTGGTGACATCAACGTTGCTAGCAACAGAGACACCGAAATTTATTGCGCCTGCTATGAATGTGCATATGTATGAAAATAAACGTACGCAGCAAAATATTAATATTTTAAAAGAAGATGGGTATCATTTTATCGAACCAGGAAGCGGATTTCTAGCATGTGGTTATGTTGCTAAAGGACGTATGGAAGAACCGCTTCAAATCGTTTCTGTTATTGATGCTCATTTTCAAAATAGTAATCGTTTAGCTAATAGTTCATTTCAAGATAAACGCGCATTGGTTACAGCAGGACCAACTATTGAAGTTATCGATCCAGTCAGATTTGTATCCAATCGTTCTTCTGGAAAAATGGGCTATGCAATAGCTGAAGCATTGCGAAATCGAGGAGCTATCGTGACGTTAGTTGCTGGTCCTACAACACTAGAGGATCCAAAAGATATTGAAGTTATTCATGTTCAAAGTGCTGAAGAAATGTTTGAACAAGTGACAAGCCGATTTGACGAACAAGATATTGTTGTAAAAGCAGCAGCCGTATCTGACTATACACCAGTTGATGTATTAGAACATAAGATGAAAAAGCAGGATGGTGATTTATCAGTATCTTTTAAACGTACTAAAGACATTCTTAAATATTTAGGTGAACATAAAACATCACAGTATTTAATAGGCTTTGCAGCAGAGACTGAAGATATTGAAAATTATGCACAACAAAAATTACGCAAGAAAAATGCAGATGTGATTATTTCAAATAATGTTGGGGATATGTCTATCGGATTTAGTTCTGATGATAATGAATTGACAATGCATTTTAAAAATAATGAAAAGGTAAATATCAAGAAAGGAAAAAAAGTAGTATTAGCTGCACAAATTTTAGATGAACTAGAAACTAGGTGGCAATAATGATAGCGAAAGTCATAGTCGATGTCGCGTCGAAGAGCGTTGACTATAAATTTGATTATATAATTCCTGAACAACTCGAATCTGTCATCCAACCTGGTGTGCGTGTGATTGTACCTTTTGGACCAAGAACGATTCAAGGTTATGTAATGGAAGTAACAGCAGAACCTGATGCACAACTTGACGTTTCGAAGTTAAAAAAAATCATAGAAGTGAAAGATATACAACCTGAATTAACATCAGAATTAATAGCTTTAAGTGAGTGGATGGGTTCAACTCATGTCATTAAACGTATTTCTATGCTAGAAGTGATGCTTCCGAGTGCTATTAAAGCGAAGTATAAAAAAGCATTTAAGATGAAAGATGACAAAGAGGTACCTTCAGCTTTATTACAAAAATTTGATAAGCATGGTTACTATTATTATAAAGATGCGCAAAAAAATAATGATATTCAATTGCTTATGAAGTTGTTAAAAGATGATATCGTTGAAGAAAAAACGATTCTCACACAAAATATAACTAAAAAAACCAAGCGTGCTGTTCGTGTCATTGAAGGGTATCATCCTGATGAAGTATTAGCTAAGTTGGAGAAAGTTATTAAACAATACGATTTGTATGCTTACTTGTCTGAAGAACAACATAAAACAATATTTTTAACTGATATTGAGGATATGGGCTTTTCAAAATCCAGTTTAGATGGACTTATCAAAAAAGGTTATGTTGAAAAATATGACGCGGTTGTTGAAAGAGACCCATTTAAAGATCGTGTTTTCGAACAAGAATCAAAACAGCAATTAACAGAAGACCAATATAAAGCATATGAAGCGATTAAAGCTAAAATTGTAAGCCAAGAGCAAGAAACATTTTTACTTCATGGTGTGACGGGATCAGGTAAAACAGAAGTATATTTACAAACGATAGAAGATGTTTTAAGCCAAGGAAAACAGGCGATGATGTTAGTTCCTGAAATCGCTCTAACACCGCAAATGGTTTTACGCTTCAAACGTCGATTTGGTGATGACGTTGCTGTATTACATTCTGGCTTATCTAATGGGGAACGTTATGATGAGTGGCAAAAAATTAGGGATGGTCGTGCGAGAGTAAGTGTTGGTGCAAGGTCAAGTGTGTTCGCACCTTTCAAAAATTTAGGGTTAATCATCATTGATGAAGAACATGAATCTACATATAAACAAGAAGATTATCCGAGATATCACGCTAGAGAAATTGCCCAATGGCGAAGTGAATATCATCACTGTCCAGTCATTTTAGGAAGTGCAACACCATGTCTTGAAAGTTATGCACGAGCTGAAAAAGGCGTTTATCATTTGCTATCATTACCAAACAGAGTGAACCAACAAGCTTTACCTGAAATTGATATAGTAGACATGCGTGAAGAATTGAGTGAAGGTAATCGGTCAATGTTTTCAAAAGATTTACGTGAAGCCATACAATTAAGATTAGATCGACAGGAACAAGTTGTTTTATTTTTAAATCGACGTGGTTATGCATCGTTTATGTTATGTCGGGATTGTGGATATGTACCGCAATGTCCAAACTGTGATATTTCATTAACGTATCATAAAACGACAGACTTATTAAAATGTCACTATTGTGGTTACCAAGAGACGCCACCGAATCAATGTCCAAATTGTGAGAGTGAACACATTCGACAAGTAGGTACTGGTACTCAGAAAGTTGAAGAACTATTGCAACAAGAATTTGAAGATGCGCGCATAATTAGGATGGATGTAGATACAACCTCAAAGAAAGGTGCACATGAAAAGTTATTGACTGAATTCGAAAAAGGTAACGGTGACATTTTACTAGGTACTCAGATGATTGCGAAAGGATTAGATTATCCAAATATTACTTTAGTTGGTGTGCTGAATGCAGATACAATGTTAAATTTACCTGATTTTCGGGCGAGCGAACGTACTTATCAACTATTAACGCAAGTGGCTGGTAGAGCTGGTCGTCATGAAAAGGCAGGTCAAGTCATCATTCAAACGTATAATCCAGATCATTATTCAATATTGGATGTTCAAAAAAATGATTATTTAACATTTTATCGTCAGGAAATGGAATATCGTAAATTAGGAAAGTATCCACCGTATTATTATTTGATTAATTTCACAATCTCACATAAAGAAATGAAGAAGGTTATGGAAGCATCGCAGCATGTTCATAAAATTTTATTACAGCATTTAACAGAAAAAGCGCTTGTACTAGGTCCATCTCCGGCAGCACTTGCGAGAATCAACAATGAATTTAGATTCCAAATTTTAGTGAAATATAAAAGTGAACCTGGATTATTACAAGCCATTCAGTTTTTAGATGACTATTACCATGAAAAATTTATAAAAGAAAAATTAGCATTGAAGATTGATATTGATCCACAGATGATGATGTAACATTACTAATTATTAGAAACAAGTTCAGTATGTACGAGTATTTGAACCAGTGTTTGAATATTTACTTTAAGTACAGAAAAAGGACAGAATATACAACTGTTAACTATTTAAATTAGCAGTTTATATTCTGTCTTTTATATGGCTTTATAACTTACGTGATTTTGATTTGATTAGGAATTTATTAGTATTTTCATTTACGAATTCTGATTTTAATGTAGGTGCCATACTTACTGATAAACAAAAGTACTAATGATTAAACAAACTATTTTTAAAATAGCAAATTAAAATAGTGCAAATTTTACAACTATAAATTAATGGTCACAAACTATTTTATATCTATCTATGTTTTAACTACTTAAATTATTAGACAAAACAATTTTCTTAAATTATCAATTAAAGTATTTAAAAATATTGACGGTTAATGTAAAATATCAATATAAATAAGTTTTTTAAATTTATGTAAGTTTATTTGATTCAAACAAAATAACTTAAGAGGAGAACGTTTATGAAAAAGACACTGGGATGTTTACTTTTAATTATGCTTTTAGTCGTAGCAGGTTGTTCTTTTGGTGGGAATCATAAATTATCATCAAAGAAATCAGAAGAATCAAAACAAGAAACTGTAAAAAAAGAATCGGAAGAAGAGAAAGACCCAAAAGTTGCACACTATAAAAAAAATAAGGAAAAAATAGCGAAAGTTAAAGCAGTACCTGTTTTAGAAAAGATAGAACCATTTATAACCGAAAAGACATTTATGAATAGCACAGGTATGCAAGGGTGGAAAGATTATAAGTCTTTAATGAATCAAGTGAAGTTAGCAGATTATAATTTTACAAAAGAGTCTAAAGGTGCTTCAATGGAAGATGTTGATAAGTTTTTTAAAAATAAAAAAGGTGTAAAACGTAAAGAAGTTACTACTTATGATGGTTTGAAACAAGTTAACTATTGGTATGTAGATAAAAGTGGTAAAAAAATTGGTGGTTCAGACACACCTGTTTTTTATGCTGAAATTTTAACGAAATATAAAGATGGAAAGTTGATTTATGCATCAGTTGAACCTGGATCATATTCATATTCAAATAAGAATGCGGTAAATCTAGATAAAGTTGAAGAACTTGATGATTTAAGTATGTTCTCTAATCTGAAAGATCCTAAACCAGTACCATATAGTGTTGCTCAAATGGAAATATCAAGCGTCCCAGTTACAAGTGTATCTTTCGTAACAAAGGGAGGGAATCATAAAGATACTAATCCAGAGAAAGAACAAGTTGATATGCCACAACTAGCTTATTTAACTGTTTCACCACAGCTATACCATGATAAAGAGCATCCAGATCCGCATATAATTGGATTAGTTGCCTTGCCATACTTAAATGCATCTAGAGATTTTGGGAACGCGCATTACTCTGTTTTAAATAATCTTTCAAAAGAAATGAAAGAGAAATTAGCGAGTCGTTCATTGGATCTTGATAAATAGTGTACTACATTAAATAATCGCAATAATAATCCCGATAAACAATCAGCATTACTGCTTATCACATAGAGTTCGTAATAACTATAACTCTATGATTCGCAAATAATAAATGATTGTCATCGGGATTTATTTTTATCAATTTATAAAGTGACATTACCTTGTTCATCAGCAGGTTTGAAAACAGTAATCACCGCACTAATAATTGCTAAAATGTGTGGGATACCTGTCCAACAGAATATTAAGTGTAGAATACCTTGCATATTCTTGCCGGCATAAAATTTATGAATACCAAAACTACCTAAGAACAATGCTAATAAAATATAAATAACTTTGTTTACTTGCATTTCTTTCCCTCCAGTTGAATTGCTTATAATGACATTAGCTTCTCTTTTTATTATACCCACTTTTAGTTCAAACATTCTAGTTTAAGCATTCCCAATCATCTAAATTTCAGTTATTCAATCCTTACAATAAATTTAGGATTACATTTCAGTTGCATTGTATTATTTTACGTGTGAAATATACGTAATGAATCACATGACAATCTTCAAATTGAAAAATATACATTCTATGATGTAAGGTCGCATTTTTAATATATTTACGTTATAATAGTTTGATGAATTTTATTGAGGAGTAAGAGTTATGGCGATTAAAAAGTTAGTACCAGCATCGCATCCTATTTTAACGAAAAAAGCGCAAGCAGTTAAAAAATTTGATGATTCGTTAAAAAGATTATTACAAGATTTAGAAGATACAATGTATGCACAAGAAGCTGCTGGCTTATGTGCACCTCAAATTAATCACTCATTGCAAGTGGCAATTATTGATATGGAAATGGAAGGATTATTACAACTTGTTAATCCGAAAATTATTAGTCAATCAAATGAAACAATAACAGACTTAGAAGGTTCAATTACATTGCCAGATGTTTACGGCGAAGTGACAAGAAGTAAAATGATCGTTGTCGAAAGTTATGACGTCAATGGGAACAAAGTTGAACTAACTGCACATGAAGATGTAGCAAGAATGATTTTGCATATTATAGATCAAATGAACGGTATCCCTTTTACAGAACGTGCGGACCGTATTTTAACAGATAAAGAAGTGGAGGCATATTTTATAAATGACTAAAATAATATTTATGGGTACACCAGACTTTTCAACAACTGTTTTAGAAATGCTTATTGCAGAACATGATGTCATTGCAGTCGTAACGCAACCAGATCGGCCTGTTGGACGTAAACGTGTTATGACACCACCACCAGTTAAAAAAGTTGCAATGAAATATGATTTACCTGTATATCAGCCTGAAAAATTAAGTGGATCAGAAGAATTAGAACAATTGCTTCAATTAGATGTAGATTTAATTGTAACTGCTGCTTTTGGACAATTATTACCTGAATCATTGTTGGCATTACCAAAACTTGGCGCAATTAATGTACATGCATCATTGTTACCAAAGTATAGAGGTGGTGCACCAATTCATCAGGCAATTATCGATGGTGAACAAGAAACCGGCATAACAATTATGTATATGGTTAAAAAATTAGATGCGGGTAATATTATTTCGCAACAAGCAATTAAAATAGAAGAAAATGATAATGTCGGTACGATGCATGATAAATTAAGTGTATTAGGGGCAGATTTATTAAAAGAAACTTTACCATCTATTATAGAGGGCACAAATGAAAGTGTACCTCAAGATGATACGCAAGCAACATTTGCTTCCAATATTCGACGCGAAGATGAGCGAATTAGCTGGAATAAACCAGGAAGACAAGTGTTTAATCAAATTCGTGGATTATCACCATGGCCAGTTGCTTATACAACTATGGATGACACTAACTTGAAAATATACGATGCTGAACTCGTTGAGACTAATAAGATAAACGAGCCTGGAACCATTATAGAAACGACTAAAAAAGCCATTATTGTTGCTACAAATGATAATGAAGCTGTTGCAATTAAAGATATGCAATTAGCTGGGAAAAAGAGAATGTTAGCTGCCAATTATTTAAGTGGTGCGCAAAACACACTAGTAGGGAAGAAACTTATATGATAGAAAACGTGAGAAGTCTTGCTTTTGACACGATTCAAGATATATTAAATGAAGGTGCGTATAGTAACTTGCGTATCAATGAAGTGTTGTCAGAAAATGAATTAAATGCAATGGATAAGGCTTTATTTACAGAAATTGTCTACGGAACCGTTAAAAGAAAATATACGTTAGATTTTTATTTAAAGCCTTTTGTGAAAACAAAGATTAAGGCATGGGTTAGGCAATTATTATGGATGAGTATTTATCAATATGTTTATTTAGATAAAGTTCCAAATCATGCCATTATTAATGAAGCAGTTGAAATAGCAAAAGAACGCGGTGGCTATCATAATGGTAATGTCGTAAATGGTATTTTACGTACAATGATGCGTAGTGACTTACCTGATTTTAATGAAATTGCAGATCCTAAAAAAAGAATGGCAATCGAGTATAGTATGCCGAAGTGGATTATAGATCATTGGGCAACACATTATGGTCTCGAAGAAACTGAAACAATTTTACAGTCATTTTTAGAAACGACATCAACAACTGTGCGTGCCAACCTGACGCGAGCATCATTAGATGATATTATTGAAAAGTTGCAAGACGAAGGTTATGACGTTGAAAAAGATCATGACTTACCTTATTGTCTCCATATAGGTGGACAACCAATTATTCATTCTCGTTCATTTAAAGATGGATTCGTTTCAATTCAAGATAAAAGCTCAATGTTTGTTGCACACATTATGAATGTAGACCGACATGATCACGTATTAGATGCATGTAGTGCACCTGGCGGTAAAGCTTGTCACATTGCTGAAGTTTTAATGCCAGAAGGGCAAGTTGACGCTTCAGATATACATGATCACAAAATAGACTTAATTAATTTTAATATAAAAAAATTACGATTAACAAATATTAAAGCTTTTCAACATGATGCGACAAAACCTTATGATAAAACATACGATAAGATACTTGTTGATGCACCATGTAGCGGATTAGGTGTAATGAGACATAAGCCGGAGATTAAGTATACTCAAAGCAAACAACATATTGAGTCACTAGTTGAATTACAGCTTGAAATATTGGAAAATGTAAAAAACAATGTAAAAATAGGTGGCGAAATCATCTATTCAACATGTACAATTGAGCAACTAGAAAATGAAAACGTGATTTATACGTTTTTGAAAAATAATAAAAACTTCGAATTTGAACCGTTTCAACATCCGATAACTGGAGAGTTGGTCAAAACGTTACAAATCATGCCGCAAGACTTTAATTCAGATGGATTCTTTATCACTAAGATAAAAAGAAAGGACAATTAGGAATGATAACTGCTGAAAAGAAAAAGAAGAATAAATTTCTTCCAAATTTTGACAAGCAATCAATATATTCATTGCGATTTGACGAAATGCAAAACTGGCTCGTTGAACAAGGTCAACAAAAATTTCGAGCGAAACAGATTTTTGAATGGTTATATCAAAAAAGAGTAGATTCGATTGATGAAATGACGAACTTATCGAAAGACTTACGACAGCTTTTAAAAGATAACTTTACTGTTACAACTTTAACAACTGTAGTAAAACAAGAAAGTAAAGACGGTACAATTAAATTCTTATTTGAATTACAAGATGGCTATACAATTGAAACTGTTTTAATGAGACATGATTATGGAAATTCAGTATGTGTAACGACACAAGTAGGTTGTCGTATCGGATGTACGTTTTGTGCTTCTACACTTGGCGGCTTAAAAAGAAACCTTGAAGCTGGCGAAATTGTTTCACAAGTTTTAACAGTTCAAAAAGCCCTTGATGCTACAGAAGAGCGCGTATCTCAAATTGTCATAATGGGTATCGGTGAACCATTTGAAAATTATGATGAAATGATGGACTTTTTAAGAATCGTCAATGATGATAATAGTTTAAATATTGGTGCACGTCACATTACAGTATCAACATCAGGTATCATTCCTAGAATATACGACTTTGCGGATGAAAATATCCAAATTAATTTTGCTGTAAGCTTACACGCCGCAAAAGATGAAGTGCGATCACGCTTGATGCCAATTAACCGTGCATATAATGTTGAGAAGTTAATCGAAGCAATTCAATATTATCAAGAAAAAACAAATCGTCGTGTTACTTTTGAATATGGTCTGTTTGGTGGTGTGAATGACCAACTAGAACATGCAAGAGAATTAGCACATTTAATAAAAGGCTTAAACTGCCATGTTAACTTAATTCCTGTCAACCATGTTCCAGAAAGAAATTATGTGAAAACGGCTAAAAATGATATCTTTAAATTTGAAAAAGAATTAAAGAGACTAGGAATTAATGCCACAATACGTCGTGAACAAGGTTCGGATATTGACGCAGCTTGTGGTCAATTAAGAGCAAAGGAACGACAAGTAGAAACGAGGTAAAGACAAATGCTAGAGGCACAATTTTTTACTGATACTGGACAACATAGAGATAAGAATGAAGATGCGGGTGGTATTTTTTATAATCGAACTAATCAACAACTTTTAGTTCTGTGTGATGGTATGGGCGGCCATAAAGCAGGAGAAGTTGCAAGTAAATTTGTTACAGATGAGTTGAAATCCCGTTTTGAAGCGGAAAATCTTATAGAAGAACATCAAGCTGAAAATTGGTTGCGTAATAATATAAAAGATATAAATTTTCAGTTATATCACTATGCACAAGAAAATGCAGAATATAAAGGTATGGGTACAACATGTGTTTGTGCACTTGTTTTTGAAAAATCAGTTGTGATAGCAAATGTCGGTGATTCTAGAGCCTATGTTATTAATAGTCGACAAATTGATCAAATTACTAGTGATCACTCATTTGTTAATCATCTTGTTTTAACGGGTCAAATTACGCCGGAAGAAGCATTTACACATCCACAACGTAATATTATTACGAAGGTGATGGGCACAGATAAACGTGTGAGTCCAGATTTGTTTATTAAGCGATTAAATTTTTATGATTATTTATTATTAAATTCAGATGGATTAACTGATTATGTTAAAGACAATGAAATTAAGCGTTTGTTAGTAAAAGAAGGTACAATAGAAGATCATGGTGATCAATTAATGCAATTGGCATTAGATAACCATTCGAAAGATAACGTTACTTTCATACTCGCGGCTATTGAAGGTGATAAAGTATGATAGGTAAAATAATAAATGAACGATATAAAATTGTAGATAAGCTTGGCGGCGGTGGCATGAGTACCGTTTATCTTGCTGAAGATACGATACTTAACATTAAAGTTGCAATTAAGGCGATTTTTATACCACCTAGAGAAAAAGAAGAAACATTAAAACGTTTTGAACGAGAAGTACATAACTCATCACAGCTATCACATCAAAATATAGTAAGTATGATCGATGTTGATGAAGAAGATGACTGTTACTACTTAGTAATGGAATATATTGAAGGTCCGACTTTGTCTGAGTATATTGAAAGTCATGGGCCATTAAGTGTTGACACGGCGATTAATTTTACGAATCAAATATTGGATGGTATTAAACATGCGCATGATATGCGTATTGTACATAGAGATATTAAGCCACAAAATATATTAATTGACAGCAATAAAACGTTGAAAATATTTGATTTTGGAATTGCTAAAGCTTTAAGTGAGACGTCTTTAACTCAGACTAATCATGTGTTAGGTACTGTGCAGTACTTTTCGCCAGAACAAGCAAAAGGTGAGGCAACGGATGAATGTACAGATATTTATTCTATAGGTATTGTGTTATATGAAATGCTTGTTGGTGAACCACCCTTTAATGGAGAAACTGCAGTTAGCATTGCGATTAAACATATTCAGGATTCTGTGCCAAATGTGACAACAGATGTACGTAAGGATATTCCGCAATCTTTAAGTAATGTCATTTTACGCGCTACAGAAAAAGACAAAGCGAATCGTTACAAAACAATTCAAGAAATGAAAGATGATTTGAGTAGTGTTTTACATGAAAATCGAGCGAATGAAGATGTCTATGAACTCGATAAAATGAAAACGATAGCGGTACCTTTGAAAAAAGAAGATCTAGCAAAGCATATTAGTGAACATAAGTCGAATCAACCTAAACGTGAAACGACGCAAGTACCTATTGTAAATGGGCCTGCTCATCATCAGCAATTCCAAAAGCCAGAAGGTACGGTTTACGAACCAAAACCTAAAAAGAAGTCAACACGAAAGATTGTGCTCTTATCACTAATCTTTTCGTTGTTAATGATTGCACTTGTTTCTTTTGTGGCAATGGCAATGTTTGGTAATAAATACGAAGAGACACCTGATGTAATCGGGAAATCTGTAAAAGAAGCAGAGCAAATATTCAATAAAAACAACCTGAAATTGGGTAAAATTTCTAGAAGTTATAGTGATAAATATCCTGAAAATGAAATTATTAAGACAACTCCTAATACAGGTGAACGTGTTGAACGTGGTGACAGTGTTGATGTTGTTATATCAAAAGGCCCTGAAAAGGTTAAAATGCCAAATGTCATTGGTTTACCTAAGGAGGAAGCCTTGCAGAAATTAAAATCGTTAGGTCTTAAAGATGTTACGATTGAAAAAGTATATAATAATCAAGCGCCAAAAGGATACATTGCAAATCAAAGTGTAACCGCAAATACTGAAATCGCTATTCATGATTCTAATATTAAACTATATGAATCTTTAGGCATTAAGCAAGTTTATGTAGAAGACTTTGAGCATAAATCCTTTAGCAAAGCTAAAAAAGCCTTAGAAGAAAAAGGGTTTAAAGTTGAAAGTAAGGAAGAGTATAGTGACGATATTGATGAGGGTGATGTGATTTCTCAATCTCCTAAAGGAAAATCAGTAGATGAGGGGTCAACGATTTCATTTGTTGTTTCTAAAGGTAAAAAAAGTGACTCATCAGATGTCAAAACGACAACTGAATCGGTAGATGTACCATACACTGGTAAAAATGATAAGTCACAAAAAGTTAAAGTTTATATTAAAGATAAAGATAATGACGGTTCAACTGAAAAAGGTAGTTTCGACATTACTAGTGATCAACGTATAGACATTCCTTTAAGAATTGAAAAAGGAAAAACAGCAAGTTATATTGTTAAAGTTGACGGTAAAACTGTAGCTGAAAAAGAAGTCAGCTATGATGATGTATAAATATAATTGAAGTAAATGTACCGAGGTTTCTATTTGGAAGTCTCGGTATTTTTATGTTGAGATTGCGGTAGTTTTAAAATGCTTCATGTCATCATATACAGGTGAGCATTGTCTATCAATTCTGTATCACTCTCACAATATTTATATCATTTGAAATGATCATTTATATATTAATTTTCCAGTCTTTGATATAATAAATGCAGTAAAATTAATCGAGAGGTGCCATTTTGAAGACAGGTCGAATAGTGAAATCAATTAGTGGGGTATATCAAGTAGACGTTAATGGCGAACGTTTCAATACAAAACCACGAGGATTATTTAGAAAGAAAAAATTTTCACCGGTAGTTGGTGATATAGTGGAATTTGAAGTACAAAACATTAACGAAGGCTATATTCATCAAGTGTTTGAGCGGAAAAATGAGTTGAAAAGACCACCTGTAAGTAATATAGATACACTAGTAATTGTAATGAGTGCTGTCGAGCCAAATTTTTCAACGCAATTATTAGATCGATTTTTAGTTATTGCACATTCGTATCAGTTAAATGCGAGAGTTTTGGTGACTAAAAAAGATAAAACACCAATTGAAAAGCAGTTCGAAATTAATGAGTTGTTGAAAATATATGAAAATATTGGCTATGAGACTGAATTTATTGGAAATGATGATGATCGAAAAAAAATTGTAGAAGCTTGGCCAGCTGGACTTATAGTACTTAGTGG
Organism: Staphylococcus sp. EG-SA-14; assembly: GCF_017151935.1. Classification (NCBI taxonomy): domain Bacteria; kingdom Bacillati; phylum Bacillota; class Bacilli; order Caryophanales; family Staphylococcaceae; genus Staphylococcus; species Staphylococcus sp. EG-SA-14. The sequence continues at coordinate 108,245 of NZ_JACVZM010000002.1, read as the reverse complement.
TCAATCAGGTGTCGGTAAGTCCACTTTCTTAAATCATTATCGTCCAGAACTTAATCTTGAGACAAATGATATATCAAAATCATTAAATCGAGGAAAGCATACTACAAGACATGTCGAACTATTCGAACGTCAAAACGGTTATATTGCAGACACACCTGGATTCAGTGCTTTAGATTTTGATCATATAGATAAAGATGAAATAAAAGATTATTTTCTTGAATTAAATCGATATGGTGAAACATGTAAGTTTAGGAATTGTAATCATATCAAAGAACCTAATTGTAATGTTAAGCATCAATTAGAGATAGGGAATATTGCGCAATTTAGATACGACCATTATTTACAACTATTTAATGAAATTTCAAATAGAAAGGTTAGATATTAAATGACAAAACTATATCCATCATTATTATCTGTTGATTTTTTGGATTTACAACATGAATTAAAACGACTTGAAGAAGCAGGTGTCGACGGAGTTCATTTTGATGTTATGGATGGTCAATTTGTGCCTAATATATCTATTGGTTTACCAATATTAGATGCAGTAAGAAAAGGCACAACATTACCTATAGACGTACATTTGATGATTGAAAATCCAGAAAAGTATATTGCATCATTTGCAGAACATGGTGCCGATATGATTTCAATTCATGTCGAATCAACGCCTCATATTCATCGTGCTATTCAAATGATTAAACATTTAGATAAAAAAGCTGGTGTAGTAATTAATCCTGGTACACCAATATCACAAATTGAACCTATTTTAGACACTGTTGATTATGTACTAGTGATGACAGTTAACCCAGGGTTTGGTGGTCAATCATTTATTGATCAATGCGTAGAAAAAATAGCGGGTCTTAATGCTATTAAAATGGAACGTCAATTAAACTTTGATATTGAAGTTGATGGAGGCGTAAATACCGATACAGCGAAAGTTTGTGTTGAAAATGGTGCTACAATGCTAGTAACAGGTTCATTTTTCTTTAAACAAGAGGATTATAAAAAAGTCACACAAGCATTGAAAGGTTGAGTGTATATGCATATAAATTTATTATGTTCTGATCGACACTTGCCGCAAGATATTTGGGCCAAAAGTAATGAAGGTAAATGGGGCGGCGTTGATAGAGGTGCTTTGATTTTATTGAAGCATCAAATTATCCCTTTTTTCTCAGTGGGAGACTTTGATTCAGTCAGTAAAGAAGAACGCCAACTTCTAACAGAACAGTTACAAATCAAACCAGTTCAAGCTGAAAAAGCTGATACGGATTTAGCTTTAGCGGTTGATAAAGCTGTTGCACTTGGATTTGATAGTATTACAATTTATGGTGCAACAGGCGGACGATTAGATCACTTTTTTGGGGCAATTCAGTTATTATTGAAAAAAGCATATTATAAACATGATGTTCATATAGAAGTTATCGATCAACAAAATAAAATTGAATTATTGCCTAAAGGTCAACATACAGTTGAAAAAGATAAGAGTTATCCGTACATTTCATTTATACCGATGACTGATGATATAGAACTTTCTCTAGCAGGTTTTAAATATAATTTAGCTAGACAAATGCTTAATATAGGTTCTACTTTAACTATTTCAAATGAAATTGAGTCTTTGCAAGCGAAAGTAACTGTACATGATGGGTTGATTTTGCAAATTAGAAGTACAGATTTAAATTAAGTATATTCAAATTTGTGAGGATTTTTAATAAAGTGCATGAGTTATTTAATAAAGTGACGTTTATAGATAGAATTTATAACATAATAATAGATGAATCACGCTGTAATTAATGAAGATTATGGCGTGATTTATTATTGAAAGGAAAATTGTAGGTCCTAGTACATTGATTTATGTGCCAAAATCGATATTGAACCCATAAGTCCAATTTGACAGAGAACCATTATTAAACGTATTAACCAAATTATATTGATAGTTCGAATTTCACTATGAACCATTATGTATTGTTTGGTAACAAAAAAAGAACTAAGAGGTTGAGCTCTTAGTTCTTAAGTAAATGTGTCCTCCACATAAGGTCACATTTTTTATGTGCAATATATTTATTAAACTCTAGTTACTTTACCAGATTTTAAAGCACGTGCAGAAACCCAAACTTTTTTAGGTTTACCGTCAACTAGGATTCTAACTTTTTGAAGGTTAGCGTTCCATCTACGTTTAGTAGAGTTTAAAGCGTGTGAACGTCTGTTACCAGTCGAAGCTTTACGACCTGTTACGAAACATTGTTTACCCATATGAGTACCTCCTTTAATAAATATAAATACACATAACTACTTATATACTTAATTAAGATAGCATAGTTTCATTTGAAAAACAATGAATAATTTTCACATAAAAGTCAAAAATACTGAGTTTTGTGATATAATTGTAGACTGTGAAGTTATGTAGTATGATATTTTAGAGAAATAAGTGAATGAAACATTTAAAATTTTTATTTAATGATACTACATCTATTAAAAGAAAACGCCTATAGATAATCGTCATGAGTGTAAATTCAGTTTACTCAAAATATAATAGGTGATTTAAGCGTAAGTCATTCTGATAAGTTGTACCATTGATATTTTATAAAAATAATCAATGAAACTTAAAGCGTTTATGACTACACTAAGTGGTAAAATTTTAAAAGTGATTAGGGAAAACGAATAATAAACTTTGAAATTTAGGAGGGACAAAGATATGACATTAGAGATTTCAAATGATTACGGTAAAATTGATATTTCAAACGAAGTGATTGCTTCGGTTGTAGGTGGAAAGGCCGTTGAATGTTATGGTATTGTAGGTATGGCATCTAGACAACAAGTTAGAGATGGTATTGCGGAAATACTAGGACATGAAAATTATGCTAAAGGCATCAAAGTAACTGAAAATAATGGCGTAGTGGATATAGATATGTACATTATTGTAAGTTACGGTGTGAAAATATCTGAAGTTGCCAATAATGTACAATCAACAGTGAAATATACTTTGGAAAAATCACTTAATGTATCAGTAAATTCAATCAATATATATGTACAAGGTGTACGTGTGAATAATACAGGCAAGAAAGCTTAGGAGGACAACTTGAAATGATTAGCAAAATTAATGGTAAATTATTTGCCGATATGATTATACAAGGGGCACAAAATTTATCTAACAATGCAGATTTGGTAGATTCTTTGAATGTGTATCCAGTGCCAGATGGTGATACAGGAACAAATATGAATCTTACTATGACTTCAGGTCGCGAAGAAGTAGAGAATAATTTGTCGAAAAATATCGGCGAATTAGGTAAAACATTCTCGAAAGGTTTACTAATGGGTGCAAGAGGTAACTCTGGTGTCATCTTGTCACAATTATTCAGAGGATTTTGTAAAAATATTGAAAGTGAATCTGAAATTAATTCAAAATTGTTAGCTGAAAGTTTTCAAGCTGGTGTTGAAACGGCATATAAAGCTGTTATGAAACCAGTTGAAGGTACAATACTTACAGTTGCAAAAGATGCTGCGCAAGCTGCAATAGAAAAAGCAAATAATACTGAAGATTGTATAGAATTAATGGAGTACATTATTGTAAAAGCCAATGAATCACTTGAAAACACACCAAACTTATTAGCTGTACTTAAAGAAGTTGGTGTTGTTGATAGTGGCGGTAAAGGTTTGTTATGCGTTTACGAAGGATTCTTAAAAGCGCTTAAAGGTGAAAAAGTTGAAGCCAAAGTTGCAAAGATAGATAAAGATGAATTTGTACATGATGAACATGATTTCCATGGTGTAATTAATACTGAAGATATTATTTATGGCTATTGTACTGAAATGATGGTTCGTTTTGGAAAGAATAAAAAAGCCTTTGATGAACAAGAATTCAGGCAAGATATGAGTCAATTTGGTGATTCTTTATTAGTCATTAATGATGAAGAAATTGTGAAAGTTCACGTGCATACCGAATACCCAGGTAAAGTGTTTAATTATGGTCAACAATATGGTGAATTAATTAAACTTAAGGTTGAAAATATGAGAGAACAGCACCGTGAAGTGATTCGAAAAGAACAGCACACAGCTAAACCGAAAATGGAAACGGTTGAAACAGCAATTATTACTATTTCTATGGGTGAAGGTATTTCAGAGATATTTAAATCAATGGGTGCCACACATATCATTAGTGGTGGACAAACGATGAATCCTTCTACAGAAGATATCGTTAAAGTCATTGAACAATCAAAATGTAAACGTGCAATTATTTTACCGAATAATAAAAATATCTTAATGGCAAGTGAACAAGCAGCGAGTATTGTTGATGCAGAAGCTGTTGTTATTCCAACGAAATCTATTCCTCAAGGTATAAGCGCACTATTCCAATATGATGTGGACGCAACACTTGAAGAAAATAAAGCGCAAATGGCTGATTCAGTAAATAACGTTAAATCTGGTTCATTAACGTACGCTGTTCGTGATACGAAAATTGATGGCGTTGAGATTAAAAAAGACGCGTTTATGGGCTTGATTGAAGATAAGATTGTAAGCAGCCAAAGTGATCAATTAACAACGGTTACTGAGTTGTTAAATGAGATGTTAGCAGAAGATAGTGAAATATTGACTGTGATTATTGGTCAAGATGCAGAGCAAGCAGTTACAGATAACATGATAAACTGGATCGAAGAGCAATATCCAGATGTAGAAGTGGAAGTTCATGAAGGTGGACAACCAATTTATCAATATTTCTTTTCAGTAGAATAAAAATTTAAAATAAAAAACTACCAATGATAAATCATCAGTTGGTAGTTTTTTATTTTGCTATTTTAGTGATATTGCGGGTTAAAAGTATCGTTCTCGAGTTGCTAACAATGTCATGTTCAACTTAGTCATGATAAAATAAATAACATACTAAATGATACGTAAAATCAAATAAAACATAGGTGATTTATTTTGGCTAAAGTAAACTTAATAGAAAGTCCATATTCTCTTTTACAATTAAAAGGTATAGGTCCTAAGAAAATAGAAGTATTGCAACAACTAAATATTCATACAGTGGAAGATCTTGTTCTTTATTTGCCAACTAGATATGAAGATAATACAGTGATTGATTTGAATCAAGCAGAAGATCAATCTAACGTTACGATAGAAGGACAAGTATATACAGCTCCAGTAGTTGTATTTTTTGGAAGAAATAAATCAAAATTAACCGTTCATTTAATGGTAAATAATATTGCTGTCAAATGTATTTTTTTCAATCAACCGTATTTAAAAAAGAAAATCGAATTAAATCAAACTATAACTGTTAAAGGTAAGTGGAATAGGGTTAAACAGGAAATTACTGGTAATAGGGTTTTCTTTAATTCACAAGGGACACAAACTCAAGAAAACGCAGATGTTCAATTAGAACCAGTCTATCGTATTAAGGAAGGTATTAAACAAAAGCAAATACGAGACCAAATTAGACAAGCATTAAATGATGTGACAATTCATGAATGGTTAACTGATGAACTAAGAGAAAAATATAAATTAGAGACCTTGGACTTTACTTTGAACACGTTACATCATCCTAAAAGTAAAGAGGATTTATTACGTGCTCGTAGAACCTATGCATTTACTGAACTATTTTTATTCGAATTACGTATGCAATGGCTAAATAGATTAGAAAAGTCATCTGACGAAGCAATTGAAATTGATTATGACATAGACCAAGTTAAATCATTTATTGTTCGTTTACCTTTTGAACTAACTGAAGCACAGAAATCCAGTGTTAATGAAATTTTTAGAGATTTAAAAGCACCAATACGTATGCATCGATTACTTCAGGGTGATGTAGGTTCAGGAAAAACAGTTGTTGCTGCAATTTGTATGTATGCGTTAAAAACGGCTGGTTATCAATCAGCATTGATGGTACCAACTGAAATTTTAGCAGAGCAACATGCTGAAAGTTTAATGGCTTTATTTGGAGATTCTATGAACGTTGCATTGTTAACTGGGTCAGTAAAAGGTAAGAAACGAAAGATACTTTTAGAACAACTTGAAAATGGTACGATTGATTGTTTAATTGGAACCCATGCTTTGATTCAAGATGATGTGATTTTCCATAATGTTGGTTTAGTAATTACAGATGAACAACATCGATTTGGTGTGAATCAACGCCAGCTTTTAAGAGAAAAAGGTGCAATGACGAATGTGTTATTTATGACAGCAACGCCGATACCAAGAACACTAGCAATATCAGTTTTTGGTGAGATGGATGTGTCTTCAATTAAACAATTACCAAAAGGTCGTAAACCTATCATTACTACTTGGGCAAAGCATGAGCAATACGATAAAGTTTTGATGCAAATGACCTCAGAGTTGAAAAAAGGTCGTCAAGCATATGTCATTTGCCCGCTAATAGAAAGTTCTGAGCATCTCGAAGATGTTCAAAATGTTGTCGCATTGTACGAGTCTTTACAACAGTATTATGGTGTTTCCCGTGTAGGGTTATTGCATGGTAAGTTGTCTGCCGATGAAAAAGATGAGGTCATGCAAAAGTTTAGTAATCATGAGATAGATGTTTTAGTTTCTACTACTGTTGTTGAAGTAGGTGTTAATGTACCGAATGCAACTTTTATGATGATTTATGATGCGGATCGCTTTGGATTATCAACTTTACATCAGTTACGTGGTCGTGTAGGTAGAAGTGACCAGCAAAGTTACTGTGTTTTAATTGCATCCCCTAAAACAGAAACAGGAATTGAAAGAATGACAATTATGACACAAACAACGGATGGATTTGAATTGAGTGAACGAGACTTAGAAATGCGTGGTCCTGGAGATTTCTTTGGTGTTAAACAAAGTGGGTTGCCAGATTTCTTAGTTGCCAATTTAGTTGAAGATTATCGTATGTTAGAAGTTGCTCGTGATGAAGCAGCTGAACTTATTCAATCTGGCGTATTCTTTGAAAATACGTATCAACATTTACGTCATTTTGTTGAAGAAAATTTATTACATCGCAGTTTTGACTAATTACCATGCTGATTTGTCAATTTGAGTGCAACACTTCGTTAATTGAGTGATATGACACTTGAACTATTTAAATGTAAAGTGGTATTTTAACAATTTATAAATTTTCGACTAAATAATAGCTAAATAATACAGTTATTTGTTGAGTCGGTTAAATAGAAAGTGTTATGATATGTGAGGAATGTTTAAGACTAGGTACTAAAAAATGAGGGGTGAGACGTTGAAACTAAAGAAAGATAAACGTAGAGAAGCAATCAGACAACAAATTGATAGCAATCCCTTCATCACAGACCATGAACTAAGCGACTTATTTCAAGTGAGTATACAAACAATTCGTTTAGATCGCACTTATTTAAACATACCAGAATTAAGGAAGCGTATTAAATTAGTTGCTGAAAAGAATTATGACCAAATAAGTTCTATTGAAGAACAAGAATTTATTGGTGATTTGATTCAAGTCAATCCAAATGTTAAAGCGCAATCAATTTTAGATATTACATCGGATTCTGTTTTTCATAAAACTGGAATTGCGCGTGGTCATGTGCTGTTTGCTCAGGCAAATTCGTTATGTGTTGCGCTAATTAAGCAACCAACAGTTTTAACTCATGAGAGTAGCATTCAATTTATTGAAAAAGTAAAATTAAATGATACGGTAAGAGCAGAAGCACGAGTTGTAAATCAAACTGCAAAACATTATTACGTCGAAGTAAAGTCATATGTTAAACATACATTAGTTTTCAAAGGAAATTTTAAAATGTTTTATGATAAGCGAGGATAAAATTATGGTTAAATTAGCAATTGATATGATGGGTGGCGACAATGCGCCTGATATCGTATTAGAAGCCGTACAAAAGGCTGTTGAAGACTTTAAAGATCTAGAAATTATACTTTTCGGTGACGAAAAAAAGTATAATCTGAACCATGAACGAATCGAATTTAGACATTGTTCTGAAAAGATTGAAATGGAAGATGAGCCTGTTAGAGCGATTAAACGTAAAAAAGATAGCTCAATGGTAAAAATGGCTGAAGCTGTGAAATCTGGTGAAGCAGATGGATGTGTGTCAGCAGGTAATACTGGTGCTTTAATGTCAGCTGGTTTATTCATTGTTGGACGTATTAAAGGTGTAGCTAGACCGGCTTTAGTAGTAACATTGCCAACGATTGATGGAAAAGGTTTTGTCTTTTTAGACGTTGGTGCAAATGCTGATGCTAAACCTGAACACTTATTACAGTATGCGCAACTAGGGGATATTTATGCTCAAAAAATTAGAGGTATTGATAATCCGAAAATCTCATTATTAAATATAGGAACCGAGCCAGCTAAAGGTAATAGTTTAACGAAAAAATCATATGAGTTATTAAATCATGATCATTCATTGAATTTTGTTGGGAATATTGAAGCGAAGACATTAATGGATGGCGATACAGATGTTGTAGTTACCGATGGCTATACTGGGAACATGGTCCTTAAAAATTTAGAAGGTACTGCAAAATCAATCGGTAAAATGTTAAAAGATACGATTATGAGTAGTACTAAAAATAAATTAGCAGGTGCAATATTGAAGAAAGATTTAGCTGAATTCGCTAAAAAGATGGATTACTCAGAATACGGTGGTTCCGTATTATTAGGATTGGAAGGTACTGTAGTTAAAGCACACGGTAGTTCAAATGCTAAAGCTTTTTATTCTGCAATTAGACAAGCGAAAATCGCAGGAGAACAAAATATTGTACAAACAATGAAAGAGACTGTAGGTGAATCAAATGAGTAAAACAGCAATTATTTTTCCGGGACAAGGTGCCCAAAAAGTTGGTATGGCGCAAGATTTGTTTAACAACAATGATCAAGCAACTGAAATTTTAACTTCAGCAGCGAACACATTAGACTTTGATATTTTAGAGACAATGTTTACTGATGAAGAAGGTAAATTGGGTGAAACTGAAAACACACAACCAGCTTTATTGACGCATAGTTCGGCATTATTAGCAGCGCTAAAAAATTTGAATCCTGATTTTACTATGGGGCATAGTTTAGGTGAATATTCAAGTTTAGTTGCAGCTGACGTATTATCATTTGAAGATGCAGTTAAAATTGTTAGAAAACGTGGTCAATTAATGGCGCAAGCATTTCCTACTGGTGTAGGAAGCATGGCTGCAGTATTGGGATTAGATTTTGATAAAGTCGATGAAATTTGTAAGTCATTATCATCTGATGACAAAATAATTGAACCAGCAAACATTAATTGCCCAGGTCAAATTGTTGTTTCAGGTCACAAAGCTTTAATTGATGAGCTAGTAGAAAAAGGTAAATCATTAGGTGCAAAACGTGTCATGCCTTTAGCAGTATCTGGACCATTCCATTCATCGCTAATGAAAGTGATTGAAGAAGATTTTTCAAGTTACATTAATCAATTTGAATGGCGTGATGCTAAGTTTCCTGTAGTTCAAAATGTAAATGCGCAAGGTGAAACTGACAAAGAAGTAATTAAATCTAATATGGTCAAGCAATTATATTCACCAGTACAATTCATTAACTCAACAGAATGGCTAATAGACCAAGGTGTTGATCATTTTATTGAAATTGGTCCTGGAAAAGTTTTATCTGGCTTAATTAAAAAAATAAATAGAGATGTTAAGTTAACATCAATTCAAACTTTAGAAGATGTGAAAGGATGGAATGAAAATGACTAAGAGTGCTTTAGTAACAGGTGCATCAAGAGGAATTGGACGTAGTATTGCGTTACAATTAGCAGAAGAAGGATATAATGTAGCAGTAAACTATGCAGGCAGCAAAGAGAAAGCTGAAGCAGTAGTCGAAGAAATCAAAGCTAAAGGTGTTGACAGTTTTGCGATTCAAGCAAATGTTGCCGATGCTGATGAAGTTAAAGCAATGATTAAAGAAGTAGTTAGCCAATTTGGTTCTTTAGATGTTTTAGTAAATAATGCAGGTATTACTCGCGATAATTTATTAATGCGTATGAAAGAACAAGAGTGGGATGATGTTATTGACACAAACTTAAAAGGTGTATTTAACTGTATCCAAAAAGCAATACCACAAATGTTAAGACAACGTAGTGGTGCTATCATCAATTTATCAAGTGTTGTTGGAGCAGTAGGTAATCCGGGACAAGCAAACTATGTTGCAACAAAAGCAGGTGTTATTGGTTTAACTAAATCTGCGGCGCGTGAATTAGCATCTCGTGGTATCACTGTAAATGCAGTTGCACCTGGTTTTATTGTTTCTGATATGACAGATGCTTTAAGTGATGAGCTTAAAGAACAAATGTTGACTCAAATTCCGTTAGCACGTTTTGGTCAAGACACAGATATTGCTAATACAGTAGCGTTCTTAGCATCAGACAAAGCAAAATATATTACAGGTCAAACAATCCATGTAAATGGTGGAATGTACATGTAATATATTTGAGCTAAAGCTCATTGACGCAGTGGTTGACTGGTCATCCAATGGAGAATTGTCTGACCTAGTCAACTTTGCGGGGGAAATTCTAAGCAACCTAGATAAGGTTCGAGAATTTCTCCCTAAGAAACACTAATCAATAAATTGATAAGAAGATTAGAGGAACGCTTGAGCTAAAGCTCAAGATAAAGACGCAGAAATCAATAAATTGATAACTGGGATAGAGGTACGCCTGAGCTAAAGCTCATTGACGCAGTGGTTGACTGGTCATCCAATGGAGAATTGCCTGACCTAGTCAACTTTGCGGGGGAAATTCTAAGCAACCTAGATAAGGTTCGAGAATTTCTCCCTAAGAAACACTAATCAATAAATTGATAAGAAGATTAGAGGAACGCTTGAGCTAAAGCTCATGTATAAGAAACACTAATCAATAAATTGATAAGAAGATTAGAGGAACGCCTGAGCTAAAGCTCATGCATAAGAAACACTAATCAATAAATTGATAAGTGTTTCTAAAATTTCTACTTGTTTTTTAGAATTTAAAATGGGAAAATATAATAGTCTATGTATAGGCATTTTTAAAGGAGGTGAATCGACGTGGAAAATTTCGATAAAGTAAAAGATATCATCGTTGACCGTTTAGGTGTAGACGCTGATAAAGTAACTGAAGATGCATCTTTCAAAGATGATTTAGGCGCTGACTCACTTGATATCGCTGAATTAGTAATGGAATTAGAAGACGAGTTTGGTACTGAAATTCCTGATGAAGAAGCTGAAAAAATCAACACTGTTGGTGATGCTGTTAAATTTATTAACAGTCTTGAAAAATAATAAATCTTACATCTGGGTCGTCAGTATTGTCGACTCAGTTTTTTTCTTTAATTATCAATAGTTTTAACGTAAAATTAAAGATGATTCAAGAGCAACACATAAAGGAGATAAAATAATGTCTAAACAAAAGAAAAGTGAGATAGTTAATCGTTTTAGAAAGCGCTTTGATACTAAAATGACAGAGTTAGGCTTTACTTATCAAAATATTGATTTATACCAACAAGCATTTTCGCATTCGAGTTTTATTAATGATTTTAATATGAATCGTTTAGACCATAATGAGCGTTTAGAGTTTTTGGGTGATGCGGTATTAGAATTGACGGTTTCACGATATTTATTTGATAAACATCCCAACTTGCCAGAAGGGAATTTAACAAAAATGCGTGCCACTATTGTATGTGAGCCCTCACTTGTAATATTTGCGAATAAAATTGGATTGAACGAAATGATTTTACTTGGTAAAGGTGAAGAGAAAACAGGAGGACGTACAAGACCATCATTAATATCAGATGCATTCGAAGCATTTATTGGGGCATTGTATTTGGATCAAGGACTAGATATAGTTTGGAAATTTGCTGAGAAAGTTATTTTCCCACATGTAGAACAAAATGAGTTATTAGGCGTGGTAGATTTTAAAACACAATTCCAAGAATATGTGCACCAGCAAAATAAAGGTGATGTAACCTATAATTTAATAAAAGAAGAGGGACCGGCACATCATCGTCTATTCACTTCAGAAGTTATTCTGCAAGGGGAAGCAATAGCTGAAGGTAAAGGGAAAACGAAAAAAGAATCAGAACAACGTGCTGCTGAAAGTGCCTATAAGCAATTAAAACAAATTAAATAGAAATTTATATGATACGACATATAGGTGTTCGATTTAGGATTTAAGGAAGAATTTTTAATATTTTATGGAACAACTTCGAAATTTAATATACAAATACTAAAATATCGTATACATGTGTTCTTTAAAATTGTGATAAGGAGTTTAGGATGGTTTATTTAAAATCAATAGATGCCATTGGATTTAAGTCTTTTGCAGATCAAACCAATGTTCAATTCGATAAAGGTGTAACTGCAATTGTTGGTCCAAATGGAAGCGGTAAAAGTAATATTACAGATGCTATTAAATGGGTGTTGGGTGAACAATCGGCTAAATCATTACGTGGCTCAAAAATGGAAGATATTATCTTCTCAGGTGCAGAACATCGCAAAGCTCAAAATTATGCTGAAGTACAGTTAAGATTAGATAATCATTCTAAAAAGCTCAGTGTTGATGAAAACGAAGTTATTGTAACAAGAAGATTGTATCGAAGTGGTGAAAGTGAGTACTACATAAATAATGACCGTGCAAGATTAAAAGATATTGCCGATTTATTTTTAGATTCTGGATTGGGAAAAGAAGCATATAGCATTATCTCGCAAGGTAGAGTTGATGAAATACTAAATGCTAAACCAATTGATAGACGTCAAATTATTGAAGAATCGGCTGGTGTACTTAAATATAAAAAACGTAAAGCTGAATCATTAAATAAACTTGACCAAACAGAAGATAATTTAACGAGAGTAGAAGACATTTTATATGATTTGGAAGGTCGTGTAGAACCTCTAAAAGAGGAGGCAGCTATAGCTAAAGAATATAAGACACTTTCACACCAAATGAAACATAGTGACATTGTAGTTACAGTGCACGATATTGATCAATATACAAATGACAATAGACAATTAGATCAACGTTTAAATGATTTACAAGGTCAACAAGCAAATAAAGAAGCTGACAAGCAACGTTTAAGCCAACAAATTCAACAATATAAAGGTAAACGTCATCAACTTGATAATGATGTTGAATCGCTTAATTATCAATTAGTAAAAGCTACGGAAGCCTTTGAAAAATATACGGGACAATTAAATGTTTTAGAAGAACGTAAGAAAAATCAATCTGAAACAAATGCACGATATGAAGAAGAACAAGAAAATTTAATTGAGCTTTTAGAAAATATATCAAATGAGATTTCTGAAGCTCAAGATACTTATAAGTCTCTGAAAAGTAAACAAAAAGAACTCAATGCTGTCATTCGTGAACTTGAAGAACAACTATATGTTTCAGACGAAGCACATGATGAAAAATTGGAAGAAATTAAAAACGAATACTATACATTAATGTCAGAGCAATCAGATGTTAACAATGATATTCGTTTTTTAAAGCATACTATAGAAGAGAATGAGGCTAAAAAATCAAGACTAGATTCTCGATTAGTTGAAGTTTTTGAGCAATTGAAAGATATTCAGGGTCAAATAAAAACGACAAAAAAAGAATATCAACAGACCAACAAAGAACTTTCTGCTGTAGATAAAGAAATTAAAAATATAGAAAAAGATCTCACTGATACAAAAAAAGCACAAAATGAATACGAAGAGAAATTGTATCAAGCATATCGATATACCGAAAAAATGAAAACACGTATTGATAGTTTGGCAACGCAAGAGGAAGAATATACTTATTTTTTCAATGGCGTCAAACATATTTTGAAAGCTAAAAATAAAGAATTAAAGGGTATTCATGGTGCAGTTGCGGAAATTATTGATGTGCCATCTAAATTAACTCAGGCAATTGAAACAGCATTAGGTGCTTCATTACAACATGTCATTGTAGATTCAGAAAAAGATGGACGCCAGGCTATTCAATTTTTAAAAGAACGTAATTTAGGTCGTGCGACGTTTTTACCATTAAATGTTATACAGAGTAGAGTGGTAGCGACTGATATTAAATCTATTGCTAAAGAGGCAAACGGATTTATTAGTATTGCTTCGGAAGCAGTTAAAGTAGCACCAGAATATCAAAATATTATCGGGAATTTATTAGGTAATACGATTATCGTTGATCATTTAAAGCATGCAAATGAATTGGCACGTGCGATTAAATATCGAACTCGTATTGTTACTTTGGAAGGTGATATTGTAAATCCTGGTGGTTCTATGACTGGTGGTGGCGCTCGTAAGTCAAAAAGTATTCTGTCTCAAAAAGACGAGTTGACAACAATGAGACACCAATTAGAAGATTACTTGCGTCAAACAGAATCATTTGAACAACAATTTAAAGAGTTGAAGATAAAAAGTGATCAATTAAGTGAACTGTATTTTGAAAAAAGTCAAAAGCATAATACACTTAAAGAGCAAGTGCATCATTTTGAAATGGAGCTCGATAGATTAACTACACAAGAAACACAAATAAAAAATGATCATGAAGAATTCGAATTTGAAAAAAATGATGGTTATACGAGTGACAAAAGTCGACAAACTTTGAGTGAAAAAGAAACTCATCTAGAAAGTATTAAAGCATCTTTAAAACGACTAGAAGATGAAATTGAACGCTACACAAAACTTTCTAAAGAAGGTAAGGAAAGCGTTACTAAAACACAACAAACCTTACATCAGAAACAATCTGATCTTGCTGTGGTTAAAGAGCGTATTAAAACACAACAACAGACAATTGATCGATTAAATAATCAAAGTCAACAAACTAAACATCAATTAAAAGATGTTAAAGAAAAAATTGCATTCTTTAATTCGGATGAAGTGATGGGCGAACAAGCTTTTCAAAATATTAAAGATCAAATTAATGGTCAACAAGAAACGAGAACACGCTTATCTGATGAATTAGATAAATTGAAACAACAACGTATTGAGTTGAATGAACAAATCGATGCGCAAGAAGCTAAACTACAAGTTTGTCACCAAGATATTTTAGCTATCGAAAATCACTACCAAGATATTAAAGCTGAACAATCAAAGCTAGATGTATTAATTCATCATGCGATAGATCATTTAAATGATGAATATCAATTGACTGTTGAACGTGCGAAATCTGAATATACGAGTGATGAATCGATTGACGCATTACGTAAAAAAGTTAAGTTAATGAAGATGTCGATTGATGAACTAGGTCCTGTAAACTTAAATGCAATTGAACAATTTGAAGAGTTAAATGAACGTTATACATTTTTAAGTGAACAACGTACAGATCTTCGTAAAGCTAAAGAAACATTAGAGCAAATTATAAGTGAAATGGATCAAGAGGTTACTGAAAGATTTAAAGAAACTTTCCATGCTATTCAAGGACATTTTACAGCTGTGTTCAAACAATTGTTTGGTGGAGGCGATGCAGAATTGCAATTAACTGAAGCCGATTATTTAACAGCTGGTATTGATATTGTGGTACAACCACCGGGTAAAAAATTGCAACATTTATCGTTACTGAGTGGTGGTGAGCGTGCATTAACTGCTATTGCTTTACTATTTGCAATTTTAAAAGTAAGATCTGCACCTTTTGTTATATTAGATGAGGTTGAAGCTGCACTAGATGAAGCAAATGTTATTAGATACGCAAAATATTTAAATGAGTTATCAGACGAAACACAATTCATTGTTATTACACACCGTAAAGGAACAATGGAATTTGCAGATAGGTTATACGGTGTAACAATGCAAGAATCAGGTGTTACTAAACTTGTGAGTGTGAATTTAAATACAATAGATGATGTGTTGAAGGAGGAGCAATAATGAGCTTTTTTAAACGCTTAAAAGATAAGTTTGCAACAAATAAAGAAAATGAAGAAGTTAAATCCTTAACAGAAGAACAAGGTCAAGACAAATTAGAAGATACACATTCTGAAGGTTCAACGCAGGACGTAAATGATTTAGCAGAAAATGCTGAAGTGAAAAAGAAGCCACGCAAGTTGAGTGAAGCGGATTTTGATGACGATGGCTTAATATCAATTGAAGATTTTGAAGAAATTGAAGCTCAAAAAATGGGGGCTAAATTTAAAGCAGGACTCGAAAAATCTCGTCAAAATTTCCAAGAACAATTAAATAATTTGATAGCGAGATATCGTAAAGTAGATGAAGACTTTTTTGAAGCTTTAGAAGAAATGTTAATCACTGCAGACGTCGGTTTTAATACAGTGATGACGTTAACTGAAGAATTACGTATGGAAGCACAACGACGTAATATTCAAGATACTGAAGATTTGCGTGAAGTCATTGTTGAAAAAATCGTAGAGATTTACCATCAAGAAGATGATAATTCAGAAGCTATGAACTTAGAAGATGGTCGTTTGAATGTCATTTTAATGGTCGGTGTGAATGGTGTTGGTAAAACAACAACAATTGGAAAATTAGCTTACCGATATAAAATGGAAGGTAAAAAAGTAATGTTAGCTGCGGGCGATACTTTTAGAGCGGGTGCTATTGATCAATTGAAAGTTTGGGGCGAACGTGTTGGTGTAGACGTAATTAGCCAAAGTGAAGGTTCTGATCCAGCTGCTGTTATGTATGATGCGATTAATGCCGCTAAAAACAAAGGTGTTGATATTTTAATCTGTGATACCGCTGGACGTTTACAAAATAAAACAAATCTAATGCAAGAATTAGAAAAAGTTAAGCGTGTAATTAATCGAGCAGTGCCAGATGCGCCTCATGAAGCATTACTATGTTTAGATGCTACAACTGGTCAGAATGCGTTGTCACAAGCTAGAAACTTTAAAGAAGTAACAAATGTTACAGGTATTGTATTAACGAAATTAGATGGTACAGCCAAAGGTGGTATCGTATTAGCCATTCGTAATGAATTGCACATTCCAGTTAAATATGTAGGTTTAGGTGAGCAATTAGATGACTTACAACCATTTAACCCTGAAAGTTATGTCTACGGCTTATTCGCTGATATGATTGAACAAAATGAAGAAATAACAACAGTTGAAAATGATCAAATTGTAACAGAAGAAAAGGACGATAATCATGGGTCAAAATGATTTAGTTAAAACGTTACGAATGAATTATTTGTTTGATTTTTATCAATCCTTATTGACGAATAAACAACGTAATTATTTGGAATTATTTTATCTCGAAGATTATTCTTTAAGTGAAATCGCAGATACTTTTAATGTGAGTAGACAAGCAGTTTATGATAATATAAGAAGAACTGGCGATTTAGTTGAAGATTATGAAAAGAAATTGGAATTATACCAGAAATTTGAGCAACGCCGAGAAATATATGATGAAATGAAACAACATTTAAGTAATCCAGAACAAATACAACGTTATATTCAACAATTAGAAGACTTAGAATAGATATAAATTGAGGGAGGACATCGATATGGCATTTGAAGGCTTATCAGAACGCCTGCAAGCGACGATGCAAAAAATGCGTGGTAAGGGTAAACTTACTGAAGCTGATATAAAGATAATGATGCGTGAAGTAAGATTAGCGTTACTTGAGGCTGACGTAAACTTTAAAGTGGTAAAAGAATTTATTAAAACAGTATCAGAACGCGCATTAGGTTCCGATGTAATGCAATCATTAACACCAGGGCAACAAGTTATTAAAATAGTTCAAGATGAATTAACGCAGTTGATGGGTGGAGAAAATACGTCGATTAATATGTCAAATAAACCACCTACTGTTGTTATGATGGTTGGTTTACAAGGTGCTGGTAAAACAACAACTGCAGGTAAATTAGCATTATTGATGCGTAAAAAATACAACAAAAAACCTATGTTAGTTGCAGCAGATATTTATCGTCCAGCAGCGATAAATCAATTACAAACAGTAGGGAAACAAATTGATATTCCTGTATACAGTGAAGGAGATCAAGTAAAGCCACAACAAATTGTAACTAATGCATTAAAACATGCCAAAGAAGAACATTTAGACTTTGTAATCATTGATACAGCAGGTCGATTACACATCGATGAAGCATTGATGAACGAATTAAAAGAAGTAAAAGACATTGCTAAACCAAACGAAATTATGTTAGTTGTCGATTCAATGACGGGTCAAGATGCTGTCAATGTTGCAGAATCTTTTGACGATCAACTTGATGTCACAGGTGTTACCTTAACTAAATTAGATGGTGATACACGTGGTGGTGCAGCTTTATCTATTCGTTCGGTGACACAAAAACCAATTAAATTTGTTGGTATGAGTGAAAAGTTAGATGGTTTAGAGCTATTCCATCCTGAACGTATGGCATCACGTATTTTAGGTATGGGTGATGTGTTAAGTTTAATTGAAAAAGCGCAACAAGATGTGGATCAAGAAAAAGCAAAAGATTTAGAGAAAAAGATGCGTGAGTCATCGTTTACTTTAGATGATTTTTTAGAACAACTTGATCAGGTGAAAAATCTAGGACCACTGGATGATATTATGAAAATGATTCCAGGTATGAATAAAATGAAAGGGCTAGATAAGCTTAATATGAGTGAAAAGCAAATTGATCATATTAAAGCGATTATCCAGTCAATGACGCCGGCTGAAAGAAACAATCCAGACACATTGAATGTATCACGTAAAAAGCGTATTGCTAAAGGGTCTGGTCGTTCATTACAAGAAGTCAATCGTTTGATGAAACAATTTAACGATATGAAGAAAATGATGAAACAATTCACTGGTGGCGGTAAAGGTAAAAAAGGTAAACGCAATCAAATGCAAAATATGTTAAAAGGTATGAATTTACCGTTTTAATGTTTAATATAACACGCTGATTTTTGTTGCAATGAGATGTGCATCCCGAAAGTTATACTAAAGAATATAACTTTATGGGGTGCATATTTTTAGATACACAATAATAATTAAAAACTGAAATTGCGGATTTGCTAGAACATGAGGTTATTGTTGCTAATATTAATAAGTTATATTGGTGGAACATGTGCGTTAGAAGTGGTACCATTCATGTCCTTACGAGATAAATTAACTAAACACGTATGTGGTGAAGGCTACTATGATTTTTTATAACCTATTAACAGTCTAATTTAGTAATCACATAGTTATTTTTGTAAGAAAAAGGTTCAATAATTTTTCTGGTAAAGAAAAAACTCTTTACAAACATTCACACACCTGTTAATATTATTTCTTGTAGAAAATAAAAATTAAAACATGACTTAAAGGAGATTTTATAAATGGCAGTTAAAATTCGTTTAACACGTTTAGGTTCAAAAAGAAATCCATTCTATCGTATCGTAGTAGCAGATGCTCGTTCTCCACGTGACGGACGTATCATCGAACAAATCGGTACTTATAACCCAACGAGCGCTAATGCTCCAGAAATTAAAGTTGACGAAGCGTTAGCTTTAAAATGGTTAAATGATGGTGCGAAACCAACTGATACAGTTCACAATATCTTATCAAAAGAAGGTATTATGAAAAAATTTGACGAACAAAAGAAAGCTAAGTAATTTAGCGTAAAATTGTTCTAACAATAAGAATAACTCGTTTACACTGACAGTTATTACTCAATGATACGTTGGGAATATCACATGTTAGTAATATAGAACGTATTGGGTACCATAATGGTGCCCTTTTTCTTTGAATTATTTTCAATTAAAATAGAAGTGTTCAAAGCATAGAGTTGGAGGTAATAGAATGAGAGTTGAAGTTGGTCAAATTGTTAACACACATGGTATTAAAGGTGAAATTAAAGTAAAATCCAATTCAGACTTTACAGACGTTCGTTTTCAACCCGGTCAAGTGCTGACAGTTGTGCATAACAATAACGACCTTGAATATACTGTTAAGTCACATAGAGTGCATAAAGGGCTTCATATGCTTACATTTGAAGGTATTAATAATATTAATGATATTGAGCATTTAAAAGGGAGTTCTATTTATCAAGAGCGTGATCATGAAGATATCGTACTTGAGGAAAATGAATTTTATTATTCAGATATTATAGGATGTACAGTTTTTGATGATCAAGAAACACCAATAGGTCGTGTAATTAATATATTTGAAACAGGTGCGAATGATGTGTGGGTGATTAAAGGATCTAAAGAATATTTGATTCCTTATATTGCTGATGTTGTAAAAGAAGTGGATGTTGAAAATAAAAAAATTATCATCACGCCAATGGAAGGATTGTTGGATTAATGAAAATTGATTATTTAACTTTATTTCCTGAAATGTTTGATGGTGTTTTAAATCATTCAATTATGAAACGTGCCCAAGAAAACAATAAATTACAAATCAATACGGTTAATTTTAGAGATTATGCAATTAACAAGCACAACCAAGTAGATGATTATCCGTATGGTGGCGGACAAGGTATGGTGTTAAAGCCTGAACCTGTTTTTAATGCGATGGAAGACTTAGATGTCACAGAACAAACACGCGTTATTTTAATGTGTCCACAAGGCGAGCCATTTTCACATCAGAAAGCTGTTGAATTAAGCAAGGCCGACCACATCGTTTTCATATGCGGACATTATGAAGGTTACGATGAACGTATCCGAACACATCTTGTCACAGATGAAATATCAATGGGGGACTATGTTTTAACAGGTGGAGAATTGCCAGCGATGACCATGACTGATGCTATTGTTAGACTGATTCCAGGTGTTTTAGGTAATGAACAGTCACATCAAGACGATTCATTTTCAGATGGGTTATTAGAGTTTCCGCAATATACACGTCCGCGTGAATTTAAATGTCTAACAGTTCCGGATGTTTTATTGTCTGGAAATCATGCCAATATTGATGCATGGAGACATGAGCAAAAGTTGATCCGCACATATAATAAAAGACCTGACTTAATTGAAAAATATCCATTAACTAATGCAGATAAGCAAATATTAGAAAGATATAAAATAGGATTGAAAAAAGGTTAGTATTGTGCTAACATAATCTGAGTGTGGAAACACAAAAATCACTATGATCCGCTGCTATATATTTGTCGAGGCAAGAACATAGGTTGAAGAGGAGAATTTATAATGACAAATCACAAATTAATCGAAGCAGTAACTAAATCACAATTACGTACAGACTTACCTAGTTTCCGTCCTGGTGATACTTTACGTGTACACGTACGTATCATTGAGGGTACTCGTGAGCGTATCCAAGTATTCGAAGGCGTTGTAATTAAACGTCGTGGCGGTGGCGTTTCTGAAACGTTTACAGTTCGTAAAATTTCATCAGGTGTTGGCGTGGAACGTACATTCCCATTACACACACCAAAAATTGAAAAAATCGAAGTTAAACGTCGTGGTAAAGTACGTCGTGCTAAATTATATTACTTACGTAGTTTACGTGGTAAAGCTGCTAGAATCCAAGAAATTCGTTAATCAGCATTTAAACAAAGCTATGTATGAGTCAAATTCGACTCAAACAATAAAGCCATCTAGGTCACTTTTATTGAGTGATATAGATGGCTTTTTTTGCTGTTTAGTTAATGTAAAGTTGATAATGTAATTGTTTATTCCTTCTCTATTCATAACGTGTTTGCTCAAAATGGTTATATAAACAAAAGGCTGGGACATAAATCAATGTTCTATGCTCTACGAAGTTATATTGGCAGTAGTTGACTGAACGAAAATGCGCTTGTAACAAGCTTTTTTCAATTCTAGTCAGGGGCCCCAACACAGAAGCTGACGAAAAGTCAGCTTACAATAATGTGCAAGTTGGGGTGTGGGCCCCAACACAGAGAATTTCGAAAAGAAATTCTACAGGCAATGCAAGTTGGGGATGGGCCCCAACAAAGAGAAATTGGATTCCCAATTTCTACAGACAATGCAAGTTGGCGGGGCCCCAACATAGAAGCTGGCGGAAAGTCAGCTTACAATAATGTGCAAGTTGGGGTGGGACGACGAAATAAATTTTGCGAAAATATCATTTCTGTCCCACTCCCATTAAATATATGCGTAGCCACATTATTTTTGTCTTGCCCATCTCGTGAAAATAATACTACATATAATGCCAAATATAGTAATTGTTATAAGCAAATAATAGTATGGTGGGGTATAGCTCAATTGAATCTTTGTTATATTTTTAGGTGCTTTAATGCCGGTCATAACACCATTTACTTGTTCAACTTTAAGACTTTGATCACCTGATGTCGCTTTCATACCTTGATTATATGCTGTTGGCAAAACAATATACCCAGATGAATTTTTATTTTTAGTAATAGTATAACCATGCTTTGTCTTACTAACTTTGACAGCTTCTAATGAATTTGAAGCGTCTTTAAGCGTGGTATAATCTTCGCCGTATATCCCTTTTAAATTTACTCGATACTTACCTTTAGGCAATGATAATCTAATTCTATCTGAAGCTTTAATGCGTATCGTTACGGGTGTTACAACGCGTCGATATTTATAAGTGAGTTTATTTCTTTCTTGTGTATATTCATTCACTTTAACATCATGAGCTTTATCCGGCGAAAGTAATTCTAAATCCATTTCAAAATACAAATCTTTAAATTGATTAGAAACTGATTTTGGCAACTGTACAGTTAGACCACCATTATTTTGTTTAACTTGTAATAAATGTTTTGTAGGAGATTGCCAGGCTGCACTATTTAATTTAATTGTTGAATCTGATAGTAAATTTTTATTGGCTTTAAAATGTGTATTAACATCTTTAATATTGTTAGAAACAATCCCTTGCAACATTGCTTGTTCTTTATCTAATGGAGATTTTAATTCTTTATTGGAAAAGACCTTATTTGTAATATGTGCACTTGGATAATGGATGGTATTTTTAGAATGAATCCAACGAACTTTATTGTCTTTGTGTTCAGACTTAATTTTAAATCCATATGGTAAGTTGTCATCATGATTTACTCTAATTCGATCATTCACATTCCAAAGCGATAGTAAATTTTGACGATTGCCAAGTAATCTATAAGTGCTGTTTTTATCGATTGGCATATTAATTTGGAGTGTCTTGTCATAATATTTTAATATGTCTCCATTAAAAATACTAGAATATAATGAAATGCCATTATAATGATATATAAATGGTGAATTTAATGCATAGTCTGACATATAATCAATGCGATTAAATGGACCAGTTGCATTTTGATTTATCTTTTTTATAAGCTGGTTTACATAGTTACTATGGTAATCATGTTGTTTCAACGTTGATAATGATTGTTGATAAGGTTTGATTGCCATATTTTTATTGTTATCTAAAATGACGATTTGTTGAATCATAACGATTAATACTAATATTGCAACGGTTAATTTTTTATAACGCCAT
This sequence comes from Staphylococcus sp. EG-SA-14, assembly GCF_017151935.1. Lineage (NCBI taxonomy): Bacteria > Bacillati > Bacillota > Bacilli > Caryophanales > Staphylococcaceae > Staphylococcus > Staphylococcus sp. EG-SA-14. The sequence continues at coordinate 84,999 of NZ_JACVZM010000002.1, read as the reverse complement.
AAACTAAATTTTAAAATAACGGCAAGCACCATTAGCAGGATAATACCTACTATAAGTGCAAGTGGGTGTGTCGGTGATAGTAATACATAAAGTAATGCGATGATGCTTACTGGTATTGTTCTGATTAAATAATATTTCATATTTAATGTTGATAAATGTTGAATAAACAATCCGCAAAGAGCGCTTGATGATAGTGCTAAGATATACACCCAACGCCTTTCTGGAAATGAAAAACCATTAAAAGCACTGTCGAAATACTGTGATAATGAACCAATAAATAATAACCATGTTACTATTGCGAAAAGTCTATAAAAGTAAAAACGATACAGTTTGAATGACAATAATGCAACGATAGTAAGAATTGAAATCGTAATATAAAATCCATCGCTAAAGAAAAAATAATGGTAATCAAGTGGTGTCAAAAACGGTATATCAACATTGGGATTTTGCTTTCTGTCATTTTCCAAAAACGCAGAAATGCCAGTGAATAAACCAAATACACTTGATAACACACTCAAAACTGTAGCAGATATGACGCAAATTAATTTTTGTGTTCTAGAGACAATGTCATATTTGTAAGTGAAAATGAGTCGATATAAATAGTAGCAACCTATAATAATAGCTTGATAATAACTGAAATAAAAATTGCTAAATAGTGTTAAGGCTATCGCAACAATGAAAATACCGATTTTGCGTTGTTGAAAATATCTTTCCAAACCAAGAATCGATAATGGTAATAAATATAATAAACTTCCATAAAATGACCAAGTAAAATTAAAGTATATAACGACAGTTGACATGCCGTATAAAATCGTAGCGATCATATTTGTTGAGCGTTTAAAGTGTAATATTTTAAATAAGTAGAAGGTCACGACAAATGTTATGATAGCTCTTATCATGGCCATAATAAGTTGGTTTGTCGGCCAAAAATGTATTGTTGTCGGATTAAATATACCAACCGTTTCTCCTATTTTAATGAATAGAAAATTTAGCCACATTAAAGGTGACAGCGAATAATAATATGATAGTCCTTTCATATAATCGCCACCTAATCCAAACGATGCATCATATAAACTAGAAAAACTACTTAAATGTTCATACAAATACATTTGAAATGGCGTCATTTGACGGAATCCATCTCCAGCCCCACTAAAAACAGTACCATTCACAATATAATCATAGATATGAGTAGAAAATAAAATAAGCGTTAATATTACACTAATGAAAGTTATAACAAAGAATTGTTTGACGTTTGAATTTAGCCACTTTTTTAACACAACATTATCCTCAACTTTCAAATTTAAAATTAAGTTTAACTGAAACTAAAGTTAATGAGGTTCTTGATAGGTAAAGACGAAGATGACTGTGGAACAGATACCTTATCATAGTTACTTAAACTTTGGATCATTTTCAGTTTATCATTAAACAAATATATTGAATAATAAAAATGTCATACTGATAAAGATGAATGTCACTTAATAAGTAACTTAGATTTAACAAATGATGATTTTTAATTGTAGAAAACTTGAAATAATCACTTATACCTAAATCTAAAGCATTGTTAAGAAGTGTGACAATGTTAAAATAAATATAGTTGAATTAATGAATTTGTTCTATAATTAACAGGTTATAGATTTTAATAATGAGAAAAGAATTGACGAAAGTAAGGTGAATTGAATGGTTATTCAATGGTATCCAGGACATATGGCGAAAGCCAAAAGAGAAGTAAGTGAACAATTAAAAAAAGTAGATGTAGTGTTTGAACTAGTAGATGCAAGAATTCCATATAGTTCAAGAAACCCTATGATAGATGAAGTTATTAACCAAAAACCACGTGTTGTTATATTAAATAAAAAAGATATGTCTAATTTAAATGAGATGTCAAAATGGGAACAATTTTTTATTGATAAAGGATACTATCCTGTATCGGTGGATGCTAAGCACGGTAAAAATTTAAAGAAAGTGGAAGCTGCAGCAATTAAAGCGACTGCTGAAAAATTTGAACGTGAAAAAGCAAAGGGACTTAAGCCAAGAGCGATTAGAGCGATGATTGTTGGAATTCCAAATGTTGGTAAATCCACATTAATAAATAAACTGGCAAAGCGTAGTATTGCGCAGACTGGTAATAAACCAGGTGTGACCAAACAACAACAATGGATTAAAGTTGGTAATGCATTACAACTATTAGACACACCAGGGATACTTTGGCCTAAATTTGAAGATGAAGAAGTCGGTAAGAAGTTGAGTTTAACAGGCGCGATTAAAGATAGCATTGTGCACTTAGATGAAGTAGCTATATATGGATTGAACTTTTTAATTCAACATGATTTAGCGCGATTAAAGTCACATTATAATATTGAAGTTCCTGAAGATGCAGAAATCATAGCGTGGTTTGATGCGATAGGGAAAAAACGTGGCTTAATTCGACGTGGTAATGAAATTGATTACGAAGCAGTCATTGAACTGATTATTTATGATATTCGAAATGCTAAAATAGGAAATTATTGTTTTGATATTTTTAAAGATATGACTGAGGAATTAGCAAATGACGCTAACAATTAAAGAAGTTAAGCAGTTGATTAATGCGGTTAATACAATAGAAGAATTAGAAAATCATGAATGCTTTTTAGATGAGCGAAAAGGTGTTCAAAATGCCATAGCTAGGCGCAGAAAAGCGTTAGAAAAAGAACAAGCTTTAAAAGAAAAGTATGTTGAAATGACTTACTTTGAAAATGAAATATTAAAAGAGCATCCTAATGCAATTATTTGTGGTATTGATGAAGTTGGAAGAGGACCTTTAGCAGGTCCAGTCGTTGCATGCGCAACAATTTTAAATTCAAATCACAATTATTTGGGCCTTGATGACTCGAAAAAAGTACCTGTTACGAAACGTCTAGAATTAAATGAAGCACTAAAAAATGAAGTTACTGCTTTTGCATATGGTATCGCGACAGCTGAAGAAATAGATGAATTTAATATTTATAAAGCTACTCAAATCGCCATGCAGCGAGCTATTGATGGATTATCAGTACAACCAACGCATTTATTGATAGACGCGATGACGCTTGATAATGCACTGCCTCAAGTATCTTTAATCAAGGGTGATGCAAGAAGTGTATCTATTGCAGCGGCAAGTATCATGGCAAAGGTTTTTCGTGATGATTATATGACACAGTTATCTAAAGATTATCCTGAATATGGTTTTGAAAAAAACGCGGGTTACGGTACCAAACAACATTTACTAGCAATCGATGATATTGGCATTATGAAAGAGCATAGAAAAAGCTTTGAACCTATAAAATCGTTACTGTAAATCGTAAAATTCAATTAAATGATAAAAAAGTAGCATTTAAGTTTACAATAGCGCTTACATTTTTTATAATTGTAAGGGAACTTAACCTAAGTAACAGGAGGATGGAAGATGAATATCCACGAGTATCAAGGTAAAGAAATATTTCGTTCAATGGGCGTTGCAGTTCCAGAAGGACGAGTAGCATTTACTGCTGAAGAAGCGGTGGAGAAAGCAAAAGAATTAAATTCTGATGTTTATGTTGTAAAAGCACAAATTCATGCTGGAGGTAGAGGTAGAGCAGGCGGAGTAAAAATTGCTAAATCTTTATCTGAGGTAGAAACATATGCAAAAGAATTATTAGGGAAAACTTTGGTGACACATCAAACTGGTCCAGAAGGTAAAGAAATTAAGCGTTTATATATCGAAGAAGGTTGTGCTATTCAAAAAGAATATTACGTTGGATTCGTTATTGATCGTGCGACTGACCAAGTAACATTGATGGCGTCTGAAGAAGGGGGCACTGAGATTGAAGAAGTTGCTGCGAAGACTCCTGAAAAGATCTTCAAAGAAACTATCGATCCAGTAATCGGACTTTCACCATTCCAAGCAAGACGAATTGCGTTTAATATTAATATTCCTAAAGAATCTGTTAACAAAGCAGCTAAATTCTTATTAGCACTTTATAATGTATTCATTGAAAAAGATTGTTCAATCGTAGAAATCAACCCATTAGTTACAACAGCTGATGGTGATGTATTGGCATTAGATGCTAAAATTAATTTTGATGATAATGCATTATTCAGACATAAAGATGTTGTAGAATTACGTGATTTAGAAGAAGAAGATCCGAAAGAGATTGAAGCGTCTAAACATGATTTATCATACATTGCATTAGATGGTGACATCGGATGTATGGTTAATGGTGCAGGTTTAGCCATGGCAACAATGGATACGATTAATCATTTCGGTGGAAACCCAGCCAATTTCTTAGATGCAGGCGGAAGCGCTACTAGAGAAAAAGTAACTGAAGCATTTAAAATCATTTTAGGTGATGAAAATGTTAAAGGTATTTTTGTAAACATTTTCGGTGGCATTATGAAATGTGATGTTATCGCAGAAGGTATCGTTGAAGCTGTAAAAGAAGTAGATTTAACTTTACCACTAGTTGTACGCTTAGAAGGTACAAATGTTGAGTTAGGTAAAAAAATCTTAAAAGACTCAGGATTAGCAATTGAACCAGCAGCAACAATGGCTGAAGGTGCACAAAAAATTGTTAAACTAGTCAAAGAAGCATAAGGAAAGGATGGGAGCACTAAGATGAGTGTATTTATAGATAAGAATACTAAAGTAATGGTACAAGGTATTACAGGGTCTACTGCCCTTTTCCATACAAAACAAATGCTTGATTATGGTACGAAAATAGTAGCAGGTGTGACGCCTGGTAAAGGTGGTCAAGTTGTTGAAGGCGTTCCTGTTTTCAACACTGTTGAAGAAGCTAAAAATGAAACCGGGGCAACGGTTTCAGTCATTTACGTTCCAGCACCATTTGCTGCAGACTCAATTTTAGAAGCAGCTGATGCAGACTTAGATATGGTTATTTGTATCACTGAACATATTCCTGTATTAGACATGGTTAAAGTTAAACGCTACTTACAAGGTAGAAAAACACGTTTAGTTGGTCCAAACTGTCCAGGTGTGATTACAGCAGATGAATGTAAAATTGGTATTATGCCTGGCTATATTCACAAAAAAGGTCATGTTGGTGTAGTATCTCGTTCAGGTACATTAACATATGAAGCAGTGCACCAATTGACTGAAGAAGGTATTGGTCAAACTACAGCTGTTGGTATTGGTGGAGACCCAGTCAACGGAACAAACTTTATTGATGTTTTAAAAGCATTCAATAAAGATGACGAAACGAAAGCAGTTGTTATGATTGGTGAAATCGGTGGTACGGCTGAAGAAGAAGCAGCTGAATGGATTAAAGCGAATATGACAAAACCAGTTGTAGGCTTTATCGGTGGACAAACAGCACCTCCTGGAAAACGTATGGGACATGCTGGTGCAATCATTTCAGGTGGTAAAGGTACTGCTGAAGAGAAAATTAAAACATTAAATAGTTGTGGTGTGAAAACAGCGGCAACACCTTCAGAAATTGGTTCAACATTAATTGAAGCTGCTAAAGAAGCAGGTATTTATGAAGCATTATTAACTGTTAATAAATAAAGTTAAAAGATGATATAAATGGCTATAGCCCATTCCATACTTTATAAAAGTATTGGAAATGGGCTATTTGTCGTGCGATGAATTTTAGTACACTTTTCATATTTTGGAAAGACAAGTTAATTATTTTACCTCCTACAATAGCTTTACAAAACAAAGAAAATTTTAATTAAAATATATAGCGCACTATGTTATAATGTTTGTATATTATTGTAAGGAGTGTTTCATCATGAATAAACAACAAAGTAAAGTACGCTATTCAATTAGAAAAGTTAGTATTGGAATTTTGTCAATTTCAATAGGTATGTTTTTGGCTTTGGGTATGTCGAACAAAGCATATGCAGATGAAATTGATAAATCTAAAGATTTTACAAGAGGGTATGAGCAAAATGTATTCGCGAAATCAGAGTTAAATGCTAATAAAAATACGACAAAAGACAAAATAAAAAATGAAGGTGCTGTTAAAACATCGGACACAAGTTTAAAGTTAGACAACAAATCAGCAATTTCAAACGGAAATGAAATTAATCAAGATATAAAGATTTCAAATACTCCGAAAAACTCAAGCCAAGGTAACAATCTAGTTATTAATAACAATGAACCTACTAAAGAAATTAAAATTGCAAACTTGGAAGCTCAAAATTCTAATCAGAAGAAAACGAATAAAGTTACTAATAATTACTTTGGTTACTACAGTTTTAGAGAAGCTCCAAAAACACAAATCTATACTGTAAAAAAAGGAGACACACTTAGTGCTATAGCATTAAAATACAAAACTACAGTTTCAAATATTCAAAATACAAATAATATAGCAAATCCTAATTTAATATTTATTGGTCAAAAATTAAAAGTGCCAATGACACCATTAGTAGAACCAAAACCAAAAACAGTGTCTTCAAATAATAAAAGTAATAGTAATAGCAGTACATTAAATTATTTGAAAACATTAGAGAATAGAGGATGGGATTTCGACGGTAGTTATGGATGGCAATGTTTCGATTTAGTTAATGTATATTGGAATCATCTTTATGGTCATGGATTAAAAGGATATGGAGCTAAAGATATACCATATGCAAATAATTTTAATAGTGAAGCTAAAATTTATCACAACACACCAACTTTCAAAGCTGAACCTGGGGACTTAGTGGTTTTTAGTGGAAGATTTGGTGGAGGATATGGTCATACAGCTATTGTCTTAAATGGTGATTATGATGGAAAATTAATGAAGTTCCAAAGTTTAGATCAAAACTGGAATAATGGTGGATGGCGTAAAGCAGAGGTTGCACATAAAGTTGTTCATAATTATGAAAATGATATGATTTTTATTAGACCATTTAAAAAAGCATAATTTAAATCGAAGGCAGGACATTGAAATATGAAATTTTCAACTTTAAGTGAAGAAGAATTTACCAACTACACCAAAAAGCACTTCAAACATTATACACAGTCTATAGAATTATATAATTATAGAAATAAAATAAATCATGAAGCACATATTGTGGGAGTGAAGAATGATAAAAATGAAGTTATAGCTGCATGTTTATTAACAGAGGCACGAATTTTTAAATTCTACAAATATTTCTACTCTCATAGAGGTCCTTTACTTGATTATTTCGATGCTAAATTAGTTTGTTACTTTTTTAAAGAATTATCTAAATTCATTTATAAAAATAGAGGAGTATTTATTCTTGTTGATCCATATTTAATAGAGAATTTAAGAGATGCAAATGGTAGGATAATAAAGAATTATAATAATTCAGTGATAGTAAAGATGCTAGGGAAAATTGGGTATCTCCATCAAGGTTATACAACAGGATATTCAAATAAAAGTCAAATTAGGTGGATTTCTGTATTGGATTTAAAAGATAAAGATGAGAATCAACTTTTAAAAGAAATGGAATACCAAACTAGAAGAAATATAAAAAAGACTATTGAGATTGGTGTTAAGGTTGAAGATTTATCTATTGAAGAAACAAATCGATTTTATAAATTGTTTCAAATGGCTGAAGAAAAACATGGTTTTCATTTCATGAATGAAGATTATTTTAAACGAATGCAAGAAATATATAAAGATAAGGCAATGTTAAAGATAGCTTGTATAAATCTTAATGAATATCAAGATAAATTAAAAATACAATTATTGAAAATCGAAAATGAAATGATGACTGTGAACAGAGCATTAAATGAAAATCCAAATTCTAAAAAAAATAAATCAAAATTAAATCAGTTAAATATGCAATTATCTAGTATTAATAATAGAATTAGTAAAACCGAAGAACTAATATTTGAAGATGGACCTGTTTTGGATTTAGCTGCTGCTTTATTTATATGTACTGATGATGAAGTTTATTATCTATCAAGTGGATCAAATCCGAAATATAATCAGTATATGGGTGCATATCATCTACAATGGCATATGATAAAATATGCAAAATCACATAATATTAATAGGTATAATTTTTATGGAATAACAGGCGTCTTTAGTAATGAGGCGGATGATTTTGGTGTTCAACAATTTAAAAAGGGTTTTAATGCACATGTTGAAGAATTAATTGGTGATTTCATCAAACCAGTAAGACCAATTCTATATAAATTTGCAAAACTTATTTATAAGGTTTAATTATAAAGTATGTTGGAAATTGAAATTTTAAATTCTTTCCAACATACTTTTCACTTTTTAAGTCAGTATTTTTACTCCTTAAAATAACATTACATCGACAATGTTTTTGTATTAGAAATGTAAAACAAAAATAGAATATGATTTTGTATGATTACAAAAAGGAGTTGATTTATTGATTAAACTATTTTTGCTTAAGTTATACTGGGCACACTTTTCGACTAAACAAATTCATCAATTTTTAATGGCATATCCTAATGTAATTAAAGAGGAGGGAAGAAAAAAAGATAGTTATTTATGTGAATGGGTGAATAGGGAAGAAAATGTTCATTTATTACGTAAATACTATGCTTTTATAAAACTTGATCATAACGATATTATTAAAGAACTGCAGAAATTAAAAGTAAGTTACATTACATATATGGATTCTGAATACCCAGTGCTATTAAAAGAAATATATCAATTTCCATTACTTCTTTTCTATAAAGGGAACATCAAATTAATAAATAATATGCATCATTTGGCAGTAGTAGGTGCAAGAGATTCTACAAGTTATACCCAACAGTCTTTAGAATTTTTATTATCAAATGATAAAAGCAAATATTTAACAATTGTTTCCGGCCTTGCTCAAGGAGCTGATGCAATGGCACATCAAATAGCTTTAAAATACAATCTCCCTACAATTGCAGTTTTAGCCTTTGGCCATCAAACACATTATCCCAAAAGTACATTAGCATTAAGAAATAAAATAGAAGAAAAAGGTTTAGTTATATCCGAATATCCACCACATACACCAATTGCTAAATATAGATTTCCTGAGCGCAATAGAATTATCAGCGGTTTGTCAAAAGGGGTTTTAATTACTGAGGCTAAGGAACAAAGTGGCAGTCACATCACGATAGATTTTGCATTAGAGCAAAATAGAAATGTTTATGTTTTACCTGGATCTATGTTTAATCCTATGACAAAAGGTAATTTATTACGTATCCAAGAAGGTGCTAAGGTAGTATTAAACGCTAATGATATATTTGAAGACTACTATATTTAAAACTAAAAATAATGAGTTGCTTCATATTTCTTTTGTTACCCTTTGTAATTTATTTTTTAATAAAATCTATAAAAAATAGACAGGGAAAATGATTTGTTTAGATATAAAACGTTGACAAAAGCAAAATTAAGCGTTTATCATTTATCTTTAGTAATTAGATTAGCGAGGGGGAAATGACATTGGCAGATAATTTAGTCATTGTTGAATCGCCTGCAAAAGCAAAAACCATTGAAAAGTATTTAGGTAAGAAATATAAAGTTATAGCTTCAATGGGACACGTCAGAGACTTACCAAGAAGTCAAATGGGTGTCGACACTGAAGATAATTACGAACCAAAATATATAACAATACGCGGAAAAGGTCCTGTTGTAAAAGAATTGAAAAAACATGCAAAAAAAGCGAAAAACGTCTTTCTCGCAAGTGACCCCGACCGTGAAGGTGAAGCAATTGCTTGGCATTTATCAAAAATTTTAGAGCTTGAAGATTCTAAAGAAAATCGCGTTGTTTTCAACGAAATAACTAAAGACGCTGTTAAAGAAAGTTTTAAAAATCCTAGAGAAATTGAAATGAACTTAGTCGATGCACAACAAGCGCGTCGAATATTAGATAGATTGGTTGGCTATAACATCTCGCCAGTTCTATGGAAAAAAGTAAAAAAAGGTTTGTCAGCGGGTCGAGTTCAATCTGTTGCACTTCGTTTAGTCATTGACCGTGAAAATGAAATTCGAAACTTTAAACCAGAAGAATATTGGACTATTGAAGGAGAATTTAGATACAAAAAATCAAAATTCAATGCTAAATTCCTTCATTATAAAAATAAACCTTTTAAATTAAAAACGAAAAAAGATGTTGAGAAAATTACAGCTGCACTAGATGGAGATCAATTCGAAATTACAAACGTGACTAAAAAAGAAAAAACGCGTAATCCAGCAAACCCATTTACAACTTCTACATTACAACAAGAGGCGGCACGTAAATTAAACTTTAAAGCAAGAAAAACAATGATGGTCGCACAACAATTATATGAAGGTATAGATTTGAAAAAACAAGGTACGATTGGTTTAATAACATATATGAGAACCGATTCTACACGTATTTCAGATACTGCCAAAGCTGAAGCAAAACAGTATATAACTGATAAATACGGTGAATCTTACACTTCTAAACGTAAAGCATCAGGGAAACAAGGTGACCAAGATGCCCATGAGGCTATTAGACCTTCAAGTACTATGCGTACGCCAGATGATATGAAGTCATTTTTGACGAAAGACCAATACCGATTATACAAATTAATTTGGGAACGATTTGTTGCTAGTCAAATGGCTCCAGCAATACTTGATACAGTCTCATTAGACATAACACAAGGTGACATTAAATTTAGAGCGAATGGTCAAACAATCAAGTTTAAAGGATTTATGACACTTTATGTAGAAACTAAAGATGATAGTGATAGCGAAAAGGAAAATAAACTGCCTAAATTAGAGCAAGGTGATAAAGTCACAGCAACTCAAATTGAACCAGCTCAACACTATACACAACCACCTCCAAGATATACTGAGGCGAGATTAGTAAAAACACTAGAAGAATTGAAAATTGGGCGACCATCAACTTATGCACCGACAATAGATACGATTCAAAAGCGTAACTATGTCAAATTAGAAAGTAAGCGTTTTGTTCCTACTGAGTTGGGAGAAATAGTTCATGAACAAGTGAAAGAATACTTCCCAGAGATTATTGATGTGGAATTCACAGTGAATATGGAAACGTTACTTGATAAGATTGCAGAAGGCGACATTACATGGAGAAAAGTAATCGACGGTTTCTTTAGTAGCTTTAAACAAGATGTTGAACGTGCTGAAGAAGAGATGGAAAAGATTGAAATCAAAGATGAGCCAGCCGGTGAAGACTGTGAAGTTTGTGGTTCTCCTATGGTTATAAAAATGGGACGCTATGGTAAGTTCATGGCTTGCTCAAACTTCCCGGATTGTCGTAATACAAAAGCGATAGTTAAGTCTATTGGTGTTAAATGTCCAAAATGTAATGATGGTGACGTCGTAGAAAGAAAATCTAAAAAGAATCGTGTCTTTTATGGATGTTCGAAATATCCTGAATGCGACTTTATCTCTTGGGATAAGCCGATTGGAAGAGATTGTCCAAAATGTAACCAATATCTTGTTGAAAATAAAAAAGGCAAGACAACACAAGTAATATGTTCAAATTGCGATTATAAAGAGGCAGCGCAGAAATAATATTTTTATTTCCTAGATACATTTTAAGGTTGTTAAATAGAATCATTAGTGAATCTTATTTTAAAGATAGTAATGGATTAATCTAAATAAGTGCGGATAATATAAACATAACAACATAATTAAAAGACATAAATGACAATAAAAGGAGTATAGAAATGACTCAAACTGTAAATGTAATAGGTGCTGGTCTTGCCGGTTCAGAAGCGGCATATCAATTAGCTGAAAGAGGAATTAAAGTTAATCTAATAGAGATGAGACCTGTTAAACAAACACCAGCGCACCATACTGATAAATTTGCGGAACTTGTATGTTCCAATTCATTACGAGGAAATGCTTTAACTAATGGTGTGGGTGTTTTAAAAGAAGAAATGAGAAGATTGAATTCTATAATTATTGAAGCGGCTGATAAGGCACGAGTTCCAGCTGGTGGTGCATTAGCAGTTGATAGACACGATTTTTCAGGTTATATTACTGAAACACTTAAAAATCATGAAAATATCACAGTTATTAATGAAGAAATTAATGCCATTCCAGATGGATACACAATTATCGCAACAGGACCACTTACTACAGAAACCCTTGCGCAAGAAATAGTGGACATTACTGGTAAAGATCAACTTTATTTCTATGATGCGGCTGCTCCAATTATTGAAAAAGAATCTATTGATATGGATAAAGTTTACTTAAAGTCCCGTTATGATAAAGGTGAAGCTGCATATTTAAACTGTCCTATGACTGAGGATGAATTTAATCGCTTTTATGATGCAGTATTAGAAGCTGAAGTTGCGCCTGTAAATTCATTTGAAAAAGAAAAATATTTCGAGGGTTGTATGCCTTTTGAAGTAATGGCAGAACGCGGACGCAAGACATTACTATTTGGACCAATGAAACCAGTAGGATTAGAAGATCCAAAGACTGGGAAACGTCCTTATGCAGTGGTTCAATTAAGACAAGATGATGCTGCTGGCACACTCTACAATATTGTCGGCTTCCAAACGCATTTAAAATGGGGAGCTCAAAAAGAAGTTATTAAATTAATTCCAGGTTTAGAAAATGTTGATATTGTTAGATATGGTGTGATGCATAGAAATACCTTCATTAACTCACCGGACGTATTAAACGAGAAATATGAATTGATTTCACAACCAAACATACAGTTTGCGGGACAAATGACTGGTGTTGAAGGTTATGTAGAAAGCGCAGCTAGCGGCTTAGTTGCAGGTATCAATCTTGCGCATAAAATATTAGGCAAAGGTGAGGTAGTATTTCCTAGAGAAACGATGATTGGAAGTATGGCTTACTATATTTCTCATGCTAAAAATAATAAGAATTTCCAACCTATGAATGCTAACTTCGGGTTATTACCATCTTTAGAAACTAGAATTAAAGATAAAAAAGAACGCTATGAAGCACAAGCTAATAGAGCTTTGGATTACTTAGAAAATTTCAAAAAAACTTTATAAAATAGTTAGAAAGACTAGATATGCTATTCATTCTTAAGTCATCAACGAGTAAGTAATGACTTTCTAAATGGAAAATACTTATCCTAGTCTTTTTAATTTTGGAATTGTTACGTATTTCTGACAATTTAGAATTCGCATTCAAAAAATATCTAAATAAATAACACGCAATAAGTTGATTGATGTAACATGTAAGAGAATGTTTTAAATAAACTTTATTTAAAAGGCAATGAAATAATAAATGGCAAGGCTATTAATAAAGACTTTTAGTAATTAATTTAAAAAAGAGGTATTCTAATTAACAGGTTTTCCGATTAGTTACAATTATTTAATTCTCAAAAGATTTAGAATTGATTATCAAATTACTGTAAGCCCTTTGCTGTATATGCTACAATTCTTATTGATGGAGGGTAAATGTATTGAATCATATTCAAGAAGCGTTTTTAAATACATTGAAAGTTGAACGGAATTTTTCGGAACATACATTGAAATCATATCAAGATGACTTAATTCAGTTTAATCAATTTTTAGAACAAGAACATTTACAGTTGAAAACTTTTGAATACAGAGATGCTAGAAATTATTTGAGCTATTTATATTCAAATCATTTGAAAAGAACATCTGTTTCTCGTAAAATCTCAACGTTAAGAACTTTCTATGAATATTGGATGACGCTTGATGAGAACATTATTAATCCATTTGTTCAATTAGTACATCCGAAAAAAGAAAAATATCTTCCGCAATTCTTTTACGAAGAAGAAATGGAAGCGTTATTTAAAACTGTAGAAGAGGACACTTCAAAAAGTTTACGGGATCGAGTTATTCTTGAATTGTTATATGCTACAGGTATCCGTGTTTCGGAATTAGTTAATATTAAAAAACAAGATATAGATTTTTACGCGAATGGTGTTACCGTATTAGGAAAAGGGAGCAAAGAGCGCTTTGTACCGTTTGGTGCTTATTGTAGACAAAGCATCGAAAATTATTTAGAACATTTCAAACCAATTCAGTCATGCAATCATGATTTTCTTATTGTAAATATGAAGGGTGAAGCAATCACTGAACGCGGTGTACGATATGTTTTAAATGATATTGTTAAACGAACAGCAGGCGTAAGTGAGATTCATCCCCACAAGCTCAGACATACATTTGCAACGCATTTATTGAATCAAGGTGCAGACCTAAGAACAGTACAATCGTTATTAGGTCATGTTAATTTGTCAACAACTGGTAAATATACACACGTATCTAACCAACAATTAAGAAAAGTGTATCTAAATGCACATCCTCGAGCGAAAAAGGAGAATGAAACATGAGTAATACAACATTACATGCAACAACAATTTATGCTGTAAGACATAATGGGAAAGCAGCTATGGCTGGAGATGGGCAAGTAACGCTTGGTCAACAAGTCATCATGAAACAAACGGCAAGAAAAGTGCGACGTTTATATGAAGGTAAAGTGTTAGCTGGTTTCGCAGGTAGTGTAGCAGATGCGTTTACGTTATTTGAAAAATTCGAAACAAAATTACAACAGTTTAGTGGTAACTTAGAAAGAGCTGCTGTTGAATTGGCACAAGAATGGCGAGGCGATAAACAATTACGTCAATTAGAAGCTATGCTAATTGTAATGGATAAAGATGCTATTTTAGTTGTCAGTGGAACTGGCGAAGTTATTGCCCCAGATGATGACCTTATCGCTATTGGATCAGGAGGCAACTACGCATTAAGCGCAGGACGTGCATTGAAACGCCATGCATCGCATTTGTCTGCTGAAGAAATGGCATATGAGAGCTTGAAAGTAGCGGCTGATATTTGTGTCTTTACCAACGATAATATTGTTGTTGAAACACTATAATAATCAGAGCACGATAAATAATTACGAGCAATTAATTTTAGTTAAAAGACGGAGGAATGAAATTAATGGATACAGCTGGAATAAGATTAACTCCAAAAGAAATCGTATCTAAATTAAATGAATACATCGTTGGACAAAATGATGCTAAACGTAAAGTGGCAATTGCCTTACGTAATCGATACAGAAGAAGTTTATTAGATGAGGAATCAAAGCAAGAAATTTCACCTAAAAATATTTTGATGATTGGACCAACCGGCGTTGGTAAAACTGAAATTGCAAGAAGAATGGCCAAAGTTGTCGGCGCGCCATTTATAAAAGTAGAAGCTACTAAATTTACTGAGGTAGGTTATGTAGGACGAGATGTTGAAAGTATGGTTAGAGATCTTGTTGATGTTTCAGTAAGATTAGTCAAGGCACAGAAAAAATCATTGGTACAAGATGAAGCAACAGCTAAGGCCAATGAAAAACTTGTTAAGTTATTAGTTCCAAGTATGAAAAAGAAAGCGTCTCAAACGAATAATCCTTTAGAGTCACTTTTCGGAGGTGCAATTCCAAATTTCGGACAAAATAACGAAGATGAAGAAGAACCACCTACTGAGGAAATTAAAACAAAACGTTCTGAAATTAAGAGACAGCTAGAAGAAGGCAAACTTGAAAAAGAAAAGGTAAGAATTAAAGTCGAACAAGATCCTGGTGCTTTAGGTATGCTAGGTACAAATCAAAATCAGCAAATGCAAGAGATGATGAATCAATTAATGCCTAAAAAGAAAGTTGAGCGAGAAGTTGCTGTTGAGACGGCAAGGAAAATCTTAGCTGATAGTTATGCGGATGAACTAATTGATCAAGAAAGCGCTAACCAAGAAGCGCTTGAATTAGCAGAACAAATGGGTATCATCTTTATAGATGAAATCGACAAAGTTGCGACGAATAATCATAATAGTGGTCAAGATGTCTCAAGACAAGGTGTTCAAAGAGATATTTTACCTATACTTGAAGGTAGCGTTATTCAAACCAAATATGGTACTGTGAATACTGAACATATGCTGTTTATAGGTGCTGGAGCTTTCCATGTATCTAAGCCGAGTGACTTGATACCAGAATTGCAAGGTCGTTTTCCGATTAGAGTTGAACTTGATAGTTTATCGGTAGAAGATTTTGTAAGAATTTTGACAGAACCAAAATTGTCATTAATTAAACAATATGAAGCATTGCTTCAAACAGAAGAAGTTACTGTAAACTTTACCGATGAAGCAATTACTCGTTTAGCTGAGATTGCTTATCAAGTAAATCAAGATACAGACAACATTGGTGCACGTCGACTTCATACAATTTTAGAAAAGATGTTAGAAGATTTATCATTCGAAGCACCAAGTATGCCGAATGCAGTTGTAGATATTACCCCACAATATGTTGATGATAAATTAAAATCAATTTCAACAAATAAAGATTTAAGTGCATTTATTCTATAAAAATATACAAAAGGAGAAAAATTCATGAGCTTATTATCTAAAACGAGAGAGTTAAACACGTTACTTCAAAAACACAAAGGTATTGCGGTTGATTTTAAAGATGTAGCACAAACGATTAGTAGCGTAACTGTAACAAATGTATTTATTGTATCGCGTCGAGGTAAAATTTTAGGGTCGAGTCTAAATGAATTATTAAAAAGTCAAAGAATTATTCAAATGTTGGAAGAAAGACATATTCCAAGTGAATATACAGAACGATTAATGGAAGTTAAACAAACAGAATCAAATATTGATATCGACAATGTATTAACAGTATTCCCACCTGAAAACAGAGAATTATTCATAGATAGTCGTACAACTATCTTCCCAATTTTAGGTGGAGGGGAAAGATTAGGTACATTAGTACTTGGTCGAGTACATGATGATTTTAATGAAAATGATTTGGTACTAGGTGAATATGCTGCTACAGTTATTGGTATGGAAATCTTACGTGAGAAGCATAGTGAAGTAGAAAAAGAAGCGCGCGATAAAGCTGCTATTACAATGGCAATTAATTCATTATCTTATTCTGAAAAAGAAGCAATTGAACATATCTTTGAAGAACTAGGCGGTACGGAAGGTCTATTAATCGCATCAAAAGTTGCAGATAGAGTTGGTATTACTAGATCTGTAATTGTAAATGCACTACGTAAATTAGAAAGTGCTGGTGTAATTGAATCACGTTCTTTAGGAATGAAAGGTACTTTCATTAAAGTTAAAAAAGAAAAATTCTTAGATGAATTAGAAAAAAGTAAATAAGTCGATGAGTCTGGGACATAATTCAATGTCCTAGTCGTGACGATGTTATCTTGGCGGTAGTCAACGAAATGACTTTGATGATTATGTTGAAGTCATTTCTTTATTTTTGTCTAATTTTCAATCAAATTGATATTCCACATTAACTTGATAGAATTACCTTTAAATTTATGAAAAAATACTTGAAAAACATTTGCTTTAGACACGGCATTATGTTATATTTATTTTCGGCTATAAAGCCAATACACACATATCAAACGTGATTGTGTAAAGGGTGCAATATTTGTATATTGTCTTTACAATAGTTTGCTATGGAGGTAATTAACCAATAGGAGGAATTTATAATGGCAGTAATTTCAATGAAACAATTACTAGAAGCGGGTGTTCACTTCGGTCACCAAACACGTCGTTGGAACCCAAAAATGAAAAAATATATCTTCACTGAGAGAAATGGTATTTATATCATCGACTTACAAAAAACAGTGAAAAAAGTAGACGAGGCATACAACTTCTTGAAACAAGTTTCAGAAGATGGTGGACAAGTCTTATTCGTAGGAACTAAAAAACAAGCACAAGAATCAGTTAAATCTGAAGCAGAACGTGCTGGTCAATTCTACATTAACCAAAGATGGTTAGGTGGATTATTAACTAACTATAAAACGATCTCAAAACGAATCAAACGTATTTCTGAAATTGAAAAAATGGAAGAAGATGGTTTATTCGAAGTATTACCTAAAAAAGAAGTAGTAGAACTTAAAAAAGAATACGACCGTTTAATCAAATTCTTAGGCGGAATTCGTGATATGAAATCAATGCCTCAAGCATTATTCGTAGTTGACCCACGTAAAGAGCGTAATGCAATTGCTGAAGCTCGTAAATTAAATATTCCTATCGTAGGTATCGTTGACACTAACTGTGATCCTGACGAAATTGACTACGTTATCCCAGCAAACGACGATGCTATCCGTGCGGTTAAATTATTAACTGCTAAAATGGCAGATGCAATCTTAGAAGGTCAACAAGGCGTTTCTAATGAAGAAGTAGCTGCAGAACAAAACATCGATTTAGATGAAAAAGAAAAATCAGAAGAAACAGAAGCAACTGAAGAATAATCAACTGTTGAATCTGACTTAGATATAGTTTAAATGGGTGATAAGATATTAATGCTTATCACCTTTTTTAAAAAGAAAATCGAGGCAAATTACAAATATTCAATTAGAGTATTGGCAATCTTGCCTATAATAATGCTAAAATCATAATATATAAAATGATAACTTATTGGAGGAATAATGAATGGCAACTATTTCAGCAAAACTTGTTAAAGAATTACGTGAAAAAACTGGCGCGGGTATGATGGATTGTAAAAAAGCGCTAACTGAAACTGATGGTGACATCGATAAAGCGATTGACTACCTACGTGAAAAAGGTATTGCTAAAGCAGCTAAAAAAGCAGACCGTATTGCGGCTGAAGGTTTAGTACATGTAGAAACTAAAGGTAACGACGCAGTTATCGTTGAAATCAACTCTGAAACAGACTTTGTTGCTCGTAACGAAGGTTTCCAAGAGTTAGTTAAAGAAATCGCTAATCAAGTATTAGATACAAAAGCTGAAACTGTTGAAGCTTTAATGGAAACAACTTTACCAAATGGTAAATCAGTTGATGAAAGAATTAAAGAAGCAATTTCAACAATCGGTGAAAAATTAAGTGTTCGTCGTTTTGCTATCAGAACTAAAACTGATAACGATGCTTTCGGCGCTTACTTACACATGGGTGGACGCATTGGTGTATTAACAGTTGTTGAAGGTTCAACTGACGAAGAAGCAGCAAGAGACGTTGCTATGCATATCGCTGCAATCAACCCTAAATATGTTTCTTCTGAACAAGTTAGCGAAGAAGAAATCAACCACGAAAGAGAAGTTTTAAAACAACAAGCATTAAATGAAGGTAAACCAGAAAACATCGTTGAAAAAATGGTGGAAGGACGTTTACGTAAATACTTACAAGAAATTTGTGCTGTAGATCAAGACTTCGTTAAAAACCCTGATGTAACAGTTGAAGCTTTCTTAAAAACAAAAGGTGGAAAACTTGTTGACTTCGTACGCTATGAAGTAGGCGAAGGTATGGAAAAACGCGAAGAAAACTTTGCGGATGAAGTTAAAGGACAAATGAAATAATCTGTCATAAAGTAAAACAAGGAAGAAGACACCTTTAATGTTGCTTTATTAAAATGTAAATCATTCTAATAAAACGACAACTGTGTCTTCTTTACTTGTATATGTTACATATATTCACGATAGAGAGGATAAGAAAATGGCTCAAATTTCTAAATATAAACGTGTAGTTTTGAAACTAAGTGGTGAAGCGTTAGCTGGAGAAAAAGGATTTGGCATAAATCCAGTAATTATTAAAAGTGTTGCTGAGCAAGTGGCTGAAGTTGCTAAAATGGACTGTGAAATCGCAGTAATCGTTGGTGGCGGAAACATTTGGAGAGGTAAAACAGGTAGTGACTTAGGTATGGACCGTGGAACTGCTGATTACATGGGTATGCTTGCAACTGTAATGAATGCCTTAGCATTACAAGATAGTTTAGAACAATTGGATTGTGATACACGAGTATTAACATCTATTGAAATGAAGCAAGTGGCTGAACCTTATATTCGTCGTCGTGCAATTAGACACTTAGAAAAGAAACGCGTAGTTATTTTTGCTGCAGGTATTGGAAACCCATACTTCTCTACAGATACTACAGCGGCATTACGTGCTGCAGAAGTTGAAGCAGATGTTATTTTAATGGGCAAAAATAATGTAGATGGTGTATATTCTGCAGATCCTAAAGTAAACAAAGATGCGGTAAAATATGAACATTTAACGCATATTCAAATGCTTCAAGAAGGTTTACAAGTAATGGATTCAACAGCATCCTCATTCTGTATGGATAATAACATTCCGTTAACTGTTTTCTCTATTATGGAAGAAGGAAATATTAAACGTGCTGTTATGGGTGAAAAGATAGGTACGTTAATTACAAAATAAATTTAGAGGTGTAAAATAATGAGTGACATTATTAATGAAACTAAATCAAGAATGCAAAAATCAATCGAAAGCTTATCACGTGAATTAGCTAATATCAGTGCAGGAAGAGCTAATTCAAATTTATTAAACGGCGTAACAGTTGATTACTATGGTGCACCAACACCTGTACAACAATTAGCAAGCATCAATGTTCCAGAAGCACGTTTACTTGTTATTTCTCCATACGACAAAACTTCTGTAGCTGACATCGAAAAAGCGATAATAGCGGCTAACTTAGGTGTCAACCCAACAAGTGATGGTGAAGTGATACGTATTGCAGTACCTGCCTTAACAGAAGAGCGTAGAAAAGAGCGCGTTAAAGATGTTAAGAAAATTGGTGAAGAAGCTAAAGTATCTGTTCGAAATATTCGTCGTGATATGAATGATCAGTTGAAAAAAGATGAAAAAAATGGCGACATTACTGAAGATGAGTTGAGAAGTGGTACTGAAGATGTTCAGAAAGCAACAGACAATTCAATAAAAGAAATTGATCAAATGATTGCTGATAAAGAAAAAGATATTATGTCAGTATAAAACTAATATACAATGACATATTAAAATGCCAGTATTAAACGATAATGTAACATTTAAAATGGGCATGTTTAATTAAATCAAAGATGCATGTGATAATTTAAATTCACAATGAGCATAAAAATGGTGTTTAAACAAGTTAATTAAACATATACTTTATAAATAATAGGCATTAGGTATATTGCTATAATAAAGTTATGTAATTTTTAACCTCAGTATGTATGTCACATTTCTGGTGTAAACTGTACCGAGTCAGACTTTGGTACAGTTTTTTTATTTGCTTATTCAATGCATTAAATGAGTATGATAAAATGATAATGATTGTTTAGTAACTTATACTATATGACAGAGATGATCAGGCTCGGAGGAAAGACCATGTTTAAAAAGCTAATAAATAAAAAGAACACTATAAATAATTATAATGAAGAATTAGACTCGTCTAATATACCTGAACATATCGCTATTATTATGGATGGTAATGGGCGATGGGCTAAGAAGCGAAAAATGCCTAGAATTAAAGGCCATTACGAAGGTATGCAAACAATAAAAAAAATTACTAGGATAGCTAGTGATATTGGTGTTAAGTACTTAACTTTATATGCCTTTTCCACTGAAAATTGGTCAAGACCTGAAAGTGAAGTAAATTATATTATGAATTTGCCTGTCAATTTCTTAAAGACATTCTTACCGGAACTAATTGAAAAAAATGTCAAAGTTGAAACAATTGGATTTACTGATAAGTTGCCAAAATCAACGATAGAAGCAATTAATAATGCTAAAGAAAAGACAGCTAATAATACCGGCTTAAAATTAATATTTGCAATTAATTATGGTGGCAGAGCAGAACTTGTTCATAGTATTAAAAATATGTTTGACGAGCTTCATCAACAAGGTTTAAATAGTGATTTCATAGATGAAACATATATAAACAATCATTTAATGACAAAAGACTATCCTGATCCAGAGTTGTTAATTCGTACTTCAGGAGAACAAAGAATAAGTAATTTCTTGATTTGGCAAGTTTCGTATAGTGAATTTATCTTTAATCAAAAATTATGGCCTGACTTTGACGAAGATGAATTAATTAAATGTATAAAAATTTATCAGTCACGTCAAAGACGCTTTGGCGGATTGAGTGAGGAGTAGTATAGTATGAAAGTTAGAACGCTGACAGCTATTATTGCCTTAATCGTATTCTTGCCTATCTTGTTAAAAGGCGGCCTTGTGTTAATGATATTTGCTAATATATTAGCATTGATTGCATTAAAAGAATTGTTGAATATGAATATGATTAAATTTGTTTCAGTTCCTGGTTTAATTAGTGCAGTTGGTCTTATCATCATTATGTTGCCACAACATGCAGGGCCATGGGTACAAGTAATTCAATTAAAAAGTTTAATTGCAATGAGCTTTATTGTATTAAGTTATACTGTCTTATCTAAAAACAGATTTAGTTTTATGGATGCTGCATTTTGCTTAATGTCTGTGGCTTATGTAGGCATTGGTTTTATGTTCTTTTATGAAACGAGATCAGAAGGATTACATTACATATTATATGCCTTTTTAATTGTTTGGCTTACAGATACAGGGGCTTACTTGTTTGGTAAAATGATGGGTAAACATAAGCTTTGGCCAGTAATAAGTCCGAATAAAACAATCGAAGGATTCATAGGTGGCTTGTTCTGTAGTTTGATAGTACCACTTGCAATGTTATATTTTGTAGATTTCAATATGAATGTATGGATATTACTTGGAGTGACATTGATTTTAAGTTTATTTGGTCAATTAGGTGATTTAGTGGAATCAGGATTTAAGCGTCATTTCGGCGTTAAAGACTCAGGTCGTATACTACCTGGACACGGTGGTATTTTAGACCGATTTGACAGCTTTATGTTTGTGTTACCATTATTAAATATTTTATTAATACAAGCTTAATGCTGAGAACAAATCAATAAACGTAAAGAGGAGTTGCTGAGATAATTTAATGAATCTCAGAACTCCTTTTGAAAATTATACGCAATATTAACTTTGAAAATTAGACGTTATATTTTGTGATTTGTCAGTATCATATTATAATGACTTATGTTACGTATACAGCAATCATTTTTAAAATAAAAGAAATTTATAAACAATCGAGGTGTAGCGAGTGAGCTATTTAGTTACAATAATTGCATTTATTATTGTTTTTGGTGTACTAGTAACTGTTCATGAATATGGCCATATGTTTTTTGCGAAAAGAGCAGGCATTATGTGTCCAGAATTTGCGATCGGTATGGGACCGAAAATTTTTAGTTTTAGAAAAAACGAAACACTTTACACTATTAGGTTATTGCCTGTTGGTGGATATGTTCGTATGGCAGGAGATGGCTTAGAAGAGCCACCAGTCGAGCCCGGTATGAACGTTAAAATTAAACTGAATGAAGAAAATGAAATAACACATATCATATTAGATGATCATCATAAGTTTCAACAAATTGAAGCAATCGAAGTTAAAAAATGTGATTTTAAAGATGACTTATTCATAGAAGGTATCACTGCTTATGATAACGAAAGACATCATTTTAAAATTGCTAGAAAGTCTTTCTTTGTTGAAAATGGTAGCTTAGTTCAAATTGCTCCGAGAGACAGACAATTTGCACATAAAAAGCCATGGCCGAAATTTTTAACATTATTTGCGGGACCGTTATTTAACTTTATATTAGCTTTAGTCCTATTTATTGGTCTTGCATATTATCAAGGCACGCCTACGTCTACTGTAGAACAAGTCGCAGATAAGTATCCAGCTCAACAAGCAGGATTACAAAAAGGTGATAAGATCGTCCAAATTGGCAAATATAAAATATCTGAATTTGATGATGTTGATAAGGCGTTAGATAAAGTTAAAGATAATAAGACGACTGTTAAATTTGAACGTGATGGTAAAACAAAGTCAGTTGAATTAACACCTAAAAAGACTGAAAAAAAACTGACTAAAGTAAGTTCAGAGACGAAGTATGTTCTCGGATTCCAACCAGCGAGTGAACATACACTTTTTAAACCAATTGTATTCGGATTTAAAAGCTTTTTAATCGGTAGTACTTATATTTTTACAGCTGTAGTCGGTATGTTGGCTAGTATATTTACGGGCGGATTCTCATTTGATATGTTAAATGGTCCGGTTGGTATTTATCATAACGTCGACTCAGTTGTTAAAGCAGGTATCATTAGCTTAATTGGTTACACTGCGTTGTTAAGTGTAAACTTAGGTATTATGAATTTAATTCCTATTCCTGCACTAGACGGTGGTCGTATTTTATTTGTTATATATGAAGCGATTTTCAGAAAACCAGTTAATAAAAAAGCGGAAACAACGATTATTGCTATTGGTGCCATTTTCATGGTCGTTATTATGATATTAGTAACGTGGAATGATATTCGACGATATTTCTTATAATTTAGGAGGATAAATAATTATGAAGCAATCCAAAGTTTTTATACCAACGATGCGTGATGTGCCATCAGAAGCAGAAGCACAAAGTCATCGTTTATTATTGAAATCGGGTTTGATAAAACAAAGTACAAGTGGGATTTATAGTTATTTACCGCTAGCAACACGTGTGTTAAATAATATTACTGCAATTGTGCGACAAGAAATGGAACGTATCGATTCTGTTGAAATTTTAATGCCAGCGTTACAACAAGCTGAATTATGGGAAGAATCAGGACGTTGGGGTGCATATGGCCCAGAATTAATGCGTTTACAAGATAGACATGGAAGACGATTTGCATTAGGTCCAACACATGAAGAATTAGTTACATCAATAGTAAGAAATGAATTGAAATCATACAAACAATTACCGATGACATTATTCCAAATTCAATCTAAATTCCGTGATGAAAAGAGACCACGTTTTGGTTTACTTCGTGGGCGTGAATTTATTATGAAAGATGCGTATTCATTCCATGCTGACGAGGCATCATTAGATCAAACGTATCAAGATATGTATCAAGCGTATAGCCGTATTTTTGAGAGAGTGGGCATTAACGCAAGACCAGTAGTTGCAGATTCAGGTGCTATAGGCGGTAGCCATACACATGAATTTATGGCATTAAGTGCTATCGGTGAGGATACAATCGTTTACAGTAAAGAAAGTGACTATGCTGCTAATATCGAAAAAGCAGAAGTCGTTTACGAACCAAATCATAAGCATACTACTGTGCAACCTTTAGAAAAAATTGAAACACCAAATGTTAAGACTGCGCAAGAATTGGCAGACTTCTTAGGTAGACCAGTAGATGAAATCGTTAAAACGATGATTTTCAAAGTTGATGGCGAATATATTATGGTTTTAGTGCGTGGCCATCATGAAATTAATGACATTAAATTAAAATCTTATTTCGGCACAGATAATATTGAATTAGCAACACAAGACGAAATTGTTAATTTAGTTGGTGCAAATCCGGGTTCACTAGGTCCTGTTATTGATAAAAAAATCAAAATTTATGCAGATAATTTTGTGCAAGATTTAAATAATTTAGTTGTCGGTGCTAACGAAGATGGCTATCACTTAATTAATGTAAATGTAGGTAGAGACTTCAACGTTGATGAATATGGCGATTTCCGTTTTATTTTAGAAGGCGAAAAGTTAAGTGATGGTTCAGGCGTTGCACATTTTGCTGAAGGTATTGAAGTTGGTCAAGTATTCAAATTGGGTACTAAGTATTCAGAATCAATGAATGCTACATTCTTAGATAACCAAGGAAAAGCTCAACCTTTAATTATGGGTTGTTACGGAATTGGAATTTCTAGAACACTAAGTGCGATTGTTGAACAAAATCACGATGATAATGGAATTGTTTGGCCTAAATCAGTTACTCCGTTTGATTTACATTTAATTTCTATTAATCCTAAGAAAGATGATCAACGAGAACTAGCAGATGCACTATATGCTGAATTTAATACTAAATTTGATGTGTTGTACGATGATCGTCAGGAACGTGCAGGTGTCAAATTTAATGATGCCGATTTAATTGGTTTACCACTGCGAATTGTTGTTGGTAAACGTGCATCGGAAGGTATTGTAGAAGTTAAAGAACGTTTAACAGGTGATAGCGAAGAAGTTCACATTGATGACTTAATGACTGTCATTACAAATAAATATGATAACTTAAAATAATTAAGATCGAATGAATTATAAGAGTAGGAAAAAGCTGAAAGAAATCTGATGCTTATGTCCTGCTCTTATTATTTTTGATATAATGATTATTCGATGAAAAATGACTGAAGACATAGTATAATTAAAGATAAATTTGTTTTAACAATATAATGATTAGCCAAATATAAAGCATTTAATTTTCTATCATTACTATGCTCACATAATCTAAATATTGTTCGAACACGTAAAAGTAATTTCTATTTAAGGTGGTAATTGTCTTGGCAATGACAGAGCAACAAAAATTTAAAGTGCTTGCTGATCAAATTAAAATTTCAAATCAATTAGATGCTAAAATTTTAAATTCAGGTGAACTGACACGTATAGATGTTTCTAACAAAAACAGAACATGGGAATTTCATATTACATTACCACAATTCTTAGCTCATGAAGATTATTTATTATTTATAAATGCAATAGAGCAAGAGTTTAAAGATATCGCCAACGTTACATGTCGTTTTACGGTAACAAATGGCACGAATCAAGATGAACATGCAATTAAATACTTTGGGCACTGTATTGACCAAACAGCTTTATCTCCAAAAGTTAAAGGTCAATTGAAACAGAAAAAGCTTATTATGTCTGGAAAAGTATTAAAAGTAATGGTATCAAATGACATTGAACGTAATCATTTTGATAAGGCATGCAATGGAAGTCTTATCAAAGCGTTTAGAAATTGTGGTTTTGATATCGATAAAATCATCTTCGAAACAAATGATAATGATCAAGAACAAAACTTAGCTTCTTTAGAAGCACATATTCAAGAAGAAGACGAACAAAGTGCACGATTGGCAACAGAGAAACTTGAAAAAATGAAAGCTGAAAAAGCGAAACAACAAGATAACAACGAAAGTGCTGTCGATAAGTGTCAAATTGGTAAGCCGATTCAAATTGAAAATATTAAACCAATTGAATCTATTATTGAGGAAGAGTTTAAAGTTGCAATAGAGGGTGTCATTTTTGATATAAACTTAAAAGAACTTAAAAGTGGTCGTCATATCGTAGAAATTAAAGTGACAGACTATACTGACTCATTAGTTTTAAAAATGTTTACTCGTAAAAACAAAGATGATTTAGAACATTTTAAAGCGCTAAGTGTTGGTAAATGGGTTAGGGCTCAAGGTCGTATTGAAGAAGATACATTTATTAGAGATTTAGTTATGATGATGTCTGATATTGAAGAGATTAAAAAAGCGACGAAAAAAGATAAGGCTGAAGAAAAGCGTGTAGAATTCCACTTGCATACTGCAATGAGCCAAATGGATGGTATACCCAATATTGGTGCGTATGTTAAACAGGCAGCAGACTGGGGACATCCAGCCATTGCAGTTACAGACCATAATGTTGTGCAAGCATTTCCAGATGCTCACGCAGCAGCGGAAAAACATGGCATTAAAATGATATACGGTATGGAAGGTATGTTAGTTGATGATGGTGTTCCGATTGCATACAAACCACAAGATGTCGTATTAAAAGATGCTACTTATGTTGTGTTCGACGTTGAGACAACTGGTTTATCAAATCAGTATGATAAAATCATCGAGCTTGCAGCTGTGAAAGTTCATAACGGTGAAATCATCGATAAGTTTGAAAGGTTTAGTAATCCGCATGAACGATTATCGGAAACGATTATCAATTTGACGCATATTACTGATGATATGTTAGTAGATGCCCCTGAGATTGAAGAAGTACTTACAGAGTTTAAAGAATGGGTTGGCGATGCGATATTCGTAGCGCATAATGCTTCGTTTGATATGGGCTTTATCGATACGGGATATGAACGTCTTGGATTTGGACCATCAACGAATGGTGTTATCGATACTTTAGAATTATCTCGTACGATTAATACTGAATATGGTAAACATGGTTTGAATTTCTTAGCTAAAAAATATGGCGTAGAATTAACGCAACATCACCGTGCCATTTATGATACAGAAGCAACAGCTTACATTTTCATAAAAATGGTTCAACAAATGAAAGAATTAGGCGTATTAAATCATAACGAAATCAACAAAAAACTCAGTAATGAAGATGCATATAAACGTGCAAGACCTAGTCATGTCACATTAATTGTACAAAACCAACAAGGTCTTAAAAATCTATTTAAAATTGTAAGTGCATCATTGGTGAAGTATTTCTACCGTACACCTCGAATTCCACGTTCATTGTTAGATGAATATCGTGAGGGATTATTGGTAGGTACAGCGTGTGATGAAGGTGAATTATTTACGGCAGTTATGCAGAAGGACCAGAGCCAAGTTGAAAAAATTGCCAAATATTATGATTTTATTGAAATTCAACCACCGGCACTTTATCAAGATTTAATTGATAGAGAGCTTATTAGAGATACTGAAACATTACATGAAATTTATCAACGTTTAATACATGCAGGTGACACAGCGGGTATACCTGTTATTGCGACAGGAAATGCACACTATTTGTTTGAACATGATGGTATCGCACGTAAAATTTTAATAGCATCACAACCCGGCAATCCACTTAATCGCTCAACTTTACCGGAAGCACATTTTAGAACTACAGATGAAATGTTAAACGAGTTTCATTTTTTAGGTGAAGAAAAAGCGCATGAAATTGTTGTGAAAAATACAAACGAATTAGCAGATCGAATTGAACGTGTTGTTCCTATTAAAGATGAATTATACACACCGCGTATGGAAGGTGCTAACGAAGAAATTAGAGAACTAAGTTATGCAAATGCGCGTAAACTGTATGGTGAAGACCTGCCTCAAATCGTAATTGATCGATTAGAAAAAGAATTAAAAAGTATTATCGGTAATGGATTTGCGGTAATTTACTTAATTTCGCAACGTTTAGTTAAAAAATCATTAGATGATGGATACTTAGTTGGTTCCCGTGGTTCAGTAGGTTCTAGTTTTGTAGCGACAATGACTGAGATTACTGAAGTAAACCCGTTACCGCCACACTATATTTGTCCGAACTGTAAAACGAGTGAATTTTTCAATGATGGTTCAGTAGGATCAGGATTTGATTTACCTGATAAGACGTGTGAAACTTGTGGAGCGCCACTTATTAAAGAAGGACAAGATATTCCGTTTGAAACATTTTTAGGATTTAAGGGAGATAAAGTTCCTGATATCGACTTAAACTTTAGTGGTGAATATCAACCGAATGCCCATAACTACACAAAAGTATTATTTGGTGAGGATAAAGTATTCCGTGCAGGTACAATTGGTACTGTTGCTGAAAAGACTGCTTTTGGTTATGTTAAAGGTTATTTGAATGATCAAGGCATCCACAAAAGAGGTGCTGAAATAGATCGACTCGTTAAAGGATGTACAGGTGTTAAACGTACAACTGGACAGCATCCAGGGGGTATTATTGTAGTACCTGATTACATGGATATTTATGATTTTACGCCGATACAATATCCTGCCGATGATCAAAATTCAGCATGGATGACGACACATTTTGATTTCCATTCTATTCATGATAATGTATTAAAACTTGATATACTTGGACACGATGATCCAACAATGATTCGTATGCTTCAAGATTTATCGGGCATTGATCCAAAAACGATACCTGTAGATGACAAAGAAGTCATGCAAATATTTAGTACACCTGAAAGTTTAGGTGTTACTGAAGATGAAATTTTATGTAAAACAGGTACGTTTGGGGTTCCAGAATTCGGTACAGGGTTCGTGCGTCAAATGTTAGAAGATACAAAGCCAACAACATTTTCTGAATTAGTTCAAATCTCAGGATTATCTCATGGTACAGATGTGTGGTTAGGCAATGCTCAAGAATTAATTAAAACCGGTATATGTGATTTATCAAGTGTAATTGGTTGTCGTGATGATATCATGGTTTATTTAATGTATGCTGGTTTAGAACCATCAATGGCTTTTAAAATAATGGAGTCAGTACGTAAAGGTAAAGGTTTAACTGAAGAAATGATTGAAACGATGAAAGAAAATGAAGTGCCGGATTGGTATTTAGATTCATGTCTTAAAATTAAGTACATGTTCCCTAAAGCCCATGCAGCAGCATACGTTTTAATGGCAGTACGTATCGCATATTTCAAAGTACATCATCCACTTTATTACTATGCATCTTACTTTACAATTCGTGCGTCAGACTTTGATTTAATCACGATGATTAAAGATAAAACAAGCATTCGAAATACTGTAAAAGACATGTATTCTCGCTATATGGATCTAGGTAAAAAAGAAAAAGACGTATTAACAGTCTTGGAAATTATGAATGAAATGGCGCATCGAGGTTATCGCATGCAACCGATTAGTTTAGAAAAGAGTCAGGCGTTCGAATTTATCATTGAAGGCGATACACTTATTCCGCCGTTCATATCAGTGCCTGGGCTTGGCGAAAACGTTGCGAAACGAATTGTTGAAGCTCGTGACGATGGCCCATTTTTATCAAAAGAAGATTTAAACAAAAAAGCTGGATTATCTCAGAAAATTATTGAGTATTTAGATGAGTTAGGCTCATTACCGAATTTACCAGATAAAGCTCAACTTTCGATATTTGATATGTAAAATGAAATAATCAAGGTATTTATTTAATGCGTATGGCGTAGTTAAAGAAATACAAAATTGTTGCTGGACATAAAATTATGCCTGTATTTCTTTTCAACGTCTTACGAGTCTATTCGAATGTAATGGTGAAATAAATGAACAAACTTTTACAAGAATCTCTGATTAATAGTGAAGTCATTTGTTTCAAGCATAAACTTATGCTATAATTAAGTTGCTTAAAAATTAGTGAACTCAGGCAGAAGAGTGGGAGATTCCCGCTCTTTTCTATTTGCCAAAAAGGGAGGCCTGTATGAGTAAAATTACAGAACAAGTAGAAGTGATTGTTAAACCAATTATGGAAGACTTGAATTTTGAACTTGTAGACGTTGAATATGTCAAAGAGGGTAGAGATCATTTTCTTAGAATCTCTATTGATAAAGAAGGTGGCGTAGATTTAAATGATTGTACGCTAGCTTCTGAAAAAATAAGTGAAGCTATGGATGCAAATGATCCTATTCCTGAAATGTATTATTTAGACGTAGCGTCACCTGGTGCAGAACGTCCAATTAAAAAAGAACAAGATTTCCAAAATGCAATAACTAAACCTGTATTTGTTTCTTTATATGTACCAATTGAAGGTGAAAAGGAATGGTTAGGCATTTTACAAGAAGTCAATAATGAAACAATTGTAGTACAAGTTAAAATCAAAGCAAGAACGAAAGATATAGAGATACCGAGAGACAAAATAGCAAAAGCACGTCACGCAGTTATGATTTAACGTGATGAGGAGGAAAAAACGTGTCAAGTAATGAATTATTATTAGCTACTGAGTATTTAGAAAAAGAAAAGAAGATTCCTAGAGCAGTATTAATTGATGCTATTGAAGCAGCTTTAATTACTGCATACAAAAAGAATTATGATAGTGCAAGAAATGTCCGTGTGGAATTAAATATGGATCAAGGTACTTTCAAAGTTATCGCTCGTAAAGATGTTGTTGAAGAAGTATTTGACGACAGAGATGAAGTGGATTTAAGTACAGCGCTTGTTAAAAACCCTGCATATGAAATTGGTGATATATACGAAGAAGATGTAACACCTAAAGATTTTGGTCGTGTAGGTGCTCAAGCAGCGAAACAAGCAGTAATGCAACGTCTTCGTGATGCTGAACGTGAAATTTTATTTGAAGAATTTATAGACAAAGAAGAAGACATACTTACTGGAATTATTGACCGTGTTGACCATCGTTATGTATATGTGAATTTAGGTCGTATCGAAGCTGTTTTATCTGAAGCAGAAAGAAGTCCTAACGAAAAATATATTCCTAACGAACGTATCAAAGTATATGTTAACAAAGTGGAACAAACGACAAAAGGTCCTCAAATCTATGTTTCTCGTAGCCATCCAGGTTTATTAAAACGTTTATTTGAACAAGAAGTTCCAGAAATTTACGATGGTACTGTAATTGTTAAATCAGTAGCACGTGAAGCTGGCGATCGCTCTAAAATTAGTGTCTTCTCTGAAAACAATGATATAGATGCTGTTGGTGCATGTGTTGGTGCTAAAGGCGCACGTGTTGAAGCTGTTGTTGAAGAGCTAGGTGGTGAAAAAATCGACATCGTTCAATGGAATGAAGATCCAAAAGTATTTGTAAAAAATGCTTTAAGCCCTTCTCAAGTTTTAGAAGTTATTGTTGATGAAACAAATCAATCTACAGTAGTTGTTGTTCCTGATTATCAATTGTCATTAGCGATTGGTAAAAGAGGACAAAACGCACGTCTAGCTGCTAAATTAACCGGCTGGAAAATTGATATTAAATCAGAAACAGATGCGCGTGAAGCGGGTATCTATCCAGTAGTTGAAGCTGAAAAAGTAACTGAAGAAGATGTTGCTTTAGAAGATGCTGACACAACAGAATCAACCGAAGAGGTAAATGATGTTTCAGTTGAAACAAATGTAGAGAAAGAATCTGAATAATAGGTTGGAGTGAAGTATCTATGAAAAAGAAAAAAATTCCGATGCGAAAATGTATTCTTTCAAATGAAATGCATCCCAAAAAAGATATGATTCGTGTTGTTGTTAATAAAGAAGGCGAAATCTTTGCGGATGTTACTGGAAAGAAACAAGGCCGTGGCGCATATGTTTCTAAAGATGTTGCTATGGTTGAAAAAGCACAACAAAAAGAAATTTTAGAAAAATATTTTAAAGCATCTAAAGAGCAATTGGATCCTGTTTACAAAGAAATTATTAGATTAATTTATAGAGAAGAGATCCCAAAATGAGTATAGATCAAATATTAAACTTTTTAGGATTAGCAATGAGAGCTGGTAAAGTAAAAACAGGTGAATCAGTCATTGTTAATGAGATTAAAAAAGGAAATTTGAAGCTCGTTATTGTTGCAAATGATGCGTCTGATAATACAGCTAAATTAATTACAGATAAATGTAAGAGTTACAAAGTTCCATTCAGAAAGTTTGGAAATCGAAATGAATTGGGAATAGCACTTGGAAAAGGTGAGCGTGTTAATGTAGGGATTACTGACCCAGGCTTTGCTAAAAAGTTGCTATCAATGATAGATGAATATCATAAGGAGTGATTATATGAGTAAACAAAGAATTTACGAATATGCGAAAGAATTAAATCTAAAGAGTAAAGAGATTATAGATGAGTTAAAAAGCATGAATATTGAGGTTTCAAATCATATGCAAGCTTTGGAAGATGACCAAATTAAAGCATTAGATAAAAAGTTCAAAAAAGAACAAAAGAACGACAATAAACAAAGCACTCAAAATAATCACCAAAAATCAAACAATCAAAACCAAAATAAAGGGCAACAAAAAGATAACAAAAAGAATCAACAACAAAATAATAAAGGCAACAAAGGCAATAAAAAGAATAATAGAAATAATAAGAAAAATAACAAGAATAATAAACCACAAAATCAACCAGCTGCTCCAAAAGAAATACCATCAAAAGTGACATATCAAGAAGGTATTACAGTAGGCGAATTTGCGGATAAATTAAATGTTGAATCATCAGAAATTATCAAAAAATTATTCTTACTTGGTATTGTTGCTAATATCAATCAATCATTAAATCAAGAAACAATCGAATTAATTGCCGATGATTATGGCGTTGAGGTTGAAGAAGAAGTTGTGATTAATGAAGAAGATTTATCAATCTACTTCGAAGACGAAAAAGATGATCCAGAAGCAATTGAGAGACCAGCAGTTGTAACAATTATGGGACATGTTGACCATGGTAAAACGACTTTATTAGATTCAATTCGTCATACAAAAGTTACAGCAGGTGAAGCAGGCGGAATCACTCAACATATTGGTGCATATCAAATTGAAAACGATGGCAAAAAAATCACTTTCTTAGATACACCGGGACATGCTGCATTTACAACGATGCGTGCGCGTGGTGCACAAGTAACAGATATTACAATTTTAGTAGTTGCAGCTGACGATGGTGTTATGCCACAAACAATTGAAGCAATTAACCATGCTAAAGAAGCAGAAGTACCAATTATTGTTGCAGTAAATAAAATTGATAAACCAACTTCAAACCCTGATCGAGTTATGCAAGAATTAACTGAATATGGTTTAATTCCTGAAGATTGGGGCGGCGAAACAATTTTCGTTCCACTTTCTGCATTAAGTGGTGATGGTATCGACGATTTATTAGAAATGATAGGATTAGTTGCAGAAGTTCAAGAACTTAAAGCAAATCCTAAAAACCGTGCTGTTGGTACAGTTATCGAAGCTGAATTAGATAAATCACGTGGTCCTTCTGCATCATTATTAGTACAAAATGGTACATTAAATGTTGGTGATGCGATTGTAGTTGGTAATACTTACGGCCGTATCCGTGCAATGGTTAATGACTTAGGTCAAAGAATCAAAACGGCTGGTCCATCAACGCCTGTTGAAATTACAGGTATTAATGATGTGCCACAAGCTGGGGATCGCTTTGTTGTATTTAGTGATGAAAAACAAGCTCGTCGTATTGGTGAATCAAGACACGAAGCTAGCATTGTACAACAACGTCAAGAAAGTAAAAATGTTTCATTAGATAACCTATTTGAACAAATGAAACAAGGTGAAATGAAAGATTTAAACGTTATTATTAAAGGTGATGTTCAAGGTTCTGTTGAAGCTTTAGCTGCATCATTAATGAAAATTGATGTTGAAGGCGTAAATGTTCGTATCATTCATACAGCGGTTGGTGCAATTAATGAGTCAGACGTGACACTTGCTAATGCCTCAAATGGTATTATCATTGGTTTCAATGTTCGTCCAGACAGTGGTGCAAAACGTGCTGCAGAAGCTGAAAATGTTGATATGCGTTTACACAGAGTTATTTATAATGTTATCGAAGAAATTGAATCAGCGATGAAAGGTTTACTTGATCCAGAATTTGAAGAACAAGTTATCGGACAAGCTGAAGTTCGTCAAACATTCAAAGTTTCTAAAGTTGGTACTATTGCTGGATGTTATGTTACTGAAGGTAAAATTACGCGAAATGCTGGTGTACGTATTATTCGTGATGGTATTGTTCAATATGAAGGCGAATTAGATACACTTAAACGTTTCAAAGATGATGCTAAGGAAGTTGCAAAAGGTTATGAATGTGGTATTACAATTGAAAACTACAATGACCTTAAAGAAGGCGATGTTATCGAAGCATTTGAAATGGTTGAAATTAAGCGTTAATTAAATAAATTACAAGCTAAAAGTATAGTTAAGATTGATATGCTCCCTATAAATATTGCACTTTTTAAGTGTCTACTTTATAGGGAGCATATTTGATACTAGCTTTTGGTTTTTTATTAGAATAGATTACCTATTAAAAGTTACGTTATATGGACATGATTTTGTATAAAATTTTGTGGTGGCCTAGAATGATTTTTAATGACAAAATATAATGTCGACTATTATTGGAAAATTTTCTGTTGAAATGCCTATCTTACGGCAAACTTTATTTGATTTTATAGGCTTAATTTATTAAAATAACGTGTGAGCTAAAATAATTGTTTAAGCATTGTTACACTAAAAAATGCAAATAACAATTGAACTTAAAGATAAAGAGGTGACAAGAATGAGCAGTATGAGAGCAGAGCGTGTTGGTGAACAAATGAAGAAGGAATTAATGGATATCATCAACAATAAAGTCAAAGATCCTCGAGTTGGTTTTATTACAATTACAGATGTTGTTTTAACAAATGATTTATCGCAGGCTAAAGTATTTTTAACTGTATTAGGTAACGATAAAGAAGTAGAAAATACATTTAAAGCACTTGATAAAGCAAAAGGCTTCATTAAGTCTGAATTAGGTTCTAGAATGCGATTACGTATTATGCCGGAATTAATGTATGAATATGATCAATCAATCGAATATGGTAATAAAATTGAACGAATGATTCAAGATTTACACAAACAAGATAGATAATTTAGTGTTAGGTATCTGGAAAATGTTTGATAATTTCTTAATATCGGTATATTAACATTAAACAGTTAATACATAGATGTGTAGAAATAGTTAACATTTTCCAGTTTTTTTATGAATAAATTCAGTTGATACGCTATTAAAATATATTTTAAAAAAAGAAGGTGACTATATGTATAATGGGATATTACCAGTATATAAAGAGCGCGGTTTAACAAGTCATGACGTTGTATTCAAATTGCGTAAAATATTAAAAACTAAAAAAATAGGTCACACGGGTACGCTTGATCCCGAAGTTGCAGGCGTGTTACCGGTATGTATAGGTAATGCAACGAGAGTTAGTGATTATGTTATGGATATGGGCAAAGCTTATGAAGCAACTGTATCGATAGGAAGAAGTACAACGACTGAAGATCAAACGGGTGATACATTGGAAACAAAAGGTGTACACTCAGCAGATTTTAATAAGGACGATATTGACCGATTGTTAGAAAGTTTTAAAGGTATCATTGAACAAATTCCGCCGATGTACTCATCCGTCAAAGTAAATGGTAAAAAATTATATGAATATGCGCGTAATAATGAAACAGTTGAAAGACCAAAGCGTAAAGTTAATATTAAAGACATTGGGCGTATATCTGAATTAGATTTTAAAGAAAATGAGTGTCATTTTAAAATACGCGTCATCTGTGGTAAAGGTACATATATTAGAACGCTAGCAACTGATATTGGTGTGAAATTAGGCTTTCCGGCACATATGTCGAAATTAACACGAATCGAGTCTGGTGGATTTGTGTTGAAAGATAGCCTTACATTAGAACAAATAAAAGAACTTCATGAGCAGGATTCATTGCAAAATAAATTGTTTCCTTTAGAATATGGATTAAAGGGTTTGCCAAGCATTAAAATTAAAGATTCGCACATAAAAAAACGTATTTTAAATGGGCAGAAATTTAATAAAAATGAATTTGATAACAAAATTAAAGACCAAATTGTATTTATTGATGATGATTCAGAAAAAGTATTAGCAATTTATATGGTACACCCTACAAAAGAATCAGAAATTAAACCTAAAAAAGTCTTTAATTAAAGGAGATAGAATTTATGAAAGTCATAGAAGTGACACATCCTATACAATCAAAACAGTATATTACAGAGGATGTTGCAATGGCATTCGGATTTTTCGATGGCATGCATAAAGGTCATGACAAAGTCTTTGATATATTAAACGAAATAGCTGAGGCACGCAGTTTAAAAAAAGCGGTGATGACATTTGATCCGCATCCGTCTGTCGTGTTGAATCCTAAAAGAAAACGAACAACGTATTTAACGCCACTTTCAGATAAAATCGAAAAAATTAGCCAACATGATATTGATTATTGTATAGTGGTTAATTTTTCATCTAGGTTTGCTAATGTGAGCGTAGAAGATTTTGTTGAAAATTATATAATTAAAAATAATGTAAAAGAAGTCATTGCTGGTTTTGATTTTACTTTTGGTAAATTTGGAAAAGGTAATATGACTGTACTTCAAGAATATGATGCGTTTAATACGACAATTGTGAGTAAACAAGAAATTGAAAATGAAAAAATTTCTACAACTTCTATTCGTCAAGATTTAATCAATGGTGAGTTGCAAAAAGCGAATGATGCTTTAGGCTATATATATTCTATTAAAGGCACTGTAGTGCAAGGTGAAAAAAGGGGAAGAACTATTGGCTTCCCAACAGCTAACATTCAACCTAGTGATGATTATTTGTTACCTCGTAAAGGTGTTTATGCTGTTAGTATTGAAATCGGCACTGAAAATAAATTATATCGAGGGGTAGCTAACATAGGTGTAAAGCCAACATTTCATGATCCTAACAAAGCAGAAGTTGTCATCGAAGTGAATATCTTTGACTTTGAGGATAATATTTATGGTGAACGAGTGACCGTGAATTGGCATCATTTCTTACGTCCTGAGATTAAATTTGATGGTATCGACCCATTAGTTAAACAAATGAACGATGATAAATCGCGTGCTAAATATTTATTAGCAGTTGATTTTGGTGATGAAGTAGCTTATAATATCTAGAGTTGCGTATAGTTATATAAACAATCTATACCACACCTTTTTCTTAGTAGGTCGAATCTCCAACGCCTAACTCGGATTAAGGAGTATTCAAACATTTTAAGGAGGAAATTGATTATGGCAATTTCACAAGAACGTAAAAACGAAATCATTAAAGAATACCGTGTACACGAAACTGATACTGGTTCACCAGAAGTACAAATCGCTGTACTTACTGCAGAAATCAACGCAGTAAACGAACACTTACGTACACACAAAAAAGACCACCATTCACGTCGTGGATTATTAAAAATGGTAGGTCGTCGTAGACATTTATTAAACTACTTACGTAGTAAAGATATTCAACGTTACCGTGAATTAATTAAATCACTTGGTATCCGTCGTTAATCTTAATATAACGTCTTTGAGGTTGGGGCATATTTATGTTCCAACCTTAATTTATATTAAAAAAGCTTTTTACAAATATTAACATTTATTATATGTTAAGCTAATATTGAGTGAATAATAAGGTTACAATGAGATAAAGATGATATAAGTACACCTAGAGTAATAATCAAGATATTAAAAATAAAGTATGTTTTTTTAAAAAATATAACTTATATTTATACTGATAAGGGTGGGACGATAAGTCTATTTTGTAAATAATAGATGGATATCCCGCTCTCTTTTTTTCCAATTCAATATTTTATAACTAATATTAAAATACGATAATAAATGATATGATATAACTATTAGATTCAAGAGAGGAGATTTATAATGTCTCAAGAAAAGAAAGTTTTTAAAACTGAATGGGCAGGAAGATCTTTAACGATTGAAACAGGGCAATTAGCTAAACAAGCAAATGGCGCTGTATTGGTTC
Source organism: Staphylococcus sp. EG-SA-14 (assembly GCF_017151935.1). Taxonomy (NCBI): domain Bacteria; kingdom Bacillati; phylum Bacillota; class Bacilli; order Caryophanales; family Staphylococcaceae; genus Staphylococcus; species Staphylococcus sp. EG-SA-14. Next base: position 46,295 of record NZ_JACVZM010000002.1, on the reverse strand, counting down.
GTTATGGAGATACAGTCGTGTTATCGACGGCAACTGCATCAAAAGAACCTCGTGATGGAGATTTCTTCCCATTAACAGTGAACTATGAAGAAAAAATGTACGCTGCGGGTAAAATTCCTGGTGGATTTAAAAAGAGAGAAGGACGTCCTGGTGACGATGCAACATTAACTGCGCGATTAATTGATAGACCAATTAGACCTTTATTCCCTAAAGGATATAAGCATGATGTTCAAATTATGAACATGGTATTAAGTGCAGATCCTGATTGTTCACCACAAATGGCTGCAATGATTGGTTCATCTATGGCGCTTAGTGTGTCGGATATTCCATTCCAAGGGCCAATCGCCGGTGTAAATGTGGGTTATATTGACGGTAAATATATCATTAACCCAACAGTAGAAGAAAAAGAAGTTTCTCGCTTAGACCTTGAAGTAGCTGGTCATAAAGATGCAGTAAACATGGTAGAGGCAGGCGCTAGTGAGATTACTGAACAAGAAATGTTAGAGGCGATCTTCTTTGGTCATGAAGAGATTCAACGTTTAGTTGATTTCCAACAACAAATCGTCGACCACATTCAACCTGTTAAACAAGAATTTATTCCAGTAGAGCGTGATGAAGCGCTAGTTGAACGTGTCAAATCTTTAACCGAAGAAAAAGGACTTAAAGAAACAGTTTTAACATTTGATAAACAACAACGAGATGAAAATCTTGATAACTTAAAAGAAGAAATCGTCAATGAATTTATCGATGAAGAAGATCCAGAGAATGAATTACTTATTAAAGAAGTTTATGCAATTTTAAATGAATTAGTGAAAGAAGAAGTTCGACGTTTAATTGCAGATGAAAAAATTAGACCAGACGGCCGTAAACCTGATGAAATCCGTCCATTAGATTCTGAAGTTGGTATTTTACCTAGAACGCATGGTTCAGGTCTATTTACACGTGGTCAGACTCAAGCACTTTCAGTTTTAACATTAGGTGCTTTAGGCGATTATCAATTAATTGATGGTTTAGGACCTGAAGAAGAAAAAAGATTCATGCATCATTACAACTTCCCGAATTTTTCAGTAGGTGAAACTGGTCCAGTACGTGCGCCAGGTCGTCGTGAAATTGGACATGGTGCGTTAGGTGAAAGAGCATTAAAATATATTATTCCTGATACTGCTGATTTCCCATATACAATTCGTATTGTAAGTGAGGTACTTGAATCAAACGGTTCATCATCTCAAGCGTCAATTTGTGGATCAACATTAGCATTAATGGATGCGGGCGTACCGATTAAAGCACCAGTTGCTGGTATTGCTATGGGCCTTGTTACACGTGAAGATAGCTATACGATTTTAACTGATATCCAAGGTATGGAAGATGCATTAGGTGATATGGACTTTAAAGTCGCTGGTACTAAAGAAGGTATTACAGCAATTCAAATGGATATTAAAATTGACGGTTTAACGCGTGAAATTATCGAAGAGGCTCTAGAACAAGCGAGACGTGGTCGTTTAGAAATAATGAATCATATGTTACAAACAATTGATCAACCACGTACTGAATTAAGTGCTTACGCGCCAAAAGTTGTAACTATGACAATTAAACCAGATAAGATTAGAGATGTTATCGGACCTGGTGGTAAAAAAATTAACGAAATTATTGATGAAACAGGCGTTAAATTAGATATTGAACAAGATGGTACTATCTTTATTGGTGCCGTTGATCAAGCTATGATAAATCGCGCTCGTGAAATCATTGAGGAAATTACACGTGAAGCGGAAGTAGGTCAAACTTATCAAGCCACTGTTAAACGTATTGAAAAATACGGTGCGTTTGTAGGCCTATTCCCGGGTAAAGATGCGTTGCTTCACATTTCACAAATTTCAAAAAATAGAATTGAAAAAGTGGAAGATGTATTAAAAATCGGTGACACAATTGAAGTTAAGATTACTGAAATTGATAAACAAGGTCGAGTAAATGCTTCACACAGAGCATTAGAAGAATAATATTTAAAGTCATATGACGACAATGTATCGTCATGTGATTTTTTTATGCCATTTTTTACGAAGTGATCCATTTTGAATTTGTTGTATTGAACATTTTAAAACGCTTTATTATTTTGTGTGCAACTGTTAATTATCCTGTATGTATAGTGAATAATAGTGTACATCAAGTGTTTTTTAACTTATAATGAATAGTGAGTTTATATATGGACGGGTAACAAATTTAGGAGGTAAGATTTTGAGTTTAATAAAGAAAAAGAATAAAGATATTCGCATTATACCATTAGGCGGTGTTGGCGAAATTGCTAAAAATATGTATATCGTTGAAGTAGACGATGAAATGTTTATGTTAGATGCTGGACTTATGTTTCCAGAAGACGAAATGCTAGGTATTGATATTGTTATACCAGACATTTCATACGTACTTGAAAATAAAGATAAATTGAAGGGTATATTCCTTACACACGGACATGAGCACGCGATTGGTGCAGTGAGTTATGTTTTAGAACAATTAGATGCACCAGTATATGGATCTAAATTGACAATAGCGTTAATTAAAGAAAATATGAAAGCCCGTAATATTGATAAAAAAGTTCGCTACTACACAGTTAATAATGATTCAATTATGAGATTCAAAAACGTGAATATTAGTTTCTTTAATACGACACACAGTATTCCTGATAGTCTAGGTGTTTGTATTCATACTTCATATGGTGCCATTGTGTATACAGGTGAATTTAAGTTTGACCAAAGTTTACATGGACATTATGCACCAGATATTAAACGTATGGCAGAGATTGGTGAAGAAGGCGTATTTGTCTTAATCAGTGATTCTACTGAGGCAGAGAAACCTGGATATAATACTCCGGAAAATGTGATTGAACATCATATGTATGACGCTTTTGCAAAAGTGCGAGGTCGCTTGATTGTTTCATGTTATGCTTCGAACTTTATACGTATACAGCAAGTTTTAAATATTGCTAGCAAGCTAAATCGTAAAGTGTCATTTTTAGGAAGATCACTTGAAAGTTCATTTAATATTGCTCGTAAAATGGGGTATTTCGACATTCCTAAAGATTTGCTAATTCCTATAACAGAAGTTGATAATTATCCTAAAAATGAAGTGATAATTATAGCTACTGGTATGCAAGGAGAACCTGTAGAAGCCTTAAGTCAAATGGCGCAACATAAGCATAAAATTATGAATATCGAAGAAGGCGATTCTGTATTTTTAGCAATTACGGCTTCTGCAAATATGGAAGTTATCATTGCGAATACATTAAATGAGCTTGTACGTGCTGGCGCACATATTATTCCAAATAACAAGAAGATTCATGCTTCAAGTCATGGTTGCATGGAAGAATTAAAAATGATGATTAATATTATGAAACCTGAATACTTTATTCCTGTACAAGGTGAATTTAAAATGCAGATAGCACATGCGAAGCTAGCAGCTGAAGCAGGTGTTGCACCAGAAAAGATTTTCCTTGTGGAAAAAGGAGATGTCATTAATTACAACGGTAAAGATATGATATTAAATGAAAAGGTAAATTCAGGAAATATTTTAATAGATGGTATTGGTATTGGGGATGTAGGAAATATCGTGTTGAGAGACCGTCATCTTTTAGCAGAAGATGGTATCTTTATTGCTGTAGTAACGTTAGATCCTAAAAATAGACGTATAGCTGCGGGACCTGAAATTCAATCTCGTGGGTTTGTATATGTACGTGAAAGTGAAGACTTATTAAGTGAAGCAGAAGAGAAAGTACGTGAAATAGTAGAGGCTGGTTTACAAGAAAAACGCATAGAATGGTCTGAAATTAAACAAAATATGCGTGATCAAATTAGTAAACTATTATTCGAAAGTACAAAACGTCGTCCTATGATTATTCCAGTAATTTCTGAAATTTAATCAAAAAGTCATTAACATAAAAGAGGTCAGAACAAGTCACTGAAATATAATGGTTGTCATGGACAATTTACTTATATTTTATGATGGTCAATTGAAGGGGTAACGATTAATCTGTTATCTTAAGTAAATTGATACATAGATGATATTGTTCTAACCTCTTTCATCGTCTGTTTGGACTACATATTCTAAACATCAAATAGGAAATTATATATAATAACGTCGTTTTAACTAAGGCAACATAAGGAGGTGCGTCAATTGGCACAAGCAAAAAAGAAATCGACAGCTAAGAAAAAAACAACATCAAAAAAAAGAACAAATTCGAGGAAAAAGAAGAATGATAATCCGATACGTTATGTCATAGCTATTTTAGTAGTTGTATTAATGGTGTTGGGTGTTTTCCAATTAGGAATAATAGGTCGTCTAATTGACAGCTTCTTTAATTATTTATTTGGGTACAGTAGATATTTAACATATATTTTAGTACTCTTAGCAACTGGTTTTATTACATACTCTAAACGTATTCCTAAAACTAGACGAACGGCTGGTTCGATTGTATTGCAAATTGCATTGCTATTTGTATCACAGTTAGTTTTTCATTTTAATAGTGGTATCAAAGCTGAAAGAGAACCTGTACTTTCTTATGTGTATCAGTCATACCAACACAGTCATTTCCCAAATTTTGGTGGCGGTGTATTAGGCTTTTATTTATTAGAGTTAAGCGTACCTTTAATTTCATTATTTGGTGTATGTATTATTACTATTTTATTATTATGCTCAAGTGTTATTTTATTAACAAACCATCAACATCGTGAAGTCGCAAAAGTTGTACTGGAAAATATAAAAGCTTGGTTCGGTTCATTTAATGAAAAAATGTCGGAAAGAAACCAAGAAAAACAATTGAAGCGTGAAGAAAAAGCGAGACTTAAAGAAGAACAAAAGGCACGTCAAAATGAACAGCCACAAATAAAAGATGTGAGTGATTTTACGGAAGTGCCTCAAGAAAGAGATATTCCAATTTATGGGCATACTGAAAATGAAAGTAAAAGTCAGAGTCAACCAAGTCGGAAAAAGCGAGTGTTTGATGCAGAGAATAGTTCGAATAACATCGTAAATCATCATCAAGCAGATCAGCAAGAACAATTAACAGAACAAACTCATAACAGTGTTGAAAGTGAAAACACTATTGAAGAAGCTGGTGAAGTTACGAATGTATCGTATGTTGTTCCACCGTTAACTTTACTTAATCAACCTGCAAAACAAAAAGCAACATCTAAAGCTGAAGTGCAACGTAAAGGACAAGTACTAGAGAATACATTAAAAGATTTTGGGGTAAATGCAAAAGTGACACAAATTAAAATTGGTCCTGCAGTAACTCAATATGAAATTCAACCAGCTCAAGGGGTTAAAGTGAGTAAAATTGTAAACTTGCATAATGATATTGCATTAGCTTTAGCAGCAAAAGATGTTAGAATCGAAGCGCCAATACCTGGTCGTTCTGCAGTAGGTATTGAAGTGCCAAATGAGAAAATTTCATTAGTTTCACTAAAAGAAGTTTTAGATGAAAAATTCCCGTCTAATAATAAACTAGAAGTTGGATTAGGAAGAGATATATCAGGTGATCCAATTACTGTTCCACTAAATGAAATGCCACACTTATTGGTGGCAGGATCGACGGGTAGTGGTAAATCTGTTTGTATAAATGGTATTATTACAAGTATTTTATTAAATGCTAAGCCGCATGAAGTTAAACTTATGTTAATCGATCCGAAAATGGTTGAACTAAATGTTTATAACGGAATTCCACACTTATTAATTCCGGTTGTTACAAATCCTCATAAAGCTGCTCAAGCTTTAGAAAAAATTGTAGCTGAGATGGAAAGACGTTATGATTTATTCCAACATTCATCAACTAGAAACATTAAAGGTTATAACGAATTAATCCGTAAGCAAAATCAAGAATTAGATGAGAAGCAACCAGAATTACCTTATATCGTTGTTATTGTAGATGAGCTTGCAGATTTAATGATGGTAGCTGGTAAAGAAGTTGAAAATGCGATTCAACGTATTACACAAATGGCACGTGCAGCAGGTATACATTTAATTGTAGCGACACAAAGACCTTCTGTGGATGTAATTACAGGTATCATTAAAAATAATATTCCATCTAGAATAGCTTTTGCTGTGAGTTCTCAAACAGATTCAAGAACTATTATTGGTACTGGCGGCGCAGAAAAGTTACTTGGTAAAGGTGACATGTTATACGTTGGAAATGGTGACTCATCACAAACACGTATTCAAGGGGCGTTTTTAAGTGACCAAGAGGTGCAAGATGTTGTAAATTATGTAGTAGAACAACAACAGGCAAATTATGTAAAAGAAATGGAACCAGATGCACCAGTGGATAAATCGGAAATGAAAAGTGAAGATGCTTTATATGATGAAGCGTATTTGTTTGTTGTTGAACAACAAAAGGCAAGTACATCATTGTTACAACGCCAATTTAGAATTGGTTATAATAGAGCATCTAGGTTGATGGATGATTTAGAACGCAATCAGGTAATCGGTCCACAAAAAGGAAGCAAGCCTAGACAAGTTTTAATAGATCTTAATAATGACGAGGTGTAAAAAAATGTCAGAAATGAATGCGGTATATAACGTTAAACAATACATTTTAAATTTGATTAAGCAAAATAAATTGGAATATGGTGACCAACTTCCAAGTAATTTATCAATTGCCAGAGAATTAAATGTAAAAACCGACGATGTTTATGAAGCAATTCAGGCATTGATTACTGAACAAGTCATTAAAGATAATTTTGAAGAGGGCACAAGTGTTAAGTCACTGCCCCCTTTCTTTTATCCATTGAATGAACTTATAAGTATTGGGCAAATGATTAAAAATGCAGGATTTGAATGCGGAACTGAATACTTAAATTTTGATGAGCAACCAGCAACTATGTTAGATGCAAATTTGTTGAGCGTTGAAGAAGGATATCCAGTAACCATTATAGAACGATTACGAACTGCCGATGGAGAACCGGTCGTCTATTGTTTAGATAAAATTGCTAAAAAAGAATTAACATGTACAGAGTATCAAATGAGCAATGGATCGATTCTAAGTGCGATAAAAGAACAAAGTAATCATAATATTTGTTATGCTGATACAGAAATTGAAGCGGTAAATTATGAACCTCGAATATCCGAAATACTGAATGCTTCGCCACACGAAGGTTTGATTTTATTAAAAATTACGCACTACAATGAATTAGATGAACCTATTTTGTATTCATTAAATTATATGAAAAATAGCTTAGTTCAATTTAAAATCACTAGAAAAATATAGATGTAAGAAGATATAGAGGAGGCTATATATTTGAGTAGACAATCTCAACCAAATATACATATCAAAGTTTCACCAACAACTAAATTTAAAACAACTACTATAGTTTTTAAATTTATGGCACCTTTAGAATATGACACAATTACAGCTAGATCATTATTAAGCAAATTATTAGTTCGAGCAACTAAGAAATGGCCAACCGATAAGTCGTTTAATAATCACTTAGCCGATTTATATGGTGCGTATGTGAATAGTACAATTTCAAAATTCAAAGATCAGCATGTCATTACATTTTCATTAGAAATTGTTAATGAACGCTATTTAAGAAACGGTGAATCATTATTTAATCAAGGATTAGATTTATTACAAGAAATCATTTGGAATCCATTAATTGAAAATAAAGCATTCAATGATAATTTTGTTAACCAAGAGAAAACATTATTAGCCAAAAAAATAGAAGCAATGGTAGATAACAAAGCACAATATTCGTTTTTAAAATTACTCGACCATATGTTTGAAAATGAAGCATACAAATACTTATCTACAGGACAACTAGAACAAATCCCACATATTACTGCTGAAACACTATATCATACATATCAATCAATGATTAATAATGATCAATGTTCTGTTTATGTTGTCGGCAATGTAGAACCTGAAAGTGTTGAGAAACAAATACGTGAAAAATTTGCACTTAAACCATTCGATAAACATCAATTCCAACATTCTACACATCATTTACACGATGAAGAAGTTGATTATATTGTTGAATATGATGACGTGGATCAAGCTAAATTAAATATGGGATATCGTTTTCCAACACAATATGGACAAAGTGGATATGCTGCTTTTGTTGTATTTAACATGATGTTTGGAGGAGATCCTTCATCTGTTTTATTTAATGAAGTGCGAGAAAAGCAAAGTTTAGCGTACTCTATACATTCACAAATTGATGGCAAAAATGGCTATTTATTTGTTTTGAGTGGGGTTTCAAGTGATAAGTACGAAACTGCAAAAGACACTATTATAAGTGAATTTGAAAAAATAAAAGCAGGAGATTTCACTGAAGAAAAATTAGAGTTAGCTAAAAAAGTAATCATTTCTCATCGATATGAATCTGAAGATCGTCCGAAAAGTATTATAGAGATTATGCATAACCAAATATTATTAGAGCAACCACAAAGCAAAGAAACATTTATAAATGATATACAGAAGGTAAGTCGCGAAGATATTGTTTCTGTTGCTGAAAAAGCATTTTTAGATACAATCTATGTGTTGACAAAAGGAGGGGATAAATAATGAAAGAGCGTTATTATGAATTAATAGACGAAAGAGTATTCGAACAAGAATTAGAAAATGGTTTACGATTATTTATTATCCCCAAACCAGGTTTTCAAAAGACATTTGTCACTTACACTACACAATTTGGTTCATTAGATAATCAATTCAAACCCCTTGGACAAGACCAATTTGTTACTGTACCTGATGGAGTTGCTCACTTTTTAGAACATAAATTATTTGAAAAAGAAGAAGAAGACTTATTTACTGCGTTTGCTGAAGATAACGCACAAGCAAATGCGTTTACAAGCTTTGATCGTACAAGCTACTTGTTCAGTGCAACTGATAATATTGAAAACAACATTAAACGTTTACTTACAATGGTTGAAACGCCTTATTTTACAAAAGAAACTGTTGATAAAGAAAAAGGTATTATTGCAGAAGAAATAAAAATGTATCAAGAGCAACCTGGATATAAATTAATGTTTAATACATTGCGTGCAATGTATCAACAACATCCAATACGTGTTGATATTGCCGGTAGTGTAGAAAGTATATACGATATTACAAAAGATGATTTGTATCTATGTTATGAAACGTTTTATCATCCATCAAATATGGTTTTATTTGTTGTTGGCGATGTGGATCCTGAAGCAATATGTCGAATAGTAAAACAACACGAGGATGCTCGTAATAAAGTTAACCAACCCAAAATCGAACGAGGACTTGTTGATGAACCGGAGGATGTTAAAGAAGCATTTGTTACTGAATCTATGAAAATTCAATCACCAAGACTAATGCTTGGTTTTAAAAATAAACCATTACAAGAAGCGCCTCAAAAATATGTACAACGTGATTTAGAAATGTCATTATTCTTTGAGTTAATTTTTGGGGAAGAAACAGATTTTTATCAGAATTTATTAAACGAAGGACTTATCGATGATACATTTGGTTATCAATTTGTACTAGAGCCGACGTATAGTTTTTCAATCGTGACAAGTGCTACTGAAGAACCAGATAAATTAAAAAAATTATTATTAGATGAGTTGCGTGATAAAAAAGGCAATTTCCAAGATGCAGAAGCATTTGAACTTTTGAAAAAGCAATTTATAGGTGAATTCATATCAAGTTTAAACTCACCTGAATATATTGCTAATCAATATACTAAATTGTATTTTGAAGGTGTTAGCGTGTTTGACATGTTAGACATTGTTGAAAATATCACGTTAGATAGTATTAACGAAACGTCATCGTTATATTTAAATTTAGATCAGCAAGTCGATAGTCGTTTGGAGATTAAAAAGTAATGAAAGCATTAGTATTAGGTGGTTCTGGTTCAATTGGTTCTGAGATAGTCAAACAATTATTAACTGATGGATTTGAAGTTTATGTGCAATATTATCGTACTGATATAAATGAATTAACTAGCAAATTTAATGATGATAAAGTTCGTTTTATACAAGCGGATTTATCTCAAACAATTGATATTGACAAAACATTTGGTGACATTAAATCATTAGACTGTTTAATATATGCAAGTGGTCAGTCTTTATATGGTGTTTTACAAGATATGAAAGACCATGATATTGATGCATGTTATCAGTTAAATGTCTTGCAATTAATTCGATTATGTAGATATTTCGTTGATGTTTTACGTCAAAGTGCCAATGGAAGAATTATTGTAATTTCATCAATTTGGGGTGAGACAGGAGCTAGTATGGAAACTATTTATTCGGCGATGAAAAGTGCACAATTAGGTTTCGTTAAGGCGCTTAGTCAAGAGCTTGCACTAACATCAGTGACAGTAAATGCTATCGCACCTGGATTTGTAGCCGGTAATATGGCAAGTGAGTGGCAAGAAGATGAACTTCAAGCAATGATAACTGAATTACCACAACAGCGATTGGTTTTACCGAGTGAGGTTGCTCATACATGCGCCTATTTATATCACCCAAATGCTAGAAGTGTTACTGGAACTATACAGAAAGTTAATGGTGCTTGGTATATTTAAAATATAGAACTATTTTTATGAGCAAATGTTTTTATGATTGATGTTATAATATGAATATTACAATGAATCATAATTTGTTAATTAAACAAGGGGTGAGGTTCACCATGACAGTTGCAGAGAAAAAAGAATGGTACCTAGAATACGAAATTGAAATTAATAGACCGGGTCTTTTAGGTGATGTATCTAGTTTATTAGGTATGTTAGGTATAAGTATTGTTACAATTAATGGTGTTGATCAAGGTAAACGAGGCCTTTTAATTAAAACAGACAATCTTGAAAAAGTTGAACGTTTTGAGCAAATAGCTCGTGGTATAAATGAAATTGAAATAACAAAGCTTAAAAAACCAGAATTAAGAGACCGTCTTGCAGTAAGACATGGAAGATATATTGAGCAAGATGCAAAAGATAAGAAAACCTTTCGATTTGAGCGTGAAGATTTAGGCTTGTTAGTAGACTTTTTAGCTGAATTGTTCAAAGAAGAAGGTCATAAGTTGATTGGCATTAGAGGTATGCCACGGGTTGGTAAAACTGAATCAATTGTTGCGGGAAGTGTTTGTGCACATAAGAGATGGTTATTTATTAGTTCTACTTTAATAAAACAAACTGTACGTAGCTCTCTAATTAAAGGGGAATATGATGCCAATCATGTATACATTATTGATGGTGCAGTTACTGCCAGAGAATCTAATCCAAAACATCAAGAGCTTGTTAACGAAGTTATGAGGTTACCATCAATCAAAGTCGTTGAACATCCAGATTTATTTGTTGAAACAAGTACTTGTACAATGGAAGATTTTGACTATATTATCGAATTGAGAGAAAATGAAAATCAAGAAATACATTACGAAGAAATGAAGAAACAGACAGTCCAAAGTAAGAATAATTTAGATTTTGGAGATCCGTTTGGTGGTGGTTTTGGTTTCTTCGAGTAAGTGTAAGGAGGCTATGAATTGAAAACGGTCGGTGAAGCGCTAAAAGGTAGACGTGAAAGGTTAGGAATGACTTTAACAGAATTAGAGCAACGTACTGGAATTAAACGTGAAATGCTAGTGCATATTGAAAATAATGAATTCGATCAACTACCGAATAAAAATTACAGCGAAGGATTTATTAGAAAATATGCAAGCGTAGTAAATATTGAACCTAACCAATTAATTCAAGCTCATCAAGATGAAATTCCATCGAACCAAGCCGAATGGGACGAAGTAATTACAGTTTTCAATAATAATAAAGACTTAGATTATAAGAGTAAATCAAAAGAGCCAATACAATTATTAGTAATCATGGGTATTACAGTTTTAATAACTTTATTGTTATGGATCATGTTAGTTTTAATATTTTAACAGAAATAAATTAGTGAGAAATGAGGATGTATAATGAATATTCCGAACCAGATTACGGTTTTTAGAGTAGTGTTAATACCAGTTTTTATATTGTTTGCGTTAGTTGATTTTGGATTTGGCAATGTGTCATTTCTAGGAGGATATGAAATAAGAATTGAGTTATTAATCAGTGGTTTTATTTTTATATTGGCTTCCCTTAGCGATTTTGTTGATGGTTATTTAGCTAGAAAATGGAATTTAGTTACAAATATGGGGAAATTTTTGGATCCATTAGCGGATAAATTATTAGTTGCAAGTGCTTTAATTGTACTTGTGCAACTAGGACTAACAAATTCTGTAGTAGCAATCATTATTATTGCCAGAGAATTTGCCGTAACTGGTTTACGTTTACTACAAATTGAACAAGGATTCGTAAGTGCAGCTGGTCAATTAGGTAAAATTAAAACAGCAGTTACTATGGTAGCAATTACTTGGTTGTTATTAGGTGATCCATTGGCAACATTGATTGGTTTGTCATTAGGACAAATTTTATTATACATTGGCGTTATTTTTACTATCTTATCTGGTATTGAATACTTTTATAAAGGTAGAGATGTTTTTAAACAAAAATAAATATTTGTTTATACTAGATTTCATTTTCATATGGAATCTAGTTTTTTTAATCCCAATTTTAGAAATTAGCCACGCAATTGTTTATAATGATATATTGTAAAACAATATTTGTTCATTTTTTTAGGGAAAATCTGTAGTAGCATCTGATACATTGAATCTAAAATTGATGTGAATTTTTAAATGAAATACATGAAAAAATGAATTAAACGATACAAGGGGGATATAAATGTCAATTGCCATTATTGCTGTAGGCTCAGAACTATTGCTAGGTCAAATCGCTAATACCAACGGACAATTTCTATCTAAAGTATTTAATGAAATTGGACAAAATGTATTAGAACATAAAGTTATTGGAGATAATAAAAAACGTTTAGAATCAAGTGTACGTCATGCGCTAGAAAAATATGATACTGTTATTTTAACAGGTGGCTTAGGTCCTACGAAAGATGACTTAACGAAGCATACAGTGGCCCAGATTGTTGGTAAAGATTTAGTTATTGATGAGCCTTCTTTAAAATATATTGAAAGCTATTTTGAGGAACAAGGACAAGAAATGACACCTAATAATAAACAACAGGCTTTAGTAATTGAAGGTTCAACTGTATTAACAAATCATCATGGCATGGCTCCAGGAATGATGGTGAATTTTGAAAACAAACAAATTATTTTATTACCAGGTCCACCGAAAGAAATGCAACCAATGGTGAAAAATGAATTGTTGTCACATTTTATAAACCATAATCGAATTATACATTCTGAACTATTAAGATTTGCGGGAATAGGTGAATCTAAAGTAGAAACAATATTAATAGATCTTATCGATAAACAGACTAATCCTACGATTGCGCCTTTGGCGGGAAGTCATGAAGTATATATTAGATTGACTGCAAATGCCGACTCAAAAGAACAAGCACAATCATTGATTCAACCTGTTAAACAAGAAATTCTTGATCGTATTGGAGAATATTATTATGGTTCAGATGACACATTAATTGAGCAAGCTGTAATAAAGAAAATTCATGAACCTTTTGTAATATATGATGGTATTACTAATGGTGCTTTATATCATCGATTGAAAGAAGTGGATTTAAACGATGTTCTAAAGGGTATGATTAATCACAATGAAAACTTTGTTGATATTAATAAACCTATTGAGCAGCAATTAAAAGATGCAGTGCAATTTGTTAATAAATTGTTTAATGTGTCATCAGCAATTATTCTATTAGAGTATGATGGTGTAGTTCATATAGGCTATGATAATAACTTTGAATTTAAAACTGAGCAATTTAAAATGTCTAAATCTAGAAATTTATTAAAGAACAGAAGTCAAAATTATGCGCTCATAAGATTATTAAATTGGCTTAGAACAACAAATTAATTGTATTATCGATAAAAATATAAGCACGTTTGTTCGTTTTTGCGTTTTGATTTCAAGATTTTATACGAACAAATATTCGCAAAACACTTGTATTTTATTTTGAATCCTTGTATAGTATTGGTAAGATAATTAAAAGATAGCAATTTCAATTAGGAGGTCTCGCTTTGGATAACGATCGTCAAAAAGCTTTAGATACAGTAATTAAAAATATGGAGAAATCTTTCGGTAAAGGTGCCGTAATGAAGTTGGGTGACAATATAGGTCGCCGAGTTTCAACTACATCAACTGGTTCAGTTACATTAGATAATGCGCTAGGTGTAGGTGGCTATCCTAAAGGACGAATTATTGAAATTTATGGTCCTGAAAGTTCTGGTAAGACAACAGTAGCGCTTCACGCTATTGCTGAAGTACAAAGTAATGGCGGGGTGGCAGCATTTATCGATGCTGAACATGCTTTAGATCCAGAATATGCTCAAGCATTAGGCGTAGATATCGATAATTTATATTTATCGCAACCGGATCATGGTGAACAAGGTCTTGAAATCGCCGAAGCATTTGTTAGAAGTGGTGCAGTTGATATTGTAGTTGTAGACTCAGTTGCTGCTTTAACACCTAAAGCTGAAATTGAAGGAGAAATGGGAGACACTCACGTTGGTTTACAAGCTCGTTTAATGTCACAAGCGTTACGTAAACTTTCAGGTGCTATTTCTAAATCAAATACAACTGCTATTTTCATCAACCAAATTCGTGAAAAAGTTGGTGTTATGTTCGGTAATCCAGAGACTACACCAGGTGGACGTGCATTAAAATTCTATAGTTCAGTAAGACTAGAAGTACGTCGTGCAGAACAGCTTAAACAAGGACAAGAAATTGTAGGTAATAGAACTAAAATTAAAGTCGTTAAAAATAAAGTGGCACCACCATTTAGAGTAGCTGAAGTTGATATTATGTATGGACAAGGTATTTCTAAAGAGGGTGAACTTATTGATTTAGGTGTTGAAAACGACATCGTTGATAAATCAGGAGCATGGTATTCTTACAATGGCGAACGAATGGGTCAAGGTAAGGAAAATGTTAAAATGTACTTGAAAGAAAATCCACAAATTAAAGAAGAAATTGATCGTAAATTGAGAGAAAAATTAGGTATATCTGATGGTGATGTTGAAGAAACAGAAGATGCACCAAAGTCATTATTTGACGAAGAATAGTACACAAATTTATATCTATAGTTAAACTTAGCAAATATCCTTATAGGATTGATTGAAAGTGATATTCATCTCATAAAGCTAGAATAATATCTAACTTTATGGGATACACTACAAATCGAGACTATAAGGTTTTTTATTTTATTTATTATTACATTATCAATAGTTTTATAATCGAGCTTCAAAACTTTAGAAAATAGTAGAAATAGCATTCAATATAGTGCAAAAGTGCAAATTGATAACTTGACACTTATCTCCTATAAACCGTACAATTAATTTGTATGATTTATATATAATTTCATAAAGTCATATTGAATTTCATATAAAGAGCAAACCCTAGAAAAGGAGGTGTTTGTGTGAATTTATTAAGCCTCCTACTCATTTTGCTGGGGATCATTCTAGGAGTTGTTGGAGGGTATGTTGTTGCCCGAAATTTGTTGCTTCAAAAGCAATCACAAGCTAGACAAACTGCCGAAGATATTGTAAATCAAGCACATAAAGAAGCTGACAATATCAAAAAAGAGAAATTACTTGAGGCAAAAGAAGAAAACCAAATCCTAAGAGAACAAACTGAAGCAGAACTACGAGAAAGACGTAGCGAACTTCAAAGACAAGAAACCCGACTTCTTCAAAAAGAAGAAAACTTAGAGCGCAAATCTGATCTATTAGATAAAAAAGATGAGATTTTAGAGCAAAAAGAATCAAAAATTGAAGAAAAACAACAACAAGTAGATGCAAAAGAGAGTAGTGTTCAAACGTTAATAATGAAGCATGAACAAGAATTAGAACGCATCTCCGGTCTCACTCAAGAAGAAGCTATTAATGAGCAACTTCAAAGAGTAGAGGAAGAACTGTCACAAGATATTGCAGTACTTGTTAAAGAAAAAGAAAAAGAAGCTAAAGAAAAAGTTGATAAAACAGCAAAAGAATTATTAGCTACAGCAGTACAAAGATTAGCAGCAGATCACACAAGTGAATCAACGGTATCAGTAGTTAACTTACCTAATGATGAGATGAAAGGTCGAATCATTGGACGAGAAGGACGAAACATCCGCACACTTGAAACTTTAACTGGCATTGATTTAATTATTGATGACACACCAGAAGCGGTTATATTATCTGGTTTTGATCCAATAAGAAGAGAAATTGCTAGAACAGCACTTGTTAACTTAGTATCTGATGGACGTATTCATCCAGGTAGAATTGAAGATATGGTCGAAAAAGCTAGAAAAGAAGTAGACGATATTATTAGAGAAGCAGGTGAACAAGCTACATTTGAAGTGAACGCACATAATATGCATCCTGACTTAGTAAAAATTGTAGGGCGTTTAAACTATCGTACGAGTTACGGTCAAAATGTACTTAAACATTCAATTGAAGTTGCGCATCTTGCTAGTATGTTAGCTGCTGAGCTAGGCGAAGATGAGACATTAGCGAAACGAGCTGGACTTTTACATGATGTTGGTAAAGCAATTGATCATGAAGTAGAAGGTAGTCATGTTGAAATCGGTGTAGAATTAGCGAAAAAATATGGTGAAAATGAAACAGTTATTAATGCAATCCATTCTCATCATGGTGATGTTGAACCTACATCTATTATATCTATCCTTGTTGCTGCTGCAGATGCATTGTCTGCGGCTCGTCCAGGTGCAAGAAAAGAAACATTAGAGAATTATATTCGTCGATTAGAACGTTTAGAAACGTTATCAGAAAGTTATGATGGTGTAGAAAAAGCATTTGCGATTCAGGCAGGTAGAGAAATCCGAGTGATTGTATCTCCTGAAGAAATTGATGATTTAAAATCTTATCGATTGGCTAGAGATATTAAAAATCAGATTGAAGATGAATTACAATATCCTGGTCATATCAAGGTGACAGTTGTTCGAGAGACTAGAGCAGTAGAATATGCGAAATAATTTTTGTCTCCCTCACAAATTAGTGAGGGAGCTTTTTTAAGTTGTAGTCTTAATCTAGTTAGACAGCACTTTATCGGTAATAACTATATTAAACAGTAGTTATTTGAAAGTAAGACGGACCTTATATTAAATAAGAAGTTATTGCTTTTAATAAAAATGTTTTAGGCTTCGCAATTACTATATTTATATTATGTAAACCTATAAAGATGATTGCTTTTCTATCCAATAAAAAAGAAGAGAAGATGTAACACATCTTCTCTTCTGCAATATTAATTAGGATTTATTTCTAAGTTGAGTTATTTTAATTGTAAATCTGTTTTCTTTAATTCTTTTATAACTTCTGCAGTATCATAACAATTTGTTGCAATTGTTGAATATCTCTCTGCTAAACGATATGCATTAATGTAAAGCTTTAAACTTTCTTTAGCTATATCCTCTGCATCTTCGAATTTTGATGGGTTAGACATAACCACTAATTCTGCAAATTTTTCTGGATCAATATTAATAGACATGTATTTATTTACAACTCCTATTTATTTTGATGTCTTAATACTAACATATTGAAGTTTTCAGACAAAGTAATGTCTCTTTATAATTGAAGAAAAATAATTCAAAGAATTTAATATTTACTTTAAATATTAGAACGTATGAATTAAACTAGTATTTATGAGAGGATGAACAAAACATGAGAATAATGTTTATAGGGGATATCGTAGGTAAAATTGGACGAGACGCAATTGAAACGTACATACCTCAACTGAAGCAAAAGTATAAACCAACAGTTACAATTGTAAATGCTGAAAATGCAGCACATGGTAAAGGTTTGACTGAAAAAATATATAAACAATTACTAAGAAATGGTGTAGATTTCATGACTATGGGTAATCACACATATGGTCAACGTGAAATTTATGATTTTATAGATGAAGCAAAACGTCTAGTAAGACCAGCGAATTTTCCGGATGAAGCGCCGGGAATTGGTATGAGATTTATACAAATTAATGATATTAAACTTGCAGTTATTAATCTGCAAGGAAGAGCGTTTATGCCAGATATTGATGATCCTTTTAAAAAGGCAGATCAATTAGTCAAGGAAGCACAAGAACAAACTCCGTTTATATTTGTTGATTTTCATGCAGAAACAACTTCTGAAAAGTATGCAATGGGATGGCATTTAGATGGTAGAGCTAGCGCTGTTGTTGGAACGCATACACACATTCAAACAGCAGATGAACGTATTTTACCAAAGGGGACAGGGTATATAACGGATGTTGGTATGACAGGTTTTTATGATGGCATTTTAGGAATAAATAAAACAGAGGTAATTGAGCGTTTTATCACTAGTTTGCCACAAAGACATGTTGTTCCAAATGAAGGTAGAAGTGTATTATCTGGTGTTGTTATTGATTTAGACAAAGAAGGTAAAACAAAGCACATCGAACGTATATTGATAAATGATGACCATCCATTTTCAACATTTTAAAATTACGTAAGTAAACATTCGAATTGGACCCTATCGTCCATTAGTATGAATTTAATATAGTACCACTGTTTACATAGTAAATCGGTGGTTCTTTTTGTTATCATTTAATATGAAATATATCCATAGGAGGCATATAACTATGAAACCACAATTATCGTGGAAAGTTGGCGGTCAACAAGGCGAAGGTATTGAATCAACTGGGGAAATCTTCGCTACGGCTATGAATAGAAAAGGATATTATTTATATGGATATAGACATTTTTCAAGTCGTATCAAAGGTGGACATACGAATAATAAAATTAGAGTTTCTACGACGCCTGTTCATGCAATTAGTGATGATTTAGATATTTTGATTGCATTTGACCAAGAAACAATTGATGTTAACCATCATGAAATGAGAGAAGACAGTATTATTTTAGCTGATGCCAAGGCTAAACCTGTGAAACCAGAAGGATGTCATGCACAGCTTATTGAATTACCTTTTACAGCAACCGCTAAAGAATTAGGTACAGCATTAATGAAAAACATGGTTGCAATAGGTGCTACTAGCGCATTGATGAATTTGAATACAAATACATTTGAAGAACTTATTACTAATATGTTTTCTAAAAAAGGTGACAAGGTAGTTGAAGTCAATATCCAAGCATTAAACGAAGGTTATCAATTAATGCAATCCCGCTTACCTGAAATCGACGGGGACTTTGAATTAGAGTCAACAGATGCACTACCACATCTATATATGATTGGTAACGATGCCATTGGATTAGGTGCAATTGCTGCAGGTTCACAATTTATGGCGGCATATCCTATTACACCTGCGTCTGAAGTTATGGAATATATGATTGCCAATATATCTAAAGTAAACGGAGCGGTTATTCAAACAGAAGATGAAATTGCTGCTGTAACTATGGCTATTGGTGCAAATTATGGTGGAGTCAGAGCGTTTACGGCTAGTGCTGGTCCAGGTTTATCTTTAATGATGGAAGCAATTGGATTATCTGGTATGACTGAAACGCCATTAGTCATTATTAATACTCAACGAGGTGGACCTTCTACTGGATTACCTACGAAACAAGAACAGTCAGATTTAATGCAAATGATTTATGGTACACATGGTGATATTCCAAAAATAGTTGTAGCACCAACTGATGCAGAAGATGCATTTTATTTAACTATGGAAGCCTTTAATTTAGCAGAACAATATCAATGCCCTGTTATAGTTTTAAGTGATTTGCAATTATCTTTAGGTAAACAAACTGTTGAAAAATTAGATTATAATCGCATTGAAATTAAACGTGGTGAAATCATTCAATCTGATATTGAACGTGAAGAAGATGATAAAGGTTATTTCAAGCGTTATGCGTTAACATCCAATGGTGTTTCTCCTAGACCTATCCCCGGTATTAAAGGAGGTATTCATCATATAACTGGTGTGGAACACAATGAAGAAGGTAAACCTAGTGAATCTGCATCAAATAGACAACAACAAATGGAAAAACGAATGCGTAAAATTGAGCAGTTACTAATTGAATCGCCAGTAGAAGCTAACTTACAACATGAAGATGCAGATATTCTTTATATCGGTTTTATTTCTACAAAAGGTGCAATTCAAGAAGGTAGTAACCGTTTGAATCAACAAGGCATAAAAGTTAACACTATACAAATTAGACAATTGCATCCATTCCCAACAAGCGTTATTCAAGATGCAGTTAATAAAGCGAAGAAAGTCGTTGTAGTGGAGCACAATTATCAAGGACAATTGGCTAGTATTATAAAAATGAATGTCAATATTCATGATAAGATTGAAAATTATACAAAGTATGATGGGACACCTTTCCTACCACATGAAATCGAAGTAAAAGGCAAAATAATTGCTACTGAAATAAAGGAGATGGTATAGATGGCGACATTTAAAGATTTTAGAAATAATGTTAAGCCTAACTGGTGCCCTGGATGTGGCGATTTCTCAGTACAAGCTGCAATTCAAAAAGCAGCCGCAAATATAGGGTTAGAACCTGAAGAAGTAGCTATCATCACCGGTATAGGATGTTCTGGCCGTCTTTCAGGATATATTAATTCTTATGGCGTTCATTCTATTCACGGACGTGCATTACCTTTAGCTCAAGGTGTAAAAATGGCGAATAAAGATTTAACTGTTATTGCATCTGGAGGAGATGGTGATGGTTATGCTATAGGTATGGGGCATAC
Organism: Staphylococcus sp. EG-SA-14; assembly: GCF_017151935.1. Classification (NCBI taxonomy): domain Bacteria; kingdom Bacillati; phylum Bacillota; class Bacilli; order Caryophanales; family Staphylococcaceae; genus Staphylococcus; species Staphylococcus sp. EG-SA-14. Next base: position 25,618 of record NZ_JACVZM010000002.1, on the reverse strand, counting down.
AATCCATGCTTTAAGAAGAAATATGAACATGACGTATATAGTCATGGATAATCAAATTTATGGTTTGACAAAGGGACAAACATCGCCGTCATCAGCAGTAGGATTTGTTACTAAAACAACGCCAAAAGGTAATATAGAAAAAAATGTTGCGCCTTTAGAATTAGCATTATCATCTGGTGCCACATTTGTAGCCCAAGGTTTTTCAAGCGATATTAAAGGATTAACAAAACTAATTGAAGATGCAATTAATCATGATGGATTTTCATTCGTTAATGTCTTTTCACCATGTGTGACTTATAATAAAATTAACACATACGATTGGTTTAAAGAACATTTAACAAGTGTTGATGACATTGAAAATTATGATTCTACAGATAAACAATTAGCGACTAAAACTGTTATTGAACATGAATCTTTAGTAACTGGTATTGTTTATCAAGATAAAGAAACACCATCATATGAATCTCAAATTAAAGAGTTAGATGATACACCACTTGCTAAAAGAGATATCAAAATTACTGAAGACACCTTCAATGCATTAACTGAACAATTTATTTAATAATTAAAACTGAGTCGTATAAATGTATTTATAACAGATCCATTTATGCTACTCAGTTTTTTACTATTACAAAAAATAAAGGAGTTTTTAAAAATGAAAGACACATTAATGAGTATACAAATAATTCCTAAAACACCAAACAATGACAATGTTATACCTTACGTAGACGAGGCGATTAAAATAATTGACGAATCTGGTTTGCATTTTAGAGTAGGTCCGTTAGAAACGACAGTACAAGGAAATATGAATGAATGTTTAATTTTAATACAATCATTAAATGAACGAATGGTGGAACTTGAATGTCCAAGTATTATTAGCCAAGTTAAGTTTTATCATGTGCCAGATGGCATCACTATTGAAACTTTAACTGAAAAATATGATGAATAACATTAAAAGTGAAGTAAACTGGATTTGAATTGGCTTGTTAGAGATGACGTATAACTTTAACTGTTTTTGCACTTTATAGTTAAATTTAATATAATTATTAAATGATACGGGCAAATAGAAAGGATTTTGTAAAGTGAACGAAGAACAAAGAAAAGCAAGTTCTGTGGATGTTTTAGCTGAGAGAGATAAGAAAGCAGAAAAAGATTATAGTAAATATTTTGAACATGTTTATCAACCGCCTAATTTAAAAGAAGCGAAAAAAAGAGGTAAACAAGAAGTTCGTTATAATAGAGATTTCCAAATTGATGAAAAATATCGCGGTATGGGGAACGAGCGTACATTTTTAATTAAAACATATGGATGTCAAATGAATGCACATGACACTGAGGTCATTGCTGGTATACTTGAAGCATTAGGCTATCAAGCAACGACTGATATTAACACTGCAGATGTTATTTTAATTAATACATGTGCGATTAGAGAAAATGCCGAGAACAAAGTGTTTAGTGAAATAGGTAATTTGAAGCATTTGAAGAAAGAACGACCTGATATTTTAATCGGAGTTTGTGGTTGTATGTCACAAGAAGAGTCAGTAGTGAATAAAATTTTAAAATCGTATCAAAATGTAGATATGATATTTGGTACACATAATATTCATCATTTACCAGAAATTTTAGAAGAAGCATACTTATCTAAAGCAATGGTTGTTGAAGTATGGTCTAAAGAAGGAGACGTTATTGAAAATCTTCCAAAAGTCCGTGAAGGCAACATTAAAGCATGGGTCAATATTATGTATGGTTGTGATAAGTTTTGTACATATTGTATTGTTCCATTTACAAGAGGTAAAGAACGAAGCCGCAGACCTGAAGACATTATAGATGAAGTACGTGAACTTGCTCGTGAAGGTTACAAAGAAATAACGCTTTTAGGTCAAAATGTAAATTCTTATGGTAAAGATTTACAGGATATAGAATATGACTTAGGAGACCTTTTACAAGCAATTTCTAAAATAGCGATTCCAAGAGTTCGTTTCACAACAAGTCATCCTTGGGACTTCACAGATCACATGATTGATGTTATTTCAGAGGGTGGTAATATCGTTCCTCATATCCACTTGCCAGTTCAATCTGGAAATAATGCAGTATTAAAAATAATGGGTAGAAAATATACACGAGAAAGTTATTTGGATTTAGTAAAACGAATCAAAGATAGAATTCCAAATGTAGCATTAACTACAGATATTATTGTAGGGTATCCAAATGAATCAGAGGAACAATTTGAAGAAACTTTAACTTTGTATGATGAAGTTGGTTTTGAACATGCATATACGTATTTGTATTCACAACGTGATGGTACGCCTGCTGCTAAAATGAAAGATAATGTACCTTTAGATGTCAAAAAGGAACGATTGCAACGTTTGAATAAAAAAGTTGGTCATTATTCACAAATAGCTATGAGTAAGTACGAAGGACAAACTGTAACAGTACTTTGTGAAGGTAGTAGTAAAAAAGATGATCAGGTTCTTGCTGGCTACACTGATAAAAATAAGCTAGTTAATTTCAAAGCGCCTAAAGAAATGATTGGTAAACTAGTGGAAGTACGAATAGATGAAGCTAAACAGTATTCATTAAATGGCAGTTTTGTAAAGGAAGTAGAGCCGGAAATGGTGATTCAATAAATGTATAATAAAGATGACGTGTTGAAACAAGCGGATAATATTGCAAATAAAATTAAAAATTTGGATACTATCAAAACATATCAACAAATTGAAGCACAGATTCATCAGAACCAAACGATAAAGACTAAAATGGATATGTTAAAAAAGCATCAAAAACAAGCAGTAAACTTTCAAAATTACGGGAAACAAAATGCGCTAGAACAGTCGGAACATACCATTCAAAGTATAGAAGCAGAAATAAATACATTGCCCATAGTTGAACAGTTTCAAACTTCACAATATGAAGCGAATCAATTATTGAAAATGTTTGTATCAACAATGGAAACACGTTTAAATGACCATAATAAAGCCAAACATAGTGATTAATTACAAACAAAAAGGAGAACAATCATATGAAATCAAGAAAACTGGCTATAACTGCACTTTTAATTGCAATAAATGTTGTATTAAGCAGTATTATCATCATTCCTCTAGGACCAGTTAAGGCAGCACCAGTACAGCATTTTGTAAATGTATTAAGTGCGGTCATAGTAGGTCCTTGGTATGGATTAGCTCAAGCGCTTATATCATCAATTTTAAGAGTTCTTTTTGGTACTGGTACAGCTTTTGCATTTCCAGGTAGTATGATTGGAGTTTTATTGGCTAGTATGTTTTACATATATCGTAAACATATATTCATGGCCGCGGTCGGTGAAGTACTTGGAACTGGTGTCATCGGAAGTTTAATTTGTATACCATTAGCATATTTCCTCGGGCTTCAAGACTTCTTCATTAAACCGTTAATGATTACGTTCATAGTCTCAAGTGCTATCGGATCTATTATAAGTTATTTCTTATTAATTACTCTAAAAAAACGTGGTATTCTTCAAAGGTTTATAAAATAAATTTATGATATATGATTTCAAACAGAGTCATTGTTCATTTTAATATTGAACGCCCTTACTTAATTAAATGTCTTGAATGTTAGAATTTTAATTTAATTCTAAACATGCTATTGACACATTTTATTAGGTTTGAGGCGTTTTCTTATACATTTAAGATGCTTCGTGATTATATGGTATGAATAGGTTTGTAAAAGTAAGTATGTTAAAATGTATAAGTTAAATAATTAATAATTAAAAAGCTTACAAACGAATATATTGTAAAGACAAATTTTAAAAAGAGACAAGGGTTGTGAAGAAATAATATGTCTAATGTTACACCAATGATGCAGCAATATTTAAAAATAAAATCAGAATACCAAGATTGCTTATTATTTTTTAGACTAGGTGATTTCTATGAAATGTTTTATGAAGATGCCAAGGAGGCATCACGTGTACTTGAAATTACTTTGACTAAAAGAGATGCTAAAAAAGAAAATCCAATTCCGATGTGTGGTGTTCCGTATCATTCTGCAGATAGTTATATAGATACACTTGTTAATAATGGATATAAAGTAGCTATTTGTGAACAGATGGAAGATCCGAAACAAACGAAAGGTATGGTTAGACGTGAGGTAGTAAGAATTGTGACTCCAGGAACTGTGATGGAGCAAGGTGGTGTAGATGATAAACAAAATAACTATATTTTAAGTTTTGTTATGAATCAACCTGAAATTGCGCTTAGTTACTGTGATGTTTCTACTGGCGAATTAAAGGTTACACATTTTAATGATGAAGCGACTTTATTAAATGAAATTACGACGATAAACCCTAACGAAGTTGTTATCAATGACAATATTTCCGATAATTTAAAAAGACAAATTAATATGGTGACAGAAACAATAACAGTCAGGGAAACGTTATCATCAGAAATCTATAGTGTGAATCAAACTGAACATAAATTAATGTATCAAGCGACACAATTATTGCTAGATTATATTCATCATACACAAAAACGTGATTTATCGCATATCGAGGATGTTGTTCAATATGCAGCTATAGATTATATGAAAATGGATTTTTATGCTAAGAGAAACCTTGAGTTAACGGAAAGCATTCGATTAAAATCAAAAAAAGGAACGCTACTTTGGCTAATGGACGAAACGAAAACACCAATGGGAGCACGCCGCTTAAAACAATGGATAGATAGACCACTAATAAGTAAAGAACAAATTGAAGCACGATTAGATATCGTTGATGAATTTAGTGCTCATTTCATAGAAAGAGACACCTTAAGAACATATCTTAATCAAGTGTATGATATTGAACGTCTTGTTGGGCGTGTTAGTTACGGAAATGTTAATGCGAGAGATTTAATTCAACTTAAACATTCCATTTCTGAAATACCGAATATTAAAGCATTACTAAATTCTATGAATCAGAATACGCTTGTACAAGTTAATCAACTAGAACCCCTTGATGATTTACTTGATATATTAGAACAGAGTTTAGTAGAAGAACCACCAATTTCAGTTAAAGATGGCGGACTATTCAAAGTTGGTTTTAATACGCAATTAGATGAATATCTTGAAGCTTCAAAAAACGGAAAAACATGGTTAGCAGAATTACAAGCCAAAGAAAGACAACGTACAGGAATAAAATCATTGAAAATAAGCTTTAATAAAGTGTTTGGTTATTTTATAGAAATAACACGTGCCAACTTGCAAAATTTTGAACCAAGTGAATTTGGTTATATGAGGAAGCAAACGTTATCGAATGCTGAACGTTTTATAACTGATGAACTTAAAGAAAAAGAAGATATCATTTTAGGTGCGGAAGACAAAGCCATCGAATTAGAATATCAATTATTTGTTCAGCTACGTGAAGAAGTTAAAAAATATACTGAACGTTTACAACAACAAGCTAAAATTATTTCAGAGCTAGATTGTTTACAGAGCTTTGCAGAAATTGCTCAAAAATATAATTACACTAGGCCTTCATTTAGTGAAAATAAAACATTAGAATTAGTGGAATCTAGGCACCCAGTAGTGGAAAGAGTAATGGATTATAATGACTATGTGCCTAATAATTGTCGATTAGATAATGAAACATTTATATATTTAATTACAGGTCCGAATATGTCTGGTAAATCGACATATATGAGACAAGTTGCCATAATTAGTATAATGGCCCAAATGGGAGCTTATGTCCCTTGTAAAGAGGCAGTGTTACCTATATTTGATCAAATATTCACTAGAATAGGTGCGGCAGATGATTTGGTTTCAGGTAAGAGTACGTTTATGGTAGAAATGCTAGAAGCACAAAAGGCATTAACTTATGCAACAGAGGATAGTTTGATTATTTTCGATGAAATTGGACGTGGTACTTCAACGTATGACGGTTTAGCTTTAGCGCAGGCAATGATAGAGTATGTAGCTGAAACATCACATGCTAAAACGTTATTTTCAACACATTATCATGAATTGACAACATTAGATCAAGCATTACCAAGTCTAAAAAATGTTCACGTCGCTGCTAATGAATATAAAGGTGAACTTATATTCTTGCATAAAGTCAAAGATGGTGCAGTTGACGATAGTTATGGTATTCAAGTTGCGAAATTAGCTGATTTACCTGAAAAAGTTATTAGCAGAGCACAAGTGATCCTAAGCGAGTTTGAAGCGTCTGCTGGTAAAAAATCATCGATATCAAATTTAAAAATGGTCGAAAATGAACCTGAAATTAATCAAGAAAATTTAAACTTAAGTGTTGAAGAAACAACTGATACTTTATCTCAAAAAGACTTTGAACAAGCATCATTTGATTTGTTTGAAAATGATCAAGAAAGCGAGATTGAACTACAAATTAAAAATTTGAATTTATCTAATATGACACCAATTGAGGCATTGGTGAAGTTAAGTGAATTACAAAATCAATTAAAATAGAGGTGTTGCAAAATGGGGAAAATTAAAGAACTCCAAACCTCATTAGCAAATAAAATCGCAGCAGGTGAAGTAGTTGAAAGACCGAGTTCTGTTGTGAAAGAACTGTTGGAAAATGCTATAGATGCAGGCGCTACAGAAATAAGCATTGAAGTAGAGGAATCTGGCGTCCAATCTATTCGCGTAGTCGATAATGGAAGCGGAATTGAAGCGGAAGACTTAGGATTAGTATTTCATAGACATGCGACTAGTAAATTAGATCAAGATGAAGATTTATTTCATATTAGGACATTAGGATTCCGTGGTGAAGCACTAGCCAGTATTTCATCAGTTGCTAAAGTAACATTGAAGACTTGCACGGATAATGCTAATGGAAATGAAATATATGTAGAAAATGGTGAAATATTAAATCATAAGCCTGCAAAAGCGAAAAAAGGAACAGATATACTTGTAGAATCATTATTTTATAATACACCAGCACGTTTAAAATATATTAAAAGTTTATACACTGAACTAGGTAAAATAACAGATATTGTCAACAGAATGGCAATGAGCCATCCGGACATTCGAATAGCACTCATTTCAGATGGCAAAACAATGTTAAGTACAAATGGTTCAGGACGAACTAATGAAGTGATGGCAGAGATTTATGGGATGAAAGTTGCACGAGATTTAGTACATATATCTGGAGATACAAGTGATTATCACATTGAAGGTTTTGTTGCAAAGCCTGAACATTCTAGAAGTAATAAGCACTATATTTCTATTTTTATTAATGGACGATACATTAAAAACTTTATGTTAAATAAAGCGATTTTAGAAGGGTATCATACACTCTTAACAATAGGTAGGTTCCCGATTTGTTATATTAATATTGAAATGGATCCAATCTTAGTAGACGTAAATGTTCATCCAACAAAACTAGAAGTGCGTTTATCAAAAGAAGAGCAACTATACCAATTGATTGTGAGCAAAATACAAGAAGCATTTAAAGACCGTATATTAATTCCTAAAAATAACTTGGATTATGTGCCAAAAAAAAATAAAGTATTACATTCATTCGAACAACAAAAAATCGAATTTGAACAAAGACAAAACACAGAGAATAACCAAGAGAAGACGTTTTCATCTGAAGAAAGTAACAGTAAGTCATTTATGGCAGAAAATCAAAACGATGAGATAGTTATAAAAGAAGATTCATATAATCCATTCGTAACGAAAACATCTGAAAGTTTAATAACTGATGATGAATCTTCTGGTTATAATAATACACGTGAAAAAGATGAAGACTACTTCAAAAAACAACAAGAAATTTTACAAGAAATGGATCAAACATTTGATTCAAATGACGATGCATCTGTGCAAAATTATGAGAATAAAGCGTCTGATGATTATTATGATGTAAACGATATTAAAGGAACAAAAAGTAAAGACCCTAAACGAAGAATTCCATATATGGAAATTGTTGGCCAAGTACATGGGACGTATATTATTGCTCAAAATGAATTTGGCATGTACATGATTGACCAGCATGCAGCTCAAGAAAGAATAAAATATGAATATTTTCGAGATAAAATAGGTGAAGTTACCAATGAAGTACAAGATTTATTAATCCCGTTAACATTTCATTTTTCAAAGGATGAACAATTAGTCATTGATCAATATAAAAATGAGCTTCAACAAGTAGGTATCATGTTAGAACATTTTGGTGGTCATGATTATATTGTAAGTAGCTATCCAGTTTGGTTCCCTAAAGATGAAGTAGAAGAAATCATTAAAGATATGATTGAGCTAATTTTGGAAGAGAAAAAAGTAGATATTAAAAAATTACGTGAAGATGTAGCAATCATGATGTCATGTAAAAAATCTATTAAAGCGAATCATTATTTACAAAAACATGAAATGTCTGATTTAATTGATCAATTAAGAGAAGCGGAAGATCCATTTACATGTCCACATGGTCGTCCAATAATCATTAATTTTTCAAAATACGAATTAGAAAAATTATTTAAGCGTGTGATGTAGAGAGGATGAATCAAGTGAATAACAACATATTGCCTGCTATAAGAAACATTAAAGATTTAGAGAAACTGATTAAAACAGACTATAAAATGTGTGTGCTTCTAGATATGCATATAGGACATATAAAAAGTATTATGGAATTGCTGAAGCAAAATCATATAGAGTGTTTTATTCATATAGATTTGATAAAAGGTTTAAGCCACGATGAATTTGCAAGTGAATTTATTATTCAGCAATACAAGCCAAAAGGTATCGTATCGACTAAATCTAAAGTAATAAAAAAAGCTAAATCATTAAATACTTTAACGATTTTTAGAGTATTTATTATTGATAGTCAAGCATTGAAACGCAGTATAGATTTGATAAAAAAAGTTGAACCTGATTTTGTTGAAGTACTTCCAGGTGTTGCGAGTAAAGCGATTCATCATATTCAGAAAGAAACAAACACACAAGTCATTGCAGGTGGCCTAATTAATACAATAGATGAAGTCAATGAAGCTGTTAAAAATGGAGCGAAATATGTAACTACTAGTTATGATAAACTTTGGTAAATCATAAGTCTGCAAAAATTTCATTTTTCACGAGATTTAGTCATATAACATAATAAAAAAGCCGTTTTCATATGGGATATGCAGTAGGTATCAAACAAAAAATAATCAAATAAAATAATTAGCACCTCTAAAACGATTAAAATCATTAAAGTTTTAGAGGTGTTTATTAGTAAAAAATGCAACTAGTCATAAAAAATATGGCTGAAGAATGTCAATTAAACAAAAGAGCGTCATAAATAAATTAGTTAGGATTGGTATTTCTAGTTTTCAAATTAAACTACTTTTATAAAGACTTGAAAAATTAAATTTGACAAAATTTTTACAAAAACCATTGACAACGCTTTCATATCGATAGTATCATAACAAATATAATAAAAGTTAATACATAGAATAGAGACGGGAGATTTCTACGAGCCAAACTGCTAGTGTAGGAATCTCTTTGTCTTTTTGGGAGGACATTTAATATGAATGTATATTTAGCAGAATTCCTAGGAACTGCAATCTTAATCCTTTTTGGTGGTGGCGTTTGTGCCAATGTCAATTTAAAGAGAAGTGCTGCGAATGGTGCTGATTGGATTGTCATCACAGCTGGATGGGGATTAGCGGTTACAATGGGTGTGTTTGCTGTCGGTCAATTCTCAGGTGCACATTTAAACCCAGCGGTGTCTTTAGCTCTTGCATTAGACGGAAGTTTTGATTGGTCATTAGTTCCTGGTTATATTGTTGCTCAAATGTTAGGTGCAATTGTCGGAGCAACAATTGTATGGTTAATGTACTTGCCACATTGGAAAGCGACAGAAGAAGCTGGCGCGAAATTAGGTGTTTTCTCTACAGCACCGGCTATTAAGAATTACTTTGCCAACTTTTTAAGTGAGATTATCGGAACAATGGCATTAACTTTAGGTATTTTATTTATCGGTGTAAACAAAATTGCCGATGGTTTAAATCCTTTAATTGTCGGAGCATTAATTGTTGCAATCGGATTAAGTTTAGGCGGTGCTACTGGTTATGCAATCAACCCAGCACGTGATTTAGGTCCGAGAATTGCACATGCGATTTTACCAATAGCTGGTAAAGGTGGTTCAAATTGGTCATATGCAATCGTTCCTATCTTAGGACCAATTGCCGGTGGTTTATTAGGTGCAGTGGTATACGCTGTATTTTATAAACATACATTTAATATTGGTTGTGCAATTGCAATTGTTGTAGTTATTATTACTTTGATTTTAGGTTACATTTTAAATAAATCATCAAAAAAAGGTGATATCGAATCAATTTACTAAAATAAAAAGAAACGTAAATAGCATAATTTAACATGTTTGATTCATGGATTATGCTATTTTTTCGCCAAAATTTAACAGATTTTGTACAATGGGTTAGCGATTATTTTTTAATAAAGGAGATACTACTAATGGAAAAATATATTTTATCTATAGACCAAGGAACAACAAGCTCAAGAGCGATTTTATTCAATCAAAAAGGGGAAATTGCAGGGGTAGCACAACGTGAGTTTAAGCAATATTTTCCACAATCAGGTTGGGTTGAACATGATGCAAATGAAATTTGGACATCTGTGTTAGCTGTAATGACGGAAGTAATTAATGAAAATGATGTTAGAGCTGATCAAATTGCAGGTATCGGTATTACAAACCAACGTGAAACAACGGTTGTTTGGGACAAACATACTGGCCGCCCAATTTATCACGCAATTGTTTGGCAATCACGTCAAACACAATCAATTTGTTCAGAATTAAAACAACAAGGATATGAACAAACATTTAGAGATAAGACAGGATTACTTTTAGATCCGTATTTTGCAGGTACAAAAGTTAAATGGATTCTAGACAATGTTGAAGGTGCACGAGAAAAATCAGAAAATGGCGATCTATTATTTGGAACGATTGATACTTGGTTAGTATGGAAATTATCAGGAAAAGCTGCGCATATTACTGATTATTCAAATGCGAGTCGTACATTAATGTTTAATATCCATGATTTAGAATGGGACGATGAGTTATTAGAACTACTTACAGTACCTAAAAATATGTTGCCAGAAGTTAAAGCTTCGAGTGAAGTATATGGTAAGACAATTGATTACCACTTCTATGGTCAAGAAGTACCAATCGCTGGAGTAGCTGGTGATCAACAAGCAGCATTATTTGGACAAGCTTGCTTCGAACGTGGTGACGTGAAAAACACATATGGAACTGGTGGCTTCATGTTAATGAATACAGGTGACAAAGCGGTTAAATCTGAAAGTGGTTTATTAACAACAATTGCTTATGGTATTGATGGAAAAGTAAATTATGCGCTTGAAGGTTCCATCTTTGTTTCGGGTTCAGCAATCCAATGGTTACGTGATGGATTAAGAATGATTAATTCAGCACCACAATCAGAAAGTTATGCGACACGAGTTGACTCTACTGAGGGTGTTTATGTTGTTCCAGCTTTTGTAGGTTTAGGAACACCATATTGGGATTCTGAAGCACGTGGTGCGATTTTCGGTTTAACACGTGGAACTGAAAAAGAGCACTTTATCCGTGCAACTTTAGAATCATTATGTTACCAAACTCGTGACGTTATGGAAGCAATGTCAAAAGACTCTGGTATTGATGTCCAAAGTTTACGTGTCGATGGTGGTGCAGTTAAAAATAACTTTATTATGCAGTTCCAAGCAGACATTGTTAATACTTCTGTTGAAAGACCTGAAATTCAAGAAACTACAGCTTTAGGTGCTGCATTTTTAGCAGGTTTAGCAGTTGGATTCTGGGAGAGTAAAGATGATATCGCTAAAAACTGGAAATTAGAAGAAAAATTCGATCCGAAAATGGATGAAGGCGAAAGAGAAAAATTATATAGAGGTTGGAAAAAAGCTGTTGAAGCAACACAAGTTTTTAAAACAGAATAAACTTGTAGATTAGACTTTTGTATAAACATTGTGATACAATCAATTTAAGTTAATATTTGAATCGAGAAACGAGAGATTTGTTCGAACATGTACAATTGAAGGATTGTTTATGTGGGACAAGTCTCTCGTTTTTACATTTTTTAGGAGGCGTTTTGGAATGGCATTGTCTACTTTTAAGAGAGAACATATTAAAAAGAATTTAAGAAATGATGAATATGATTTAGTAATTATTGGTGGCGGTATTACAGGTGCAGGTATTGCACTAGACGCGAGTGAAAGAGGAATGAAAGTTGCATTAGTTGAAATGCAAGACTTTGCACAAGGAACAAGCTCAAGATCTACAAAATTAGTCCATGGTGGTTTACGTTACTTAAAACAATTCCAAATTGGAGTAGTTGCCGAAACTGGTAAAGAACGTGCGATTGTTTATGAAAATGGGCCTCATGTTACGACTCCAGAGTGGATGCTTTTACCAATGCATAAAGGTGGAACATTTGGTAAATTCTCAACATCAATTGGTTTAGGAATGTATGATCGTTTAGCAGGTGTTAAGAAGTCTGAACGTAAAAAAATGTTATCTAAAAAAGAAACTTTAGCTAAAGAACCATTAGTTAAAAAAGAAGGTCTAAAAGGCGGCGGTTACTATGTTGAATATCGTACTGACGATGCGCGTTTAACTATTGAAGTTATGAAGCGTGCTGCTGAAAAAGGCGCAGAAATTATCAACTATACTAAATCTGAACACTTCACTTATGATAAAAATCAACAAGTAAATGGTGTTAAAGTTATAGATAATTTAACTAATGAAAATTATACAATTAAGGCTAAAAAAGTGGTTAATGCAGCAGGCCCATGGGTTGATGATGTTAGAAGTGGTGATTATGCACGCAATAATAAAAAATTACGTTTAACTAAAGGTGTACATGTTGTTATTGATCAATCAAAATTCCCATTAGGTCAAGCAGTATACTTTGATACTGAAAAAGATGGAAGAATGATTTTTGCAATTCCACGTGAAGGAAAAGCGTATGTAGGTACTACAGATACATTCTATGACAATATCAAATCTTCACCATTAACTACACAAGAAGACAGAGACTATTTAATCGATGCGATTAATTACATGTTCCCTAGTGTTAATGTTACAGATGAAGATATTGAATCAACATGGGCAGGAATTAGACCATTAATTTACGAAGAAGGCAAAGACCCTTCTGAAATCTCTCGTAAGGATGAAATTTGGGAAGGTAAATCAGGTTTATTAACTATTGCAGGTGGTAAATTAACAGGCTATCGTCACATGGCTCAAGACATTGTTGATTTAGTATCTAAACGCTTGAAAAAAGACTACGGTTTAACATTTAGTCCATGTAATACAAAAGGTCTGGCAATTTCAGGTGGCGATGTAGGTGGTAGCAAGAACTTTGATGCGTTTGTAGAGCAAAAAGTAGATGTAGCTAAAGGATTCGGCATTGATGAAGATGTTGCAAGACGTTTAGCATCTAAATATGGTTCAAATGTTGATGAATTGTTCAACATTGCGCAAACATCTCAATACCATGATAGCAAGTTACCATTAGAAATTTATGTAGAACTTGTTTATAGTATTCAACAAGAAATGGTATACAAACCTAACGATTTCTTAGTTCGTCGTTCTGGTAAAATGTATTTCAATATTAAAGATGTATTAGATTATAAAGATGCTGTCATCGATATTATGGCAGATATGCTTGATTACTCTCCAGCTCAAATTGAAGCATATACTGAAGAAGTTGAGCAAGCAATTAAAGAAGCGCAACATGGAAATAATCAACCAGCAGTTAAAGAATAATTAATTTGTACAATCATAAACTGGTGTCCTGTTTTAAGGGCATCAGTTTTTTTATACGAGATACATTAGTCAATTGAAACTATGCATCACTAAATGTATGATAATAATAAAAGCGAATATAAAAACGTTGTTATTAAAGGTGTGAGATGATGACTGAAAAACAATTTAAATTAACTGTACAAGATAATACGAATATTGAAGTTAAAGTGAATTTTACAGATGTAGATTCAAAAGGAATTATTCATATATTTCATGGTATGGCTGAACATATGGAACGTTACGATAAATTAGCACATGCACTTTCAAAGCATGGCTTCGATGTGATACGTCATAATCATCGAGGACATGGTATTAATATTGATGAATCAACAAGAGGGCATTACGATGATATGAAACGAGTTATCGGTGATGCCTTTGAAGTAGCGCAAACAGTGAGAGGCAATGTTGATAAACCATACATTATAATCGGACATTCAATGGGATCCGTTATAGCTAGATTGTTTGTAGAAACATATCCGCAATATGTTGATGGTCTAATTTTAAGTGGTACTGGTATGTATCCATTATGGAAAGGATTACCAACCGTTAAAGTGTTACAACTGATTACAAAAATTTATGGTGCTGAGAAACGAGTTGAATGGGTTAACCAGTTAGTATCAAATAGTTTTAATAAAAAAATACGTCCATTACGTACACAAAGTGATTGGATTTCTAGTAATGCAATTGAAGTAGATAACTTTATTAAAGATCCATATAGTGGATTTAATGTGTCAAATCAATTATTATATCAAACAGCCTATTATATGCTACATACATCACAATTAAAAAATATGAAAATGTTAAATCATGCCATGCCTATATTATTAGTTTCAGGATATGACGATCCTTTAGGTGATTATGGTAAAGGGATTTTAAAATTGGCGAATATATATAGAAAAGCTGGCATTAAAAATGTTAAAGTGAATCTTTATCATCATAAACGTCATGAAGTGTTATTTGAAAAAGATCATGACAAAATTTGGGAAGACTTGTTTAAATGGTTGAATCAATTTTATAAAAAATAAAGAAAGTGGAATTAAATATGAATAAAAATAAGCCTTTTATTGTAGTAATTGTGGGGCCAACTGCTTCAGGTAAAACAGAGCTTAGCATCGAACTCGCGAAGCGTATCAATGGTGAAATCATAAGCGGTGACTCTATGCAAGTCTACAAACATATGAATATTGGAACTGCAAAAGTAACACCTGAAGAAATGGATGGTATTCCACATCATTTAATTGATATCTTGAATCCTGATGATACATTTTCAGCATATGAATTCAAGCGATTAGCAGAAGATTTAATTACTGATATAACGAATAGAGGTAAAGTTCCAATCATAGCAGGTGGAACAGGCTTATATATTCAATCATTAATATATAATTATGAATTAGAAGATGAAACAGTTACACCTGCACAATTATCCATAGTTAAACAAAAGTTATCTGCATTAGAACATTTAGATAATCAGCAACTACACGATTATTTAGCTCAATTTGATGCGGTTTCTGCAGAAAATATTCACCCTAACAACCGCCAAAGAGTATTGCGCGCTATTGAATATTATTTAAAAACAAAAAAACTTTTGAGTAATCGCAAGAAAGTGCAACAATTTACTGAAAATTATGATACATTATTATTAGGGATTGAAATGTCGCGTAAAACATTATATTCAAGAATAAATAAACGTGTTGATATTATGTTGGATCACGGATTATTTAGAGAAGTGCAACAACTTGTTGAACAAGGCTATGAATCTTGCCAAAGTATGCAAGCTATTGGATATAAAGAATTAATACCTGTGATTAACGGACAAATGATTTATGAAGATGCTGTCAATGATTTAAAGCAACATTCACGCCAATATGCAAAACGACAAATGACATGGTTCAAGAATAAAATGAGTGTTCATTGGTTAGATAAAGATAATATGTCACTTCAAATGATGTTAGATGAGATTACAACCCAGATTAAGTAAAAGGAGTCCGACAGATGATTGCAAACGAAAACATCCAAGACAAAGCACTAGAGAATTTTAAAGCAAACCAAACTGAAGTAACTGTATTCTTTCTAAACGGTTTCCAAATGAAAGGTGTTATTGAAGAATACGACAAGTATGTCGTAAGCTTAAATTCTCAAGGCAAACAACACTTGATTTACAAACATGCGATCAGCACTTATACAGTAGAAACTGAAGGTCAAGCATCTACTGAAAGTGAAGAATAAGTTGTAATCATATGGGCACGATTTAATGACTCGTGTACATAACGTTTGAAGTATGATAAATAGATATAGAAATAAAGTCATATGTGACATCAATTAAATGATGTTCAAATGACAAGATACAATAGAGGAATGTTTGTAATAAAAACGCTTCATATAAAGGTCGAGTCAATATATGATACGACTTTATATGAAGCGTTTTATTTGCTATGAGCTAGTATATTTTATAATAATTTTTCTATTTCTCTTTCGATTTGAACAGGTTTTTTTTGAGGTGCAAATCGTTTAACAACGTTACCTTCGCGATCCACTAAAAACTTAGTGAAATTCCATTTGATTTTCTCATTAAAGAATCCGTGTTGTGCCGCAGTCAAATATCTAAATAAAGGTAATTGATGTTCCCCTTTTACGTCTATTTTTTGATGCATAGGGAAGGTAACACCATAGTTTAATTTACAGTTTTGAGCTGCTTCTTCGCCTGATCCAGGTTCTTGACCACCAAATTGATTACAAGGGAAACCTAGAATTACAAACCCTTGATCTTTGTATTTCTCGTATAATGATTGCAAACCTTCAAATTGTGAAGTAAAGCCACATTCGCTAGCTGTATTAACAATTAGCATAACGTCACCCTTATATGCATCTAATTTGTAAGTAACACCTTTATTTGTTTCTACTACAAAATCATAAATTGTCTCCATTGTATCATCCTTTCGATTTACTTAAAATGTACCACAAAATCGTGTAATAGTCTTTACTAAAACTCTATGATAGAATACTTTGAGTAGGATTTTATTAAGGAGATGTATAACATGGCTCAGCAACAAATTCATGATACTAAAAATAAACTAGAAAAAGCTGTCTTAGTCGGTGTACATGCTCAAGATGATAAGCAATTTAATTTTGAGTCTACAATGGAGGAATTATCATCTTTATCAGAGACTTGCCAACTTGAAGTGTTGGGTCAAATTACTCAAAACAGAGATCGTGTAGATCGCAAATATTATGTTGGTAAAGGTAAAATTGAAGAAATTCAAGCATTTATTGAGTTCAAAGATATTGATGTAGTCATCACAAATGATGAATTAACGACTGCACAATCCAAATCACTAAATGAAGCTTTAGGTGTAAAAATTATTGATAGAACTCAGTTGATTCTTGAAATATTTGCATTAAGAGCAAGAAGTAAAGAAGGTAAATTGCAAGTAGAGCTAGCACAACTTGATTATTTATTACCTAGATTGCAAGGCCATGGTAAAAGCCTTTCTCGTTTAGGTGGCGGTATTGGAACTAGAGGCCCTGGTGAAACGAAGTTAGAGATGGATCGCAGACATATTCGAACTCGTATGAATGAAATTAAACATCAATTGCGGACGGTAGAAGAACATCGCGAAAGATATCGAAATAAAAGAAATCAAAATCAGGTGTTTCAAGTAGCTTTAGTTGGTTATACAAATGCTGGTAAATCATCATGGTTTAATGTTTTAGCAAATGAAGAGACGTATGAAAAAGATCAATTATTTGCAACGTTAGATCCTAAAACACGACAAATTCAAATAAATGATGGATTTAATTTAATTATTTCAGATACTGTTGGTTTTATACAGAAACTACCTACGACGTTAATTGCAGCTTTTAAATCAACTTTAGAAGAGGCTAAAGGTGCAGATTTATTAGTACATGTCGTAGATAGTAGCCATCCTGAATACCGTACGCAGTATGACACAGTTAATGATTTAATCAAACAATTAGATATGAGTCATATTTCTCAAATAGTTATTTTTAATAAAAAGGACTTATGTGATCATGCATCAAATTGTCCAGCAAGTGATTTGCCTAATGTTTTTGTTTCTTCTAAAAATGATGGTGATAAATTACTTGTTAAGACGTTATTTATTGATGAAATCAAAAGGCAATTAACTTATTATGATGAGACAATTGCGACGAATAATGCAGATCGATTATATTTTCTAAAACAACATACATTAGTGACTGAACTTAAATATGATGAAATTGAAAATGTTTATCGTATAAAAGGATTTAAAAAATAATAAAAGGACGAAATTCAAATGAAAGATATAAGTAAGATAGTAGCTGACGTCGAATCAACGTTAGCACCATATTTTAAAGAAATTGAAGAAACAGCATATATTAATCAAGAAAAAGTATTAAATGCATTTCATCATGTCAAAGCAACCGAAAGTGATCTACAAGGATCAACAGGATACGGATATGATGATTTTGGACGTGATCATTTAGAAGAAATATATGCGCAGGCATTTAAAGCAGAAGATGCAATTGTTCGTCCGCAAATTATTTCAGGTACGCATGCGATTACTATTGCATTACAAAGTTTATTAAAACATGGTGATGAATTAATTTATATAACGGGAAGTCCATATGACACTTTACTTGAAGTCATTGGTGTAAACGGAAATGGTATTGAAAGTTTAATGGAGCACGGTGTATCGTATAAAGATATTGCACTTAAAGAAGGTAAGATCGATATTGAAAGTGTGTTAGATGGGGTTTCTGAGCGTACCAAAGTAATAGCGATTCAACGTTCGAAAGGCTATGATCAAAGACCTTCAATTCCTCTAGATGAAATTGAACAGGTGATTACTAGGTTGAAAGAAGTGCATCCTAATATTTTAATATTTGTGGATAACTGTTATGGGGAATTTGTTGAAAGACGTGAACCTATAGAATGTGGTGCCGATTTAATAGCAGGATCATTAATTAAAAACCCTGGCGGTGGTTTAGCTAAGATTGGTGGATACATTGCTGGTAGAAAAGATTTAATTGAACGATGTGGTTATAGATTGACAGCACCTGGTATTGGTAAAGAAGCGGGTGCATCATTAAATGCATTGCTTGAAATGTATCAAGGTTTCTTTTTAGCACCACACGTTGTCAGTCAGAGTCTTAAAGGTGCATTGTTTACTAGTTTATTTTTAGAAAAAATGAATATGAACACAACGCCGAAGTACTACGAAAAACGAACTGATTTAATTCAAACAGTTAAATTTAAAACGAAAGAACAAATGATTTCATTTTGTCAAAGTATTCAACACGCATCCCCAATTAATGCACATTTTAGTCCAGAACCGAGTTATATGCCTGGTTACGAAGATGATGTTATTATGGCTGCTGGTACGTTTATTCAAGGTTCATCGATTGAATTATCTGCAGATGGACCTATTCGTCCTCCTTATGAAGCATATGTTCAAGGAGGATTAACATATGAACACGTTAAAATTGCTGTGACAAGAGCTGTTAATCAGTTGAAAGAACAAGGACTTATATAATAGATTAAATTTCACCCTAAATGATAATGTGTTTTGGGTGAAATTTTTTTACGAAGATTTATCAGATTATTTTTAAAAATTGAAAAAATATTTTAGCTGTAGATTGTTTTATGGCGTTTTAAAGGTCGGAATTGCAGTTATATCAATGTTTTGAGCTTTATGTCAGAAAACCTGACATATTTTTGAAATCCTAAAAAAATTATGATAAGTTATTAACAAGTTCAAAAGTAGAGGAGAGGAACAATGATATCGAATGATGCAATCAGACGAAATATGGCTGTCTTCTCTATGAGTGTAGTAAGTAAGTTAACGGATTTAACGCCAAGGCAAATACGTTACTATGAAACACATGAACTCATCAAACCTGAAAGAACAGAAGGTCAAAAACGTCTGTTCTCACTCAATGATTTGGAAAGATTACTAGAAATTAAATCATTATTAGAAAAAGGATTTAATATCAAAGGGATTAAACAAATCATTTATGACTCACAAGAGCATTTAACAACAGATGAACAAGAGATAAGAAAAAAGATGATTGTAGATGCCACGCAAAAGCCTATTGGAGAAACTTTGCCAATAAATCGTGGTGATTTATCCCGATTTATTAAATAAAATTTGGAGGATTTTAAAATGCCAAAACGTACTTTCACTAAAGACGACATTCGTAAATTTGCAGAAGAGGAAAATGTAAGATATTTAAGATTACAATTCACTGATATTTTAGGAACAATTAAAAATGTTGAAGTGCCTGTAAGCCAATTAGAAAAAGTACTTGATAACGAAATGATGTTTGACGGTTCTTCTATCGAAGGTTTCGTACGTATCGAAGAATCAGATATGTACTTACATCCAGATTTAGATACTTGGGTAATCTTCCCATGGACTGCTGGACAAGGTAAAGTTGCACGTTTAATTTGTGATGTATATAAAACAGATGGAACACCATTTGAAGGGGATCCTCGTGCAAACTTAAAACGTGTATTAAAAGAAATGGAAGATTTAGGCTTCACAGACTTTAACCTAGGGCCTGAACCAGAATTCTTCTTGTTTAAGTTGGATGAAAAAGGGGAACCAACTTTAGAACTTAATGATGATGGTGGATATTTCGATTTAGCACCTACAGATTTAGGTGAAAACTGTCGTCGTGATATTGTTTTAGAATTAGAGGATATGGGCTTCGATATTGAAGCTAGTCACCATGAAGTTGCCCCTGGTCAACATGAAATTGACTTTAAATATGCAGATGCTGTTACAGCATGTGATAATATCCAAACATTTAAATTGGTTGTTAAAACAATCGCACGTAAACATAATTTACACGCAACATTTATGCCTAAACCATTATTCGGTGTGAATGGTAGCGGTATGCACTTTAACGTTTCATTATTCAAAGGTAAAGAAAATGCATTCTTTGATCCAAATACTGAAATGGGCTTAAC
Organism: Staphylococcus sp. EG-SA-14; assembly: GCF_017151935.1. NCBI lineage: Bacteria > Bacillati > Bacillota > Bacilli > Caryophanales > Staphylococcaceae > Staphylococcus > Staphylococcus sp. EG-SA-14. Next base: position 4,871 of record NZ_JACVZM010000002.1, on the reverse strand, counting down.
GGAAACTGCATATCAATTTACAGCAGGTGTGCTTAAAAATGCACGCGGATTTACTGCTGTATGTAACCCGTTAGTAAACTCATATAAACGTTTAGTACCTGGTTATGAAGCACCATGTTATATTGCATGGAGTGGTAAAAACCGTTCACCATTAATCCGTGTACCATCTTCAAGAGGATTATCTACTCGTATCGAAGTACGTTCAGTAGATCCAGCTGCAAACCCATACATGGCGTTAGCTGCAATCTTAGAAGCTGGACTAGATGGTATTAAAAATAAATTAAAAGTTCCAGAACCAGTTAACCAAAATATTTACGAAATGAACCGTGAAGAACGTGAAGCAGTAGGCATTCAAGACTTACCTTCAACACTTTATACTGCATTAAAAGCAATGCGTGAAAATGAAGTTATTAAAAAAGCTTTAGGAAATCATATCTATAATCAATTTATTAATTCAAAATCAATTGAATGGGATTACTACAGAACTCAAGTATCTGAATGGGAAAGAGATCAGTACATGAAGCAATATTAATACGCTAAACAATGATGGGAAATCAGTAATATCAAGGGCTAGAGCGTTTTGCTTTAGCTCTTTTTTGATTTGGAAAGATGGGATTTCACTTGACCACTTTTGTTAAAAAATGGATTTGGTCAGGTTTTGGTCAAGTTTTGGTCAAGTAAATGTTTTATGTATTTATTTTTTTAAAGCTGGGGAAGACCATTTTATATTTTAGTTCACATGAATTTTAATATATTTGGAGGTGATGAGATGAGGCGATAAAAGAACGTCGCGAAAACGTTGAGTATTACTTGAAAATAGCCATATTCATATTACTTCTCATCGAATTCATTTGCAGAACGTTCTAAGGTAAGACCCCGAAAAGAGGGACCTTACTACGCATTATTAAGGGGGTAATACTATATGAAAAGAGAAACAAAAAATATCTTTTTGTTTATCGATCGGTATTTTCATTTTAGTTATACTACTATTGATATTCTAAAAAATTAAAAATTTCGCCTCATCTAATTTATGAATTGCTATGATGAAATATTCAATACAATCAAAAAGTTGATAGAAAACAAAGAGATATCGAGTTATCAAATTAATAAAGATACAGGGATAAGTTACGGTAATATTAATGCTATGCGCCGTGGAGAAAGAAGAATTGAAAATTTAAGCTTAAAGAATGCAAAGATCTTATATGAATATGCGAAAAAGGTATTATAATATAAGCATTGAGTTCAATAGGCGTATAATAACTGCCCAATCTAGTGACTGAGTGGATGTTACTATAGTATTAAAAGTTTTCTAAAAGTGAAAGAAATCATGTTTAGTGATTTACTTATGTTTTTCGAAATAGTATAATAATTTTATATAATATATAGAACTTCAGTATACCTTTTGAGTATATATGGAGTTCTTTCTTTTTTACAAGATGTATATGTATAAATGGAAATGTTTATTACATTACATAAAAACCTTTAGGTGCTCTTAGATGGATGTTAATCATAAAAAAAGAGATTTTGAAAAATATAGGCTATTATAATTTAGAATTACAAATTATAAATCTTGCCAGTGGATATGGGAGTTCAACATGTCACTTACCCCAATTTGTGGAATGTTAAATAACTATAAAGAGGAAAGGAGAAAAAATGATAAGAATGGTTAAAGAAAAAGAACGAATAGCAAAATTAAATTTCGAATAGCTGTGACGAGCTTAATAATTCAAGTACTTTATTTTATCAAATCGTTCTTTTAAAAAGGTAAAGGGCAAAAGACCTTTACCACATTAAATAGGGAGGTGGTATTTATGACAAGAGAATTAAGGAAAAAATTAACTCTCTATCTTAACATTGCAACTTTAATATTATTTATTATTAATTTAACTAGAAAAAAATAAACTATTCTTTCAATTTGACAAAAATTATGAACCAGTTTAAAGAAATTTATAATACAATAGAAAAATTACTAAATGATAAATCAATATCTAATTATAGAATTAATCAAGACACTGGTGTTTCTTATGGTGGTATAAGTGAATTAAGAAGCGGGAAAAGAAAAGTGAATAATTTAACTTTAGAAACAGCGGAAAAACTCTATAATTACCAAAAACAATTAGAAATAATGATTTAAGATTAAAATAAGACCATATCTTTTGAAATATCATGGAGTGAGCCTTTTAAATCATCTAATTTTAAAGTATATTAAATATGGATAGCTTAATGTGAATATAAATAAAAAATTATCAAATAATATAGAATATATGAAGACAAGAAATTTTATCAATATATAATAAAAAACGCCAATACTATTAGGTATTAGTTTATGAATTAACTAGTTTGGCAACTACAAAGAAACAATGTATTGCTAAACGTAGTTACTGCATTAGGATTATTATAATTATAAATAGAAAGAGAGTGTGATTAATAATGAATGAGATTGAAACTATTATAAGTGAAATAGAAAAGTTATTAACTAACAATACACCATATAGTATTTCAAAAAACTCAGGTGTACCACGTCAAACAGTTACTGATTTAAAGGTAGGTAAAACTAAAATAAAAGAAGCTAAATTTAAAACGATAATCAAGTTATATGAATATCAAAGAACATTAGAAAATAAAACAGAATGTTAACAAAAATATTTTGTTAGGTTAGGTGGACAAGAAATTAAATTTCTAATGATTTCATGGTTGTCTGTCCACGTTTTGTCCACCTCAATAAGATAATCTCTTAGTTTTAGAAATTGTACATGGTTAAATAATCAAAAATGCATATTATGAAATTATCATTGCCATTAAATCTTGAATGATCTTTAAGCGATGATATAAAAGGCTGAACACAGTAAATAAGTTAACTTTAATGCAGTATTCTATACTATACATATTTTGTAATAATGTTTATGCACATAATTTTTCATTGACAATTTTTTATATTAAATTGTGTAATTGGCATATATGATGATTTGTGATAATTATATTGTAATATAGCATTTGGTTTTATGATTCTAAAATTAATAGATTTGAAAAGTATACTTTATTTCATGAAAGTTTTTGGTACATTTATTTGAAAATGTTTTTATTACAAAGTTACATGGCTAAATGTTTCTTAACAAAATTAATTTTTCGAGTGTAAAGAATCGTGTGGTAAACATAATTTATATAGATTATAAGGAGGTGAAAATGGTCGAGGAAGTAAAAACGATAAAATAGTTTGAATGTTTTGATTTTAATTCTGATAGGACTATTGAATTTGCAAACTAATAAGAATGTGAGATTTGATTTAATACGAAGTCATATTCTTTGAATAAAATATTACTTTCTCACCATTAGTAAAATGAAGATGACTATTAAAGTGCGAAAAACAAATAAAAAAGAGAAAATAGAATTTTTAATAGGGACGTTTATAATTATTTTAGTAATATTAGGGTTCAAAATTATGAAATAAATGTATAGTATTTGAGAAGTCTATATGACTCCGGAAAAATTAAATTCTAAAGATATCTCAATATCTCAAATTTAATAGACTACTGGAGTTAGTAGTTTGAATATTGAAAGACACTAATCTAATAAAAATACATAAAAGGTTAAACTTTAGAAGTGGCTGTAAACTTCAATGAATACTAAACATTGAAGTTTTGTAAAAGGCGTAAGGTATACAAGACAAATCGTTTATCTTTGACAAAGTAATTGATGATGAAAAGTCGTTAATATGTAGAAACAAAAATTGAAAATATAAAATTTAACTATTATGAAGTGATGATAGCCATTAATGAATAGAAAAATAATAAAATCATTTATAGATAAAAAATACGTTAAGTTCACAGAATTTCGAAAAAAAGCAGAAAACATTGTACAGATATGGAGATGAAAAAATGTCAGAATACAAGAAAAAGATAATTGAATTAATTGAAAGTAATTTAACAGGATATGAAATTTCTAAAAAAACTGGAGTTTCTCAATATGTACTTTCACAATTAAGACAGGGCAAACGCGAAGTAGATAATCTAACCCTGAATACAACAGAAAAATTATATGAATATGCCAATAAAGTTTTGTAATATAACTACTGTATAAATTAATCAAGCTATGTTTATTTGATTTAACTATTAATAAAAATCATATGGTAAATGGATATTATAATAATTAAAATACAAAAATATTAGATTCCAATTTGTGAAAAAGGAGTATGTCGTTTCATTTAGAATTTATTGCACGAAATTAGCATCGAATAAGGGAAAATAAGTGTTAAGTTTTAAATGATAAAAAAGATTGGAATGGATCGTCTTGAAATGCTCCCTTCAAAGTTTTCATTTTTTCAATGTCGACTTCGAAGGGGGCATTTTCATTAAATTGTTATAGCTTTTTATATTTGTATAATGAACATATAAGTTTAAGTAGGTGCGAGTGAAGGAAATAAAAAAGCTCAAATGTACCAAATTGTTAATCTTAATAAATCTCTACTTTATAAAGATTGAATGGACATTCGAGCGTTAATCAGTCAGGAGGGAATTTCACTCCTACAATTTAATAATAATACTTGCTTCACCACTGTACAAGGAGTGATTTGTTATGTTCAAAGTGAATTATTCGATTTTAAGTTATTATCCAGAATATAATATCGCAGTAAGTTGGCAACGTTTAAGAGAAGGAAAAACAATAAAAAACAAGATTTAATACTGCTGCGTCATGAGGCGCTTGAACATTATTTGATGAATAAGTATAATTTCAACTATGATTATGCACATAAAATTGTATCAAAAAAATACGATTATTCAATTTTTATAAAAAAGAAGGTGGATTAAATGCTTACATTAATAAAATTGAAAGAAGACGAACAGGTTATAATATATGAATATATACCTGAAGAT